>NZ_JUPI01000004.1 GCF_001074805.1 Streptococcus parasanguinis | reverse complement strand
AGATCAAATGAAAACCCCATGACCAAGATAAAAAGGCTGAGAAACTGTTCTCAGCCTTCGTTTGTGCGTGCCACTTCTTGTAGCTCTTTGTAGATTTGGTCGTTTTCTTCGAGGGAGTAGGAGTTGGCTCCACTCGCTAGTGGATGGCCACCACCATTATGTCGTTTGGCAATTTCGTTGATCACTTTTCGTTTGCTACGCATCCGGACACGGAAGTGACCGTCGGCCTGCTCAACAAAGATAGCCCAAACAGATACGGTATCGATGCGTCCAGGAGCTCCGACAATTGCAGCGGTCTCTGAATCACGTAGATCGAATTTCTTCAAGAGCTCTTGTGTTAGGGTCACACGCGCAGCGCCATGTTCATCGATCTCAAGATGGTCATAGACATAGCCTTGAAGCTTAGCTGTCTTAAGGTTGATCGTATCCATCTGACGAGCAAGTGCTGTAAAATCGAAGGGAATGCTTCGAAGATAGGCAGCGATCTCAAAGGTTCGAGTCGAAGTGGAAGGATAAAGGAAGCGACCAGTATCGCCGACAATCCCAGCATAGAGAAGACGAGCAGCACTCACAGGAAGTTCAAGATCCAATTCCTTAGCAAAAAGTGCGATTAACTCACTGGTAGAGCTAGACTCAGTATCGACCCAGAGCAGATCGCCATAAGCATCGTCATTTGGGTGGTGGTCGATCTTGATCAGGAAATCACCATTCGTATAGCGCTTGTCATCGATGCGGGGAGTATTAGCCGTATCACAGACAATCACCAAAGCTCCAGCATAGTCCTCATCGCTGACAGTATCCATCTCAGCAAGCCAAGTCAAGGTTGGTTCATCATAGCCAGTTGCCAAGACCCGCTTTTGAGGGAAGTGCGCACGCAGGAGATCCCGCAAGCCCACCTGGCTACCAATCGCATCCGGATCCGGATTCTGATGACGGTGGATAATAATCGTGTCATAAGCTTGAATTTTTTCAAGAATTTCATTCATTACGTTCATACATTACCTCATTTTCTCTGTCAATTTTAACATAAGAAAGGCCCATCCAGCAAGCATTTATCACTAATTAGGAGCTGTGGAAACGGTTTTACAGAAGATCAATATTTTGGTAGAATGGATGAATAGATTTAGTATGGGAGGGACTAGGATGATTGAAATTAAAAGTAATGCTGAGACGGCACAAGAGTTAGCAGCTTCTTTAAAAAGTAGTGGGGATGCACTTTCGGGAGTTGCATCAGCTTCAAAAGATGAACAAACCAAACTATCTGGTAATGATGCGGCCCATCAAGCCATTGATACTGCTAAAACCAAAGCAGAAGAAATTGCAGCGGCGATTGAATCAATCGGGACCAACTTGCAAAGTGTTTCAATTGGATTTACAGAAGTGGATGAAGCGACTGCTGCGAGCATTCAATAGCTTGAAAGAGTAGGAAGATGAATCACGATCAACAACTATCGGAATTAAGAAGACAAGAAGACCAACTTTTCCAAAAAGAAAGAGAAATTGTAAGAGAAAAAAGAAATCTGGAAGATGAGTTGAACCGCTTTGAGGGCTATAGCTCTGATGCGTACCGTTATTTATGGGATGCATTTGAATCCTATCCTTCCTCTAGAAATTTTTTTGACCAACTTCAAGAGGGATTTCTTCATGAATCGCGAAAAATTTCAAATAGTTATTTAGAAGAGCTGGATGAATTAGCTATTCAAAAAAGAAAAGCCGAAGATGATTTAAATGATATCTATCATGAACGGAAAAAATTAATGATTGAAAAGGAGTGTGACGATGGGAATCGAAGTTTATCGAGGTAGTTTGGATAGCCAAGCTAGTAGCACAGGTACTATGATTAAGCAACAATTGAAAGCCTATGAATCACTAGAAACATCATTAACTCAAATAGAAAATTCTGCCTCGCGCTTGTCTGGCCAAGCTTACGACTCTTTTAGAAGCTTTGTGACAAGTGTTGTCCAGCCATTGAAGGAGGCTGGGGTTGCTTTAGCAGAAGCTACACAAGAAAGTGTGAAGAAGCTTCCAGCATCCTATCGCTCGGAGGTGGCTGACGAGGACTTACAGGAAGAAAAGTTGGTTTCTGATATTGAACAGTGTGATCGGATGATTGCTATCTTTCATGCAGAGATTAATGAAATTGCTGCTAGTAAATCGACTAGTGCTGGAGATTTTCAACGGTTGCAGAGATTACAGAGGATTCAAGGCTTAAACGTATTAGAAAGTATTTTTAAAGCTACTAAAAATAAACTACAAGAAAAATTAAATAAACTCAGAGCGTTTAATGCATCATCGCCAAGTATCTTCTGGGAAATTGATGTCTTAGCCCAAGCTATTCAAATAGCTGTCAATCAAATTAACATAGCGTGGGATCCAAATACGGGAATGTATTCTATTCCAAAGGATTTATCCTGGTCTGATCTCGTAAATGAAACGATTAAGAATAAAGAGTTTGAAAATGAATATTTGCCAAAGAAACCAAAGGATGTAACAGCGTTCGAATATAACCAATTTCTTACGGGATTACGTGAACAATCAGTGAACCTTAAAGAAATAGATGGCTGGGATAAGGATGCCATCAAAGGTTATGTTAAAGGCGTTTCAAAAAGAACTGCTGATGCCAAGACAGGCAGTGAGTTAAATGCAAGGAGAGATGCTTTGTATGCAGAAACCAAGGAGATTGGATCCGATATCTATACAGAGATGTACGCTAGTAGTAAACTCGATTCAGAAGCGAAAGTAAAACTTGTTCTTAAGCAATTAGGTGCAGAAACGGATGGTAATCAGTTTATGCATTTGACAAGCAAAACGCATAAGATTTCAGAGAATCTACCACCACATGGGGATTTCAACATGTATTTCAGACGTGATGTTGTAAAAGCATTCGGTGATAAACATCTTAATTACAAAGAAGATTTACTTAGGCAGCAAGTCCATTTCTTCCGCTACTATCTGGATCGTCAAGCGATTTACTATATTCGGAGTCACTACGAAGGCGCGAATGATTACGAAAAACTGTTAGCATATGGTAAAGAAAATAATATTGAATTTGATTACACAACTGGCTCTAACTACCATAATCGCTTTAATCCAAAAGATGGCTTTAAACGTCCCTATAATATGAAGGTTCAAGTCCCTCAGGGCAATTCAGCTAAAGGAAAAGATTTAAACAATGCACGGATGGTGGAATTTATTGTGAATTTGGATACCGGCGAGTTTGACAGTCAATGGGATGCCTATGATAAACACAAGCTAGCAAATGGTCGCTATAACTCAGATCTAAGCGCATATTCTGATGATGAATTTAGGGAAATTGCCAATACGGAATCCTTCAACTATGGTCCTTCAAAAGGTCAAAATTCAGATGTTACTAAGTTTTACGAAGGTAAACATGGAATGCTTGATGTAGGTGGTACCCCTGAGCCAGCTACTCGAGCTAGAGCTAAAGAGTTATTCCGTTATGAAAAAGACTTGGGCAAAAAAGATGAAAATACAGGACATGTTGGTCAATTTGCGGATATTGTAAGGAAAGGGAACCAAGATTATGAAACATGGCAACGAAATACAAAAGGAATGTCAGAAGAAGAAAAAGTGGAAGAGTATAATAAATTTAAGAAATCTCTTAATGGCAGTGCTGATAATAATACTGGCTATTATGACTATACTCAAAGTCAATTCTATCCGAAAGACCACCAGTAGTGCGTATGATATTTTACAGAAACAGAGATTTGTTTTGGTACAAGATAAAAATGACTGGGGAAAAGAGTGGAGTACTGGAGTAGGATTTGATTTAAAAGATAAGGAATTGTACAATTCGTATTTTGCAGTTATTAAGAGGAATAAATTATATGGTGGTTATGGAAATTATGGAACTAAAGAAATGTACCAACGTTCTTTTAACAGAGAAATATCATCCATTTTAGTTAATCTGAAAATTTCACCAGATGAAATCAAAAAGAATAATTATCAAATTACACGCTCACCAGATTCTTTAGTAAATAAAGAATTATTGAAAGAGGAATATCCGCCAGAATTTGAAGGTAGATATTCTATCAAGGATAGTCAGTTTTCCAAAGTTCGTATCACCTACAACAAAGAATTCTTACCCACTAAAATCGAATGGTACTATAAGGGTGAAGAAGGCCTCAAATGGTACACTTGGCGCACCTATTCGTATCCCTTCAAAAATAAGGCTAATTTTGATAAGAAATTAGATGAAGAAATTAAAACTATTAAAGCAATTCAAGAAGAAAACGAGGGCGATTAGGTTGAATCGGTCCAAATTCTTGAAACGTGTCCCTTCTTTCAGCTTATCGGGAAAGGTTTCGTGCAAAATGTTTGAAAAAGTGGTATAATACGGGAAATAGCTTTTGGGAGGAAATTATGACTGTAGCGAAGATTGTTTTTGCTAGTATGACTGGAAATACTGAAGAAATCGCTGATATCGTAGCGGACAAATTCCGTGATCTTGGTGTCGAAGTAGATGTGGATGAGTGTACAACTGTGGATGCGGAGGACTTCCTTGAAGCAGATATCGCAGTGGTAGCGACTTATACTTACGGTGATGGAGAGCTTCCAGATGAGATCCAAGATTTCTACGAAGATTTGGCTGGCCTTGATCTCAAAGGCAAACTTTACGGTGTGGTAGGATCAGGTGATACCTTCTACGATGAATTCTGTAAAGCAGTTGATGATTTCGACCGTTGCTTCGCTGCGACTGGTGCTGAAAAAGGCTCTGAGTGTGTCAAAGTTGATTTGTCTGCAGAAGATGAAGACATTGAAAAATTAGAAGCCTTTGCAGAAGAACTTGTAGCAAAAGCAAATTAATGACAAAGAGGCTGGATCGATGGAATACAGCCTCGATTTATATCCAAAATAAAGAGGAGACACATGGATTTAGATCAGATTCGTAAGGACATTGACCAGATCGATCAAGAGCTAGTAGCCTTGCTGGAAAGACGGATAGTCTGTGTCGGTCAGATTGTAGAATATAAGGAGCAGCAGGGCTTACCTGTGCTCGATCAAGGAAGGGAGAGAGAAGTGCTTGAGAAAGTCGGGTCTCTCGTGACGGATGAGCAGTATCGTGCGACCATTCAAGCTCAGTTTCAAGATATGATGAAGCGCTCGAGAGACTTCCAAGAGGAGGTGAGGGCGCGTGACTAGTCTATCGATCAAGCAAAAAGCACAACAGTATGTGGTCCTAACAGGGATGGCTCTTTTTATTGGACTCTTGGTTGGTGCTATTGATATGATTTTTGGTCAAGGTCTTCTCCTGATTGGAGATGTACGAAGCCAGCATTGGCCCTTGATTCTTTTCCTAGCCTTAGCGGGGCTTGTCATCGTTTATCTTTATAAACGTTTTGGTGGCAAGGCTTCAAAAGGGATGGGCCTCATCTTTGATGTCGGACACGCGCGTGAGGAGAAAATCCCCTTGGTCTTGGTGCCTTTGATCATGCTGACGACCTGGATGAGCCATCTCTTTGGTGGTTCGGTCGGTCGGGAAGGTGTAGCAGTCCAGATCGGAGCTACGCTTTCGCATCGTTTTGCCCGTCACATCAAGATTCCAGATGCTTCGCGTATTTTTCTCATGACCGGGATGGCAGCCGGTTTTGCGGGGCTCTTTCAGACGCCACTCGCAGCAACCTTCTTTGCTCTTGAAGTCTTGACAGTTGGGGAGTTGCAGTTGATGGCTCTCTATCCTGCCCTTATCGCCTCGATCGTGGCTAGCTTCACCTCTCATGCTCTTGGCTTGGAGAAATTTGCTGTGCCACTCAAGGAAACGCTGAGCTGGACACCAGAGACCTTGATCAAAGTCGCCCTTCTTGGCTTGGCTTTTGGCCTCGCTGGGAAACTCTTTGCAGTTAGCCTTTCCTGGTTGAAGAAAACAGTCGCGAAAGTACTGCCTAATCCGTATATTCGAATCGCGGTCATTGGGGCTGGGCTCAGCTTGATCCTCTTGACTCTCCAACTGACCAAGGTTGGCTCTTATAGCGGACTCGGAACCAATCTGATTGATGTGGCTTTTCATCAGGGGAGTGCGCAGAGTTATGACTGGATTCTCAAGCTCCTCTTTACCGTGGTGACCATCTCTGCTGGATACCAAGGAGGAGAAGTGACACCGCTCTTTGCGATCGGAGCTACACTTGGCGTCTTTCTCGCTCCTCTGCTGGGCTTACCCGTCTTAGTGGTGGCTGCTATCGGTTATGCCAGTGTCTTTGGCAGTGCGACGACGACCTTGCTCGCACCGATCTTGATCGGAGGAGAAGTCTTTGGCTATGCCAATCTGCCATTCTTTGTCATTGCTTGCGCCATCGCCTATTGCCTGCCAAAAGAGTGGAGCATTTATTCCGGTCAAAAAGTTGCGAAAAAGTAGAGAAAAGAGCTTTACAAACCTGAAATTATCTGATATGATAGTTTCTGTGCGTAATGGAAGCACAAAAATACAGTTTATCCGCTGAGGGAGGTCCCTCAAGATTGACGAAGATAGGAGAATAAAATGAATCCATTAATCCAAAGCTTGACTGAAGGTCAACTTCGTACTGATATCCCTGCATTCCGTCCTGGTGACACTGTTCGTGTACACGCGAAAGTTGTCGAAGGATCTCGTGAACGTATCCAGATCTTTGAAGGCGTTGTTATCGCTCGTAAAGGTCAAGGACACACTGAAATGTACACTGTTCGTAAAATCTCTAACGGTGTCGGTGTTGAACGTACATTCCCAGTACACACTCCACGTGTAGAAAAGATTGAAGTTGTACGTTACGGTAAAGTACGTCGTGCGAAATTGTACTACCTTCGTGCATTGCAAGGTAAAGCAGCTCGTATTAAAGAAATCCGTCGTTAAGACGAACAAGGAGGCGGGAGTGATCTCGCTTCTTTTTTTATCGGTCCCCTTAGTTCAATGGATATAACAACTCCCTCCTAAGGAGTAGTTGCTGGTTCGATTCCGGCAGGGGACAATATAGATAAGTAAAACACTGATTCGCCAGTGTTTTTTCTTTAGCCAAATGTTGGCAAAGGTCATAAAATATCCATGGTGTGGTATAATAGGGGAAAACGTAACATTGATTTTTTAAGGTAGTCTCATCATTTTGGAATACCAAATTTAAAAGACTTCTAAGTGATTTACAAGTTTGGCCTAAAAGAGATATAAGAAAAGGAAGAATAATGAAAATTTTTGGTATAAGATCTACCATCACATTTGACTATGAAAAGGCTATGCTTTAAAAGCAGAGGTAGAATTGTTGACTGATGGAAGCTTTATTGTATATAGGTTAAGTATACAGAATTGGGAGCCACCTACAACCACATTCGTATCACACAGAACGAGATAGATAAACTTGTCGAGGAAGTGGATTCCATGATGACTGAGCAAACAATACATCTCGAATTTATCTGAGTTAGAGTAGGAGAAGGATGATGAAAATTGATTACGGTGAACGGATGGTCACATGGGAGTGGGATGGTTGCGTAATAAAGATAGAACTACCAGATATCATTCATGCGGAATATAATAAAGATGAGAACATTGTTATCGTCTATAGTGGAGAAAACTTTGTAAGCAAAATCATTTTCTACTTTAGTTTAGAAGGAAAATTGTTATGGCAACAAAATTTACTAGAAGGAACCCTGGATTGGAATCATAATGGGAAGCATCAGATTAGTTTTCATCATTTACATCATCTTCGCTTTAGCCCTAAATATCAGCGTATCTTCAGTATATTTCGCTCATCCAGCGATTTTGACGTTCCATCAGAACTAGAGGTTTATAATTTAGAAGGTAAGAAAATCGACCAAATTGAATCTCCTTCAGGATTTACTATGTTATATATTTCTGAGATAAGTAAGAAGAAACTGAGAATTGTATGCGAGGCTCTTAAAGAGGATTGTTTTGATAAATCTGGTCGAAGAGATTTCTATTTTAATTTGGAGTTAGAAACTAGAAAATGGGTAAAAGATGGCATCGCCTATTGAGGAAGAGCTTGAGACATTAATTCCACTTGCTGAACAAAAATGTATTGACCGGAGAGGCAAACTTCCAGACGATTATGTATCACCATTGAAATAGACAAAAAGAAATAGTATGACAACAGAAATTCAACAATACAAAAATTGTACGATATTAAAAAACAACAATGATTATCAGATTCTGTGGAGTAGAGGGAAAGAAGTGCTTAACTTTCCCATTAGCCAAAAATTAGCAGAACGTGTTTCAAAATCAGAAAAAGATGCTTTAGAAGTAATGTTTTATTGTGAACATCATCTTTGGCCAAAGGCAGATGAGTTAGATGATTATAATCATTCCAATACGATTGTACATAGAGGCGATGGATTTGTTGTATATGAAACAGATGGTTATTACGAAATTAGCTTCTTTAAAGAAGTTGGAGGAGCTATGGGCTCAGAAGTATGCTATCCCATTACTAAGGAACTAATGGATAAAGCATTTCAATCTTCTAGGGAAGCATATGAGGTGATGATTTATGCCGAAACAGGGCACTGGCCCTTAAGTAAGCAAGATGATATTGATAGAAACTATATACGTAATCATCCTGAAACTATGCTACCAAATATAGAAGATCAACGTGAGTTGTTTGATGTTGAAGAGTTTAAAGCTCTTGTAAAAAAAACTATTGTTTCAGAACTAGAACCTAGCGAACTTGACGCTATTGGTATAGTTGATAATCATTTAGAGCTTCTTCTGGTGGATTCAGTCGGCTGGCAGGAAGAGATAGAAGCAGTCCATCTGGAAATTCTGCAAGAAAAACTCAATAACTATATCTACTTCCTCGAAAGCAAGCAATATGTGGATAGATATGGCGTTAGCTTTGATAAAAAAGTCATTCATATCACCTTCCAATGTTCTCCATCGGATAATGGACTATCCTTTCTCACCGCTGTTCAGAAAGTATTGCAACCGACAGATATGAGCTTGAAGGTAGAATTACCGGAGTAAAGAACAACTAAGAAGAATAAAATTAATCAATTTATGAGGGATAAATAATATTAAAGCGAAGGTCAGTCAAAAAATAAGATGGCTAAAAAGTAGACCAAAATTTTCTAAAAGCCTATTTTATATTTCGGCAGGGGACAAAGATAGAAAAGAAAACACTGGCAGTTGAACTGCACCCCAAAAGTTAGATTTTTTCTGTCTAACTTTTGGGGAGTAGTTCACTTATGACAGAGTGTTGACGTTTTAGAGCTGTGTTGTTTCGAACGGTCCCAAAACAAGAAAAATAAAAGATGATGGTATAGAAGCTCGTTACATTGAGCTTCTTTTTTTTGAGACATTCAAATCATAATTTTACAGAGTTTTAGGTCATTAAATTATTCTCGCCCTCCACTTTTTCTTTGACCCTCCTTTCTTATTTTTCTAAAATAGTAGGTGTGTGAAGGGAGATTGATATGAAAAAAGGTTTGGTAATTGTGCTTTCTGCTTTGGTCTTGGCTTCGTGTGGTCGTCCTCAGAGGACGGGGTCGCCTAAGAGTTCGGATTCCAAGCAGACCAGCACTTCAGAAAAGAAACAGTCTGGTATGGATTTGAAAGCCATCAAGGCTAAGGACTACTCGAGTATCAAGGGGACTTGGATCGATGGTCGTGGCAATGAGCTGGTCTTTGATGATAAGGGCTTGGTCAGCGAGGATGTTGAGCTTGATGCATCGAGCTTTAAGCAGAAGGACCAGATCGCTGAGATGACGGTTAGTGCCAAGTCGGGTGTTGGAGGCTACGGTCTCTTGCTCCTTCCAAAAGGTCAGAAAGCGGGCAAAGACGATGCTTCGGATAAGTCCAAGGATCGGATCTGGGCTGGTCAGTCACCAGCTTATGGCGATGATGACAGTTTCTACTATCGCAAGAAAGAGCAGCCGAAAGATCGGGAGCAAGTAGATACAGACGATAGCAGTAGTACGTCTAAAACGAGTAAGGCTAAGAAGTGGAATACTCGCCCGGATGGCGAGGTCAAATCTTCGAAGAAGGCAGATCAGAATGATTATCCAGGCTACACCGCTGCTCAGGTCGAAGCTGCGCGTGTCTGGGCTTATGTGATTAAGAACGTTCCTTCCGAGTTAAATATTTCAAATAGTGCAGCTGGAACAAAGATTTATAATGGTGGCTTGGGTGTCGATTATCCAAAAGATGTGCGTCATCTGTTTGGTTCATATTCAGCTGAAGGAAATATCACTTATGCATCCAATGGTGATGGAACAGTCACGATCTATCCTGTACCGAGCCACTGGCAACAGTCTGCGGATGAGCTTAATAGTGAGGAGTTTATGACGCAATTTACCCAAGGGATCTTGGACCATGCTGAGACGGTGACCTTGCCTGACGGTGATCCAGACATGATTCGCCAGATCCTAGCTGTACTGAAGTAAGAGTGATTATGGTAGAATAATATTGGATAAAAATTTTTTTAAACTATTAAAGATCTAATGACCTATTAGGTTATAAAATTAAAGGTTTGTAATATCTTTTACAGGAAGCTTATGCAATTTTGGTTAATTACAGGTCGTTTTCTACTTGTAAAAATAAAAGGAGAAAATCTATGAAAAAAACTATGTTTGCAACAATGACCATTCTCTCGCTATTTCTGTCATCGTGCGCGCAAAAAGAAGTGAAGAATGAAGACAAAAAAGAGCAGTCTACTGAACAGAATGTAAAAGATTCTACAAAGGAAAGTAAAGAATCAGTGGTCAAAGGGATGAATCAAGCCCCTACCTCATTGGTTGGAAATGAAAAACCTAATGTAGTATTTGCTTATATGCTTCAAAATCAAATCAATGGCGAAATTGAGATGGCGAAAGTGTATTATAATGAAGAGTATTTGATCCTTGTCTTCTCTGTATCAGAAAATATGCTATCTTTAGCAAATATAAATCCAAAAGATTATTGTAAGACGCTTTTTGATTTAAAAGAAGAGATAGTAAAGCAATACAATGCAACTCAAAACAAACCGAGCAGTATAAAACTTAAAATATATGATAAAGATGAGAAGCTCTTGGCGACTGAGGAAAATGGAGCGTTGGTGATTAAGTAACTAAATTTAGTCAACAATTTGTCGCCATCTACGTTTTATATTTTTCTCACTAATCCACATTTATTGTTTTTTTAAGCTGATCCTGTTACAATGATAGTACTCGGAAAAGACTGGGCTTCCAGCCTTTTTCATTTCACTTTAGAAAGGTCTTTTATGAAACGCAAATCGATTTTGTTTCTCTATTCACTCTTGCTAGCGATTGGCCTAGCCTATGAGACCCAGTCACTGACAGAAGGCTGGATGTCTGGTAGCCAGTACGGGATTGTGGGACTTTCTACCCTCATCCTTTTGGTCTATGCACTTCCTGCTGTTTGGGCTCTCTTTCATTTTGCTAAGAAGTGGAAGTTGTCTTGGGTACCGGTTCTCTTTTCTTTATTAGGAGGGGGCTTTGTTGCCGGTTGGTTGTCTAGCTTTGCCAATACCTATTTCCATGACATGATTCAAGCGATCGCTCCAAATAGCGACTTTTGGAACCAGTACGAGAGTGCCATCGCTGCGCCCCTCTTTGAGGAACCCTTTAAGTTGATTCCGATCTTCTTTGTCCTCTATTTATTCAGTGTCCGTCGCATCAAGTCGATCTTCCTCTTGGCGATTGCCTCTGGTCTTGGTTTCCAGATCGTGGAGGACTTTGCCTATATCCGTCAGGATCTGCCGGGAGGGTTCTCTTACACGGTGTCAGGGATTCTCGGCCGTGTGACCAATGCGCCCATGTCTCACTGGGTATACACAGGTCTTGTCATGCTAGGGCTCTTCCTAATTGTCCAAGCAAGCAGAGGACGCAAGGATCTACGTCTAGCAGGCTGGGGATACTTAGTAGCTGGGTTTGGACTCCATTTTGTTGGCAATTCACCCTTCTCACAAATCGTGACCGAGTTGCCGATTGCGATTCCAGTCTTGAATGCTACTGGTCTCTTCCTGATCTACCAAGCTTATCAAACCGTCGAGCGATTAGAACAAGGAAAATAAAACAAAAAAAGAATGCGTATGTGTGCAAACATACGCATTTTTGTTATTTACCAAGACAGAACTGGCTGAAGAGTTGGGTGATGAGCTCGTCTGGTGCAGCATCTCCTGTAATCTCTCCAAGGATTTCCCAAGTGCGGGTCAGATCGACTTGGAGCAGGTCCACTGGCATGCCCATAGCCAGGCCTTCGTTGACTGCTTGGAGGCTTTCAACGGCTTTCTCAATAAGAGAGATGTGGCGGGCATTTGAGAGATAAGTAGCATCTTGCTCGACCAGTCCAGCATTCTCGAAGAAGAGGGCGTTAATCCGGTCTTCGATCTGGTTGATATTTTGGTTTTTCAGGACAGAAATTTTGATATGATCGGCAGGAATCTCGTCCAACTCGATTTGCTGCGGGAGATCGACCTTATTGAGGAGAATGATGCGGTTACTATCTTGAGAGATTTCAAGGAGTTGGCGATCTTGATCGGTCAAGGGCTCGCTAGCATTGAGAACCAGAAGAACCAGATCAGCTTCCTTGAGGGCTTTTTTCGACCGTTCGACACCGATCTGCTCAACGATGTCTTCGGTTTCCCGGATACCAGCTGTATCGACTAGTTTGAGGGGAACCCCATTGATGTTGACGTATTCCTCGATAACGTCACGGGTGGTTCCTTCGATATCGGTCACGATGGCTTTTTCTTCACGAAGAAGATTATTGAGGAGGCTGGACTTGCCGACGTTTGGACGACCGATGATAGCAGTAGAAATCCCTTCACGCAAGATCTTACCGCGACGGGCAGTCTTGAGGAGGTTGGTCAAGAGGGCTTCAAATTCACTGGTCTTTTCACGGATGATCTCAGTGGTTGCTTCTTCAACATCATCGTACTCAGGATAGTCGATATTGACTTCGACCTGAGCCAGAGTATTGAGGATCTCTTGGCGGGTGTTGTTGATGAGGTCAGACAGGGAACCATCTAGTTGCTTAACGGCGATGTTCATAGCCTTGTCGGTCTTGGCGCGAATGATGTCCATGACGGCTTCGGCCTGTGTTAAATCGACCCGACCGTTCAGAAAGGCCCGCTTGGTAAACTCACCAGGTTCTGCCAGACGAGCGCCTTCACGGATCACCAATTGCAGGATTTCATTGGTCACAGCAATCCCGCCGTGGGTATTGATCTCGATGATGTCTTCACGGGTGAAGGTCTTCGGCGAGCGCATGGCTCCAACCATGACTTCGTCGAGAATCTCGTTCTTATCTGGATCTACGATATGGCCGTAGTTGAGCGTGTGGCTAGCCACGCTGCTTAAATCTTTTCCCTTAAAGATCTTTTGCGCGATGGCAAAACTGTCTGTCCCACTTAAGCGGACGATCCCGATCGCCCCCTCACCAAGAGGTGTCGAGATGGCAGCAATGGTATCAAATTCTTTAGTAATCATGTCATTTCTCTTTTCCTGTATATTCATCTCTATTCTATCGTAAAGTCAGCAGACGGGCAAGGTTTTGCTTTTAGAACTAAAAGCTGGAAAGGTTTTCAATTAATTAGTGAAATCTCTTACAGAATATGCTATACTGTAATAGAATATAAAAGGAGGTCTATGATGGTAAACCTAAAAGAACAGGTAGGAATTAAAGCGGCTGAGTTTGTCAAAGACGGCATGATTGTCGGTCTCGGTACAGGGTCAACTGCTTATTATTTTGTGGTTGAATTGGGTCGTCGCATCAAAGAAGAAGGCTTGGAGATCACAGCTGTCACAACGTCGAGTGTGACCTATGATCAGGCTGAAAGTTTAGGCATTCCGCTCAAGGCTATCGACGATGTTGAAGTGGTCGATGTAACAGTAGATGGCGCAGATGAAGTGGATCCTCAATTAAACGGGATCAAAGGTGGCGGTGGTGCTCTCCTCATGGAAAAGATCGTCGCAACTAATTCAAAAGATTGCATTTGGATCGTAGATGAATCTAAACAAGTCGCAACTCTTGGGGCTTTCAAACTTCCAGTGGAAGTGGTGCAATATGGAGCTGAAAATCTCTTCCGTCACTTTGAACAAAAAGGTTACCATCCTGCTTTCCGTATCGCGGATGACCAACGTTTTGTCACCGACCAAGGCAACTTTATCATTGACTTGGATCTCAAAGTGATCGAGGATGCGGAAGCTTTGGCCAATGAACTGGATCACACCGTAGGCGTCGTAGAGCACGGTTTATTCTTGAACATGATTTCAAAAGTGATTGTAGGGACACCAGATGGCCCTGTCATCATTGAAAAATAGAGAGTGGGACAGAAATCGGTAATTCGTTAGAATTCGATTTCGTCGTCCCACCTCCGCACA
>NZ_JUPI01000041.1 GCF_001074805.1 Streptococcus parasanguinis | reverse complement strand
TGCGTCTTGCTCGACAATCCAAAAATAATTGAGAGGCTAGGACTTTTGTCCCAGCCTCTTTTTATTCTGCTTTATTAATGTCTTCTTTGACCTCATCAACATTGAATTTGGCAAAGAGGTACTGTCGGTCTTGAACTGGGAAACGTTGATCCAGCTGATCGATGGCCCCCACCTCTACAATCCCTTCTGTGATGACAAAATCCATGACATGGCCACCAAAGGTGTGGTCATCTGAAATAAAGTGCAAATGATAACCAGCCACGCTCACGCCATGGAAAATTTCGGGTGTCCAAAAACCGACGATGGTTCCAGTGACATTTTCCCGTATATACTCTGGCTGATGGGTTGCAACCTCTGCAAACTTCATCTCTGGTGTTGATTTTGGAATCATACGGACATGCATCTTGACAAAGTCACCACGAATCTTAATGGAGCGAAAAAGATTTTCGCCATCGTAATAAGACTCAATACGAGCTTCCAATTCCTCGTCCGTCATTTCAAAGCGTTGACGGAAAATTACTTCTGCTTGGTGAGGAACAACTGCTGCATAAGGAACCTTGGCATCAGGAGAAACTTCGACAATTTCAGGATGGTCGCCTGATCCCTTAGCCTGATAGGCCTTTCCATCTAATACGATCAACTCTCCATCAATAGAATCAAGCGTTCCAACTCCTAGATCCCCATGTTCCAAGAGTTCTCCAATCGTAAATGATCCCCCGTACAGACCCGCCATTAGGGCACCCAAGGTATTGTATTGAAAAAGTTTCACTGGTTCCATGTTTTTCTCTCCTCATTCTATCTTCTACCAGTATACCACAAACTGTTCCGAAACTTCACGATATGGTTTTATTAGAGGCTATCATAGATGGTTTGCATCTGCACATCGTCTGGTACGATCGCCAAATACTGGTTGGCCACTTCACGCGCCCTTGTCACATCGCCAGCTTCACGCAACAGATAAACATAGGTTTCGAGGAATTCTGGATTGTCCTTCAAGTCCTCATAGAGCTCTTGGTAGACTGATACGGCTTCTTCTGTTTTCTCTAAGGCAGCCAAAGCACGGGCAATGTTCCAACGGGTGACAACCGTTTCGACTTCTTCATTTTGCCAATCTAAGACTTCGTCAAAACGCTCCTGTTCTAAATAAAGGGTAGTGAGGCGAAGAGCAATCTCTTCGAGATCATCTGCCACTTCTTTAGCTTCCAACAGATAAGTTTCTGCCTGTTCAGGCTGGTGGAGCTCATAAGAAAGCTGAGAAGCAAGAAGCTTCAACTGTGCGTCAAATGGATTTTTCTCAATCCCTTGTTTGGCGATTTCAAGCGCTTTTTCACGGTCATTTTCAGCCTGTAAGGCCAAAGCATACCCGAACTCATAGCCTTCAAAATCAGGCGACAAAGTATCAATTTGTTTGTAGTAGATCAGGGCTTTTTGGTATTCTTCTTGGTCTGACAATAAGGTCGCCAATTCGTAGGCAATCTGGTCATCAAACTCAATCTCCAGGGCTTTCTCTAAGAAGGGCACAGCCGCTTCAAACTTACCAAGATTGGCATAGGCAAAACCAATCCGTTGATAGGTAGAAATCCCCGTCGCTTCCAAAATCTCCCGATTGTCCAACTGGGCATACTCTTGGATAGCCTCTTGGTAGCGTTCCAATTCCAGATCGATTTCAGCTAACCCTAATTGAATGATCGGGTCATCAGACAGACTGGCTGCTTCAACTAATTTTTCACGCGCTACATCTGCGAGACCTTCCAGCTGATAGAGATCAGCCTTGACCAAGAGACTGGCTACATACCAGTTAGACTCAGGGCCAATTTCTTCTAAATAAGCAAAGGCCTCTTCCGTTTGCCCTTCCTCTGCAAGGATGGTTGCCAAACTCAGATATACTTCTGGATAGGTTTCTGCAATCTGTTCATAAACCTCTTTTGCCTGAGGGTAAAACCCGATACTTTCAAGATATTGACCCAAATCCAATAGTTGCGCTTCACTATCTTCTAACAAGGCCTTTTGAAATTGAACTTCTGCTTCTTCTAGCTCTTGCTGATCAAGAGCCTCTACCATTTGTTGACTATGACTCACTCTGTGTTTCCTCTTCTACTTCATTGTGTTCTTCATACAAGCCACTGACGACCTTATACCATTCAAATATAGCTCCAATAACGACCTTAGCAGACGCATAGACCGGAATACCAAGGAAAACTCCCCAGATTCCAAACATAGATCCTGACGTCAAGAGCACAAATAAAATAGTAATCGGATGGATATTTAACTGACTTCCCAAAACCAAAGGAGATACGAAACGTCCTTCAATGGTTTGCTCCACTGCAAATACAATCAAGACCTTGATAAACATCTCTGGTCCTGCTACCAAGCCCAATACTAAGGCAGGTAACATGGCTAAGAAACTACCCAAGTATGGGATCAAATTCAAGATTCCCGCAGAGATCCCCAGTGTCACCGCATAGCGCAAGCCAATGATCTTAAAGAAGATGATGAACATAATGGCGACGACAATGGCTACCGTAATTTGCCCTCGAACGTAGTTGGAGAGTTGGGTATTGACATCTGAGAGAACTTGTTCAGCCGATTTACGAATCTTAGTTGGTAAGAAGCGAACAATGTGGCCCTTTAAATTTTTTCCATCTCGAAGAAGATAAAAGACAATAAAAGGCATAATGATCAAGGCAACAATAACTTGCGAAGCCACTCCGATCAAGTTGCTGACCCAATTGACAGCCCGCCCAGAGATCGAACTGGCCCAAGAAGTAATGTTTGCAGACAGTTCCTTAGTGATCTCATCTAACTGGGGTTTGATATCAGAGGAGACGCGATTATCTAGAAAATCATCGATGGTTGCATTGGCCTTTTCCAAATAAGTTGGCAAGTTATGAAAGAAACTCACCACTTGTCGTTGGACGGATGGAATCACTACAGCTAGACCCCAAATTAAAAGCACTGCAATCAAGAAAAAGACTAAGGAAATCGCAAAAATCCGCTTGAGTCCTTTTCTTTCAAGAAAGTCAACAATAGGGTTGAGCAGGTAATAGAGCAAACCAGAGATAATAACAGGCAGCATGACAGCTCCTGCAAACTCAAAAATCGGAATAAAAATAAAGGTAATCTTACTCAAGACCAAGAGGTTCAGACCCAAGAGCAAGGTAACTAAAAATACGGTAATAGCCTTGTTGTCTAAAAACCATCTAAAAAACCAAGACATACTAAACTGTTTTTCTTTATTATCCACGGAAAACTCCTTTTCATTTCAACATGTATCTATTTTAGCATTTTTTGAGCGTGAAGTTACGAAAAAACTAGTAAAATCAGAAAGACCACTCCCTTCTTCAACTAGCAATTGCCTTCCAATAGGACCTTTGATATAATAAACCTAACAAATCTTACGAGGTGACCTATGTCTCAAACCATTTATTTCGGTACCTATACCAAAAAAGAATCCAAAGGAATTTACAAGGCACAATTTGACCCTGAAACAGGGGCATTGAGCCAACTTGAACTAGTGGCAGCTGAGCCCAATCCAACCTATATCGCTTTTTCTAAAAAAGGCAATCTTTATAGTGTCGGAGCTGAAGATGGAAAAGGGGGAATCGCTAGTTTTACAGCCGATTTTCAGCCACTCAATCACATTGTCGAAGAAGGGGCTCCACTCTGCTATGTCTCTGTCGATGAAAAGCGTCAACTAGTCTATGGAGCCAACTATCACAAAGGGCAAGTTCTCGTATACAAGATAGAGGCAGATGGGCGTTTGTCTTTTGTCAATGAGGACACTCACCAAGGAAGTGGTCCCCACGCCAATCAAGCAAGTCCACATGCCCACTATGCAGACCTTACGCCAGATCAGTACCTGATCACGTGTGACCTAGGAACAGACAGTTTGCATGTCTATGATGTCAGTGAGGAAGGAAAACTTACCCTGATCAATCAGTACCAAACAGCTCCAGGTGCAGGACCTCGTCACCTTGTCTTTCATCCCCACTACAAGACTGCTTATCTCATCAATGAATTAAATGCTACAATCGACGTCCTCTTTTATGACGGTGTGGGTGAATTCGAACACTTCCAAACCGTTTCCACACTTCCATCAGACTACGATGGTCAAAAATGGGCTTCTGCTATCAAGCTCTCAGCCGATGGAAAATTCCTTTATGCATCTAACCGTGCTCACAATTCTATCGCTGTATTTAAAGTTGTAGCAGATGGCAGCTTAGAACTCATTGAAATTGTTCCAAGTCAAGGGCTCAATCCACGTGATTTCACTATTAGTCCAGATCAAAACCACCTCATCGCAGCCCATCAAGATTCACCAAATGCTACTGTTTTCAAGCGGGATCTAGCCAATGGAAAATTGACCCTCCTATCCCACGACTTCTATGTCCCAGAAGCCGTTTGTACCGTTTTTCATTAAGGCGTTTTAGTTGTCAAAGCTCTAAAAAAATGATTAAATAAATGAGAAAAAGGCGCGAGCCTGATTTCATAACTTATATTTTAGGAGATCCAAGCATGAATCCAATGGACTTATTTAACCAAGTAAAAGAAATGATCGAAAAGAAAGATTTCGACGCTGCAAAGAAATTTGTTGAAGACAACAAAGACAACCTCGGTGACTACCTTGAACAAGCAAAAGGGCTTGTTTCTGGAAATGAAATGGTCAGCGGTGCCTTGGACAAAATCAAAGGCTTGTTCTAATAACACTACTCCTCAACGCTTTAGTTGAGGAGTTTTTGTTTGAGCTGATCGCAAAAAAGATCCTTGAGAAAACTCAAGGATCTTTTTAGTCTAGTAAACTAGATTATTTCTTAAGGTTGTAGAATGATTTCAATCCACGGTATTCAGCAACTTCACCAAGTTGATCTTCGATACGAAGCAATTGGTTGTATTTAGCGATACGGTCTGTACGTGAAAGTGAACCAGTCTTGATTTGTCCTGCGTTTGTTGCAACTGCGATGTCAGCGATTGTTGAATCTTCAGTTTCACCTGAACGGTGTGATACAACGGCAGTGTAACCAGCTTCTTTCGCCATTTCGATAGCGTCGAAAGTTTCAGTAAGAGTACCGATTTGGTTAACTTTGATAAGGATTGAGTTAGCAGCACCTTCTTCGATACCACGTGAAAGGTAATCAGTGTTTGTTACGAAGAAGTCGTCACCAACCAATTGAACTTTACCACCAAGACGTTCAGTAAGAGCTTTCCAACCGTCCCAGTCGTTTTCGTCCATACCATCTTCGATAGTGATGATTGGGTATTTGTTTACCAATCCTTCAAGGTAGTCAATTTGTTCAGCAGCAGTGCGGACAGCAGCTCCTTCACCTTCGAATTTAGTATAATCGTAAACTTTGCGTTCTTTATCGTAGAATTCTGATGATGCACAGTCAAATCCGATAAATACATCTTTACCTGGAACATAACCAGCAGCTTCGATAGCAGCGATGATAGTTTCTACACCATCTTCAGTTCCGTCGAAACGAGGAGCGAATCCACCTTCGTCACCAACGGCTGTTTCAAGACCACGACCTTTAAGGATTTTCTTAAGTGCGTGGAAGATTTCAGCACCCCAACGAAGAGCTTCTTTGAATGTAGGTGCACCAGCAGGTACGATCATGAATTCTTGGAAAGCGATTGGAGCATCTGAGTGAGATCCACCATTGATGATGTTCATCATTGGAGTTGGAAGAACTTTAGTGTTGAATCCACCAAGGTAGCTGTAAAGTGGGATTTCAAGGTAGTCAGCAGCTGCACGAGCAACGGCGATAGACACACCAAGGATAGCGTTTGCTCCCAATTTACCTTTGTTAGGAGTACCGTCAAGAGCGATCATTGCACGGTCAATAGCTTGTTGGTCACGTACATCATAGCCGATGATAGCTTCAGCAATGATGTTGTTTACATTGTCAACAGCTTTTTGAGTTCCAAGACCACCGTAACGAGATTTGTCACCGTCGCGAAGTTCTACAGCTTCGTGTTCACCAGTAGAAGCTCCTGATGGAACCATACCACGTCCGAAAGCACCTGATTCAGTATAAACTTCTACTTCAAGTGTTGGGTTACCGCGTGAGTCTAGGACTTCGCGAGCGTAAACATCAGTAATAATTGACATTTCTTACTCTCCTTATTGAGTTATATTTTTTACTCCTCTATCATATCGTAATTAGGCTATTTTTTCAAGAAAAAACAAGGAAATCTACGAAAATTGAGAAGTTTTTAACAAGAAAACGGTTCCACTATCTTATTTTCTGCCATTTCCCCTTCTTATTTAATTTTTTAGCATTCCTCTACTCTTCTGCTACGCTTTATGCTATACTAAACTTATGACAGATATTAATAAAACGATTTTAGAAAAAGCTGCTGGTCCTACTCGGTTCAATCCTGATGAACAGCGTCGATTTTTGGAGACATATGAGGAGCGTGTGATTGTATCATGTACCTTGGAGGAGGCAAGGGACAATCTCTATTTGGAGCACTATTCTTCAATTCTTACGAACATTTCAGAACGCTTTGAACCTGTATTGGTCAAGATTTCGCCTGCCTTGGATGAAAGCAGCCAACTTCAATATTTGAAAAAAACAAAGGATCTTGGTCTTGTGGCAAGCATTGTTTCAGATGACTGTCGCCACTCTCCCTTTGGTCTCATCATCCATACTGATCATCCATCTGGAATTTCTCCAACCGATATCAGCCTCCAGTATCCAAATTTGTTTGAAAAGAAAGAAGAGAGCACAGCACCTGAAAAAAAATCATTTTGGAAACGCCTCTTTGGCTAAAGAAAGAACCAATTGAAAAGGAATTTCCTTTTCAATTGGTTTTTTAGTTTGCTTTCATTTTTAAGAGGTTACCAATATTTCGAGCACAGGAAATCAGATTTTTTTCAGCATGAGTGAGTGCATCTGCCACCTCACAAGGACCTGGCACAATAGAGAAGGCAGCCTCAATATGATGACTTGGGAATGCTGGCAAATCGTTCGCTAAGCTACCACAAATAGCAAGCACTGGGATCTTCTCTGGTGTTCGTTTGGCTACCCCGACAGGAGCTTTTCCCGACAGAGATTGGAGGTCCATCCTACCTTCTCCCACGACGACCAGATCCGCTTTTTGAACCTTACGATCGAAGTCGATTAGATCCAAACTTTTCTCAATTCCTGAGGAAATCTGACCTCCTGCAAAAGCGACCAAGCCTGCTGCCATACCACCTCCAGCTCCGGCGCCAGCTATAGACAAGATTCGTGGATCAACTAGCTGATAAAAATTCTCCATAGCTTGATCAACTGCTGGAAACAGAAGGGGATTCAATCCCTTTTGCCCGCCATAGATATAGGTTGCTCCTTGACTGCCACAGAGAGGATTGGTGACATCTGTTAAGACTTGGAGCTCGATGTCTTGTAATGCGTTTGGAACCGCACTGGTATCTATTCTAGCCACACGATCGAGTGAAGCACCAACTGGACGAAGCAGATGACCTTGGTCATCATAGAAGGCTACCCCTAGTCCGGCTGCCATCCCAATCCCACCATCATTGGTCGCTGAACCACCAATTCCCACACAGATCGTTTTAACCCCTTGGTCAACCAATTGCAAAATCAGTTCACCAATTCCTCGTGTCTCTAGTTCTAGTGGATTGCGTTTTTCAGCTGGGATAGAGCCTAAGCCAACAAGAGAGGCCATCTCAAAAAATGCCATCTCATCTTTTTGGTAGTAAGCCATTGAAACAGGCTTCCCAAATGGTCCTGTTACCTGAGTATGCTTCTTGGTTAAATTCAGAACTCCAGCAAGTGTATCCATGGTTCCTTCACCACCATCCCCTATGGGAAGAAGGTCAAAAGTTGCATCTGGTAGAGCCTCTTGAAATCCTTTTTTTAAGGCTTCTGCTACTTGTTTGGCGGATAAGGATTCTTTAAATGAATCCGGTGCTAGTAGGATATGCATCCTGTTTCCTTTCTATGCTGGTCTAGAATTTCAAGAACAAGGCTTAGATCGCTCGTTTCAATACGGTATGGAGCTCGTTCGGCTACGATTGGCTTTGCCATAAAGGCAATCCCGATTCCGGCTGTTTCAATCATGGGAAGATCATTGGCACCATCTCCCATAGCAATCGTCTGACTTCGTTGAATATGATTTTCTCTCGCCCATGTCAGGAGGGAGTCTTTTTTTCTTTCAGGGGTCACAATCTCTCCGAGCACTTTCCCTGTCAGACGGCCATCAAAAGTCTGCAAACGGTTGGCACGAACCAGATCAATTCCTAAAGACCTCGCGATAGGATCGATGACTTCATGAAATCCCCCTGAAACAAGGCCAACCTTGTAACCTCTTTGATGAAGTTCCGTGATTAAGCTTTCAGCACCCGGCGTGACTTCAATTTGCTCCAAAATTTTCGGAAAGATAGAGGTCTCTAATCCCTTCAATAAAGCAACACGCGCCTCTAGAGATGCTGAAAAATCCAGCTCCCCATTCATTGCTTGTGATGTAATCTCTGCCACTTTTTCTCCCACGCCAGCTTCTTGAGCTAGTAGATCAATCCCTTCCTGTCGGATCAAGGTTCCATCTACATCCATAACGAGGAGACCGGTTACTTCTTTCATCGCTTTCCTTTCTTATTTCTCCCTTACTATACAAAAATAGGGTTTAAATTTCAAGTTTCAATGATCTTTTGAAGATTGTAAAAAAATGACCTCCTAAAAGGTCATTTTTCTATTATTAGAAGCGAATTTGCTCCCGGGTTTTTTCATATGAAGTTACAAAGCGATCGGTCACTCCAGCTTCTACCATCTCCAAAGCATCTGAGATGACTTTAAAGGAAGCTGCATAGTCATATTCTCTTTCGAAAATATAAAGGGACTCATCAAAAGCTGCTTGCACATGATCATCAAATGAACGATAGCGATTTGAATATTGCAACAACTGCTCTGTTAAAGTAGCATTTTGTACAATTCGATAAGTCGCTTCTTCCAATTCATTCATATCATTTGTCAAAATATCTAACAAACGATTGGTTGATTCGATGTTGATTTTATCCCCTTCCAACTCATCCATCAAAGCCTCTGTATTGTTGCTTGCTGTGAAGAATAATTCCAAGAATTCTTGAGGGATTCCTGGCAAGTTTCGCTTGTCCATATAGCGTTTAATGGCATGCAAACGGTTGGCATAGATATTGACTTTTTGGCGAGCATTGGCATCGTCTTTTTCAATTTTTGAAAGGGAATCACTTAAGCTGATTTGCTCATCTTCGATTTCTTTCAAGCGAGCCTCAATAGCTTCTAACTCTTCTTCTACGATAGAATAAGCTTTTTGTGTTTCAGATGAATCTTTCAAGGCATCTTCTACCACATTTTCTTGTGAAGATAACTCAGCTTCTAACTCTTTTAATTGTTGACTGAAAGCTTCATTCAAGACGAATATTTTACTAAGGCGTTCCACTTCTGCTGCAAGGTTGCTATTGTTATCTTTTGCGTGTTTCAAATAGCCAGGCAGTTGTTTCACTAACTTCTTCACGACTTTTTGTGATTCGATTTCACGAGTAAAGATGTGATACAATGCATCGATTTCCTCTTGAATTTGCTCATTTTCGTAAATAGCATTGTCCAATTCAAGCGCGGATACATTTGCCATATTGTTCTTCAAGGAAGCATGCAACTGTTGGAAACGAGATTCAATATCTGTTTCAGTGAAGTGGTAGCCAGATTCCAAAAGCTTGCGGTAGCCACTTTCCAAATCCTCTAATTGATCAGGAAGTTTTGCTTGAAGAGCGGTGACAATTTCTGGCACTCGCTCAACAATTTGTTTTAAGGCCACAATATGATTCTCAGCTGTATCAAGGATTTCAGCTGCTTCAACAGGGTCACCTGAAGAATTCAAGGTGACAAATTGTGAAAACTCAGATTGAATATTTCCAATTTGCTTTTCAATTTCAGGAAGTGCACTGCCATAACGATCTGGATCTGAAGTGACTTCTTTTTGAAGTTCTTCAAACATATCCAAGGCATGAACCACGCGTCCGCTATTTTTTTGTTCTTGCTCTTCAAGATCAGAAAGGGCTTGGCGAATCGCTTTGATATCTTCGTCGATCAACTGAATCTGACTTTCAATATTGTCAATAGCTTGTTTAGCCTTCATGAAACGGAAAGAATTATTGTAGCCTTCCGCCTCAAACAGATTGTTTTCAATATCAGCAAATGAATTTAAGGATAAATCTACCCATTTTTGATTCCATTCACGAAATGCAACTTGACTTTGACCAATCAAATGCATGTTTTTTACGGCCTCAACTTCATCGTTGACCGGAAGGTTGTATAACTTTTCTTTTCGTTCTTCCAGTGCTGCCAGTAAGGCTTCATTTCGTTTTCTCAAAATGACTGCAACCACATATCCTACAATCAAGATAAGGGCGACAATAAAGATGAGAACAATTAGTCCACTAGACATATAAAAACTCCTTCATCGTATTACTTGAACGTAATCCTAGTAATTATACCATAAAATATCCATTAATGGGAAGCGTTCGGTGAATTTTATACATCGAGTGTACTATATTCAGCGTTTTCTTCGATAAATTCACGACGTGGTTCCACGCGGTCACCCATCAACATATCAAAGATCTTATCTGCTTCCGCAGCATCGTCTACTGATACTCGTGCCATCAAGCGGTGTTCTGGATTCATGGTTGTTTCCCATAATTGGTGATCATCCATTTCTCCAAGACCTTTATAGCGTTGGATGGTTGGTTTTGAGCGACCTTCTGAATAACGTTCCAAAGCTGCAGCTAATTCAGCTTCTTGGTTGGCACCAGGTTGGATATATTCTTTGATTTCACTACCGACTTTGACCCCATAGATTGGTGGTTGTGCAATATAAACATATCCCGCTTCCAAGACTGGTTTCATATAGCGATAGATCAAGGTCAATAGAAGGGTTCGGATATGAGCGCCATCGACATCGGCATCGGTCATGATCACTAATTTTTGATAACGCGCTTTTGTAACATCAAATTCTGCACCAAATCCAGTTCCCATAGCAGTAAATAAACTACGGATCTCTTCATTGGCTAGAATTTTATCCATACTTGCTTTTTCAACGTTCAAGATCTTACCACGGATTGGGAGAATCGCTTGGAATTCCCGATTTCGACCAGATTTTGCAGATCCTCCGGCTGAATCCCCTTCGACGATAAAGAGTTCTGTTTCTTGTGGATTATTTGAAGAGCAATCTGCCAATTTACCAGGTAGGTTGGAAATCTCAAGCCCTGATTTCTTACGGGTCACCTCACGCGCTCGCTTAGCAGCTACGCGAGCTTTCGCCGCTAAAATCCCTTTTTCGACGATTTTCTTAGCAATTTGCGGATTTTCCAAAAGGAAATCAGAAAAGGCATCACTAAAGAGTCGATTGGTAATTTTAACAACTTCTGAATTCCCAAGTTTAGTCTTGGTTTGTCCTTCAAACTGTGGATTTGGATGTTTAACCGAGATAACTGCTGTTAAGCCTTCTCGAACATCTTCCCCTGTTAGATTGTCTTCGTTTTCTTTTAAGAGCTTATTTTTCTTAGCATAATCATTGATCACACGAGTGAGAGCTGTACGGAAGCCCTGTTCATGCGTCCCACCTTCATGGGTATGAATGTTATTCGCAAAACTCATGACCGTCTCATGGTATCCTGTGGTATATTGCATAGCTACTTCAACTGTAATATCATCCATTTCACCATCTGTGTAGATTGGTTTTTCAAAGATGACATCTTTGTTTTCATTGATGTATTCGACGTAACTAGAGATCCCACCTTCGTAGTGGTAATGCTTTTCTTGCTCCAGGCCTTCTCGCTTATCCGTCAAAGAAATACGCAAGCCACGATTCAAAAAGGCTAATTCTTGAATCCGTTTATTTAATTTTTCAAAATCATACTCGGTGGTTTCCGTGAAGATTTCTGGGTCTGGAATAAAGTGGACGGTTGTCCCTGTCCGATCTGTCTCCCCGATGACTTTCAAATCATCCACAACATGTCCACGTCGATACTCTTGGTAATGGATACTGCCATTTTTATAGACGCGAACATCGAGGGATGTGGAGAGGGCATTCACAACTGATGACCCTACCCCGTGAAGACCACCAGAAACCTTGTAGCCGCCTCCGCCAAATTTTCCTCCCGCGTGAAGCACGGTAAAGACAGTTTCAACGGCAGGTCGACCCGTCTTTTCTTGGATATCCACTGGGATCCCACGACCATCATCGACAACCGTGATCGAATTATCTGCTTCAATGAAAACTTCAATATGGCTAGCAAAACCAGCTAAGGCTTCGTCAATCGAATTATCTACGATTTCCCAGACCAGATGATGAAGACCTTCTTTTGAGGTAGATCCAATATACATCCCCGGACGCATCCGAACGGCCTCTAGTCCTTCCAAGACCTGAATCTGACTGGCATCATATTCTTGTGCTTGATTTTCTTGCTGTTTATCCTCTGTCATAATTTCCCTTTTCTATTCAAATATAAACTGGTGTAAGTGGGGCATGGTATCAAATAAATAGGTTGAAAGCCCTGCAGCCTTCCCAGCTTCAATATCGATCGGACGATCTCCGATGACCAGACCGGCTTGAATGCCATATTTTTCCTTCAAATAAAGCATAGAGGCTGGATCTGGTTTTCGAGGAAAGCCCTCGTCTGCTGTTACAATCTCCGTAAAGTAGGGTGCAATGCCTGTCTGTTCAATAAGGGTTAAAACTTGGCGATCCCGATGAGATACCAAAAAATGGCGTCCTCCATGTGCTTGGATCTCTTCTAGTAACTCTTTTGCCCCCTCAAATAAGACCGGTTCTTGCAAGCCCAAGGCTTCTTTTTTCTTGTATTCCGTACGAAAATTTGAAATATGTGGTGCAAAGGTTTGAATTGCATCCTGTGTTGAGATTTTTAATGCTGCATAAACAGAATCATGATCGGCTTGGATGTGAAAGTCCTTCAATGTCGCTACAAAGGCATTTGTGGACGTTTCGTAATTATCCAATAGCGTCCCACCAAGATCCCATATAAAATCATGATAATTCATAGTCAATATTATACCACAAATGGACAAAAAAAATAAGCTAAAACCCTCATTTAGGGGGGATTTTAGCCATTTTTTACGGTCATTTCATTTTAAATCAAAGAGAAGTCATTTTCCGTCATAGAATGTGATCTTTCACCAGAAAATATAGTGTCCAAAAGAGCTTTTTTAAGCATCTCCAAAGACATCTTGATAGAGCATTCCTTGACGAAGGCTTTGGGCATCTCCTCCAAATTGCTCTACCAAGGCGTAGGCTAAGGCAAGTGCAGTTGAAGGACCACGACTGGTCAAGAGATTACCGTCTTTCACCACTGTTTCTTTCTGATAGTACCCATCTTGAATCTCTTCTTCAAAACCATCGTAACAGGTATAGTGTTTATCTTTTAAGAGGCCGGCACGTGCCAAGACAATTGGTGCTGCACAAATCGCAGAAATGATTTTTCCTTTTCTACTTTCTTCTTGTAGAGCTGCAATCAATTCCGGATTATCCCGCAAATTCGCAGCTCCTGGCATCCCACCTGGTAAGAAGATTCCATCATAATCTGACAGGTCCCCATTCCAGAGGCGGTCGACTTCCACTGTGATCTGGTGAGAACCTGTGACCGTTTCTTCCATCCCAACGAGGTCACAGTCGATCCCAGCCCGTCTCAAAACATCGACAATGGTCAAGGCTTCAATTTCTTCAAAACCGTTTGCTAAAATCGTTGCTACTTTTTTCATTTTCATTCCTTCTTTCTATCTATTGCGCCTTTTTAAGGACTACTTTTTTACGGATTGGAGGCCCTTCTTCTGTCTCTTTCTTTTTGCTGCTATGATTATATATTGAAAGGACCAGACCAACACCAATCAGATTACTAATAATAGAGGACCCACCTTGTGAGATAAAGGGGAGGGGAATCCCCGTCAAGGGGAGAAGACCCGTTACTGCTCCAACATTTTCAAAAATATGAAAGACCAGCATCATAATAAATCCAATGGAAATATAGGTATAAAATTGGTTATTGGACTGGAGGGTAATTTTTAAAATGCGGTAAATCAGGGCCACATATAAAATCAACAGCACCAGAGCTCCAACAAAGCCAAAGTCTTCTGCTACTACTGTAAAAATCATATCACTTTCCCGTACGGGAACCAATAAATTGGAAACATTAAATCCTTGCCCAAAGAGGCCACCACTTGCAATGGCTAGCTGTCCTTGCGCCTGCTGGTAGGTGGTGGTTTGTGCATAGTCAAAAGGATTTAACCAGGCTAAAATACGGTTCATCTGGTAGGTTGGCATCCCTAATTGTTGGTGCAGAAAAGCCCGTCCCCCTTCTGAAAGAAAGAGGAAGAGAAAGCCTGCTAGCCCACCTGCCAGAAGCAAGATGACCGGCAAGATAATTTTCCAGGAAACTCCTGAAACAAGCACTAAGCCCGCAAAGATGGCCAAGAATACTAAGGCCGTTCCCAAGTCCTGCTGGAGAGCCAATAAGGCAAATACCGGAATCGTATAGATGGTCAACTCTAGAATCAAAAACCAATCTTGTCGTAATAATCGTTCACGCCCCTTATTTCTTTGCAAAAATCGGACAATAGAGCGTGACAGCATCAGGATGAAGGGGATCTTCATAAATTCTGAGGGCTGAAATAAGGTGATGTTCCCATAAGCCACCCAGTTTTTAGCTCCTGTTGAAGCTACCAAGTTGGGATTATAAAACACAAGAGGAAGAACCATCAAGGCCAAACCTAATAGATAAAGAAAGTGTGTGATTTTCCAAAGAAATTTCGTGCTAAAAATGGTCACAATCAGGCAAATGACGCATCCCACACCAATCCAAGCCAATTGCTGCCCCAAAAAAGGCCACACCATCTGGGGATAGTCATGAGAAACTGCTACATAAACAGATAAAATCCCAATCATGAGAAGGGCGAAGACAATCCCAATGATGGAATAATCCAGGTGAATCGTCCAAAAATGATGTTTCTTCATTCACGTTCCTTTCTTTGAGAATCATCAAATCAATTAATAGAACAACATTTGTAGAACCAAGCTAGATCCTGCTACACAAAACCAAGCAATCAACCCTACTAAAAGAGGGGCTGCTCCTGCTGCACGGAACTGTTTCCAAGAAACCTTGCTTCCGATTCCGACCAAGGCCATGGCCATAAAGAGGTGAGAAAGGTCCTTTAGGTAAGGAAGAACCACTTTAGGTAGCAAGCCGATAGATGAAAGAATAGAAGCCACAATAAACCAAATGATGAACCAAGGAATAATTTTCTTTAACATTCCTTTGTTTCTTCCTTGTTGCTTGCTCCGATACCATTTTAAACCGATCAAGCCCAAACAAACTGGTACAATCATCAGGGCGCGTGTCAACTTAACAATGGTCGCCATTTCACCCGCCGCCTTACTATAAGAAAACGCTGCTGCTACAACTGATGACGTATCGTTAATGGCTGTTCCTGACCAGAGGCCAAATTGAAAATTAGACATATGCCATACATGCCCTAATACTGGAAAGATAAAGACAGCCAAAATGTTGAAGAAAAAGATGGTTGACATAGATAAGGCAATTTCCTCTTCGTCTGCTTCAATGATCGGCGCAGCTGCTGCGATAGCAGATCCACCACAAATAGCCGTTCCAAATCCAATTAAGGTCCGTAAGTGAGATTTCAGATGGAAGACTTTCCCAAAGATCATCGCTGCAAGAAAGGCAACTGTTATCGTTGGCAGACTAATCTTCAAAGAAGACAAGCCTGTAGAGGCAACCGTCGCAATTGGCAAGCTAAATCCCATGAAGATAATCGAATACTGCAACAATTTCTTACCGGACCAGTTCAGTCCTGGTCGTGAATTCTCCGGCAAATCTACTAATTCATTGAGGACAATTCCTAAAATCAAAGCAAAGACACTGGAGCCAATGATGGGAAAGAAAGTTCCCAAAAACATGGCGCAAAGAGCCAGTACAAATGCAATTGCAAGTCCAAATCCTTTATTTTTCATTCTCTCAATTCCTTTCAAAAAAGGCAGCTGCTTGCTCAACAAGCCGCTCTCTCACTGTCGTATGAAGGGGCAACACTTGCTGCAAACCATCTAAAATTTGTTTTCCATATCGTTTGGTCACCACTCGCTGATCCAATAAGAGGACCAACGATTCCTGGTCTTGAAAACGGCTGGTTCTCCCAATAGCCTGTTTGAGCCTTAAAATCGCGACCGGAAGGCTATAGTCATAAAAGGGATTTTTCCCCTGTTCTCTGAGTTGGATATTCAGCTTTTGAACCATATAATCTTTGGGGTTATCAAAAGGAAGGCGCGTGATGATTTGAATCACTTCTTTTTGTTGGGAAAAATCGACACCCTCCCAGAAGCTTCCTGTTCCCAATAAAATATAGCTTTCTCCTCTATCAAATCGTCGCTTAATATTAGCTGCATCGCCATTTCGATACTGGGCCAAATGAGGAAACTTCAAGGCGTTTGACGTCTCCAGTAACAATTCTTTTGAGGTAAACAAAAGAAAAATTGGTTTTCTTAGAGGAAGGAGTTCATCGATGAGCTGACAAATCTCTCCTGCATACTCCACGGAAGATAAAGAAACGACATCTGGAAAATCTATCGGCACCAATAATTCCTGGTGTTGTTTGACTGTTATTGGCACCCGGTAGATCTGCTGCTCTTGGTATCCCAAAAGGGCAGGTAAATGCACCTTTTTACTGATCGCGATCGTTGCTGATACAAAGAGCACGGGCACTTCTTCAGGAACAAACTCCTTAAAGGATAGCAAGTCCTCAACTCCTCCGTGGAGACGAAGAATCTGGTGGCTTTCGACCACTTCCTTGTCCATCCAAAAGGTTTGGTAGCGCTCATCAAACAATTCCCTTAGATTCTCTAATGATTCGTTTTTTAATTCTGAGACATCCTGTCGAATTTTTGCTACCGTTTGATCTGATAAGATGGCTGGTTTTCCTTGTACAACTTCCTTAGAGCAGGCATTTAACTCAAATTGAATACTCTCCAGCAAACGCCTTTGCAGAAGATCTTTTTCCTCTTCGATGGCATGTTGCAAGCCTAGAAGAAGAGATTGCAAGTTTTCTTCTCTCTGTGAAAACTGCTCTAAAGCAAAGAAGAGTTTTTGCGCTTCATCCACTACCAGAACAGATTCTTGAAGTAGACTCTTATCATCTTCTAGACGGGTTAACAGATAGGCATGATTGGTCAGAATTACTCGGCTGGTTTTCACTTTTTCCTGGCCCAGGCGCCAAAAATCTTCCTGATAAAAAAGTGAACGCTTCGACAATTGGCCATCGTGGCAAATGTCAGCTACAAAATGAAGATGACGATAGAGTTGGCCAATTTCACTGAACTCTCCCGTTTCTGTCATGGTCAGCCAAACCAACAGTTGCATTTTAAAGCGTCGAATCATCCCATTATCTGACTCACTCTGTAAGGCCTCATAAAATTTATCGAGTTGGATGTAATCCTTGGGACTTTTCAGGCTATGAAAGGGAATTTGGAAAAGATCTTGGATAGTCTTTCCTTCCTTCTTCATAATTTGATCCTGAAGAATTTTAGTTGGAACACTGACAAGAATGCGCTTGGAGGTTTTGGCCAAAAGCGTTAATAGATAAGCGTAGGTCTTCCCAATACCCGTTGGCGCTTCAATAAAACTCGGAAGTGGCTGTTGCAAACTATCTTCGATATAGTTAACAAATTCTCTTTGTTCCGGATAAGCCTCCATTCCCAACAGCTGCATATTGAGTTCAAACTGTTCAGACAAATGACGACTTTCTAAAAACTGCTGTGGCTTGCGCAGATAGAGACCATGAACTTCTACTAAATGAGCTGGTAAAAAAAGGCTACTGTCTTCAAGCGCATCTTCTATTAAGAGTCGCGATTCATAAATCAAACAATCTGCCATCGAAAGAAGTTTTTCGATCAATCCTCTTGGTAAGCTTACAATTTTCTCTCTCAATTTCAACAGCAGCTGGGCTGTTGCCATAGCATCCGCTAAAGCGGAGTGAGCATGGTGCAACTCAATTTCCAGTTCAGCTGCAAGCGCTCCTAAATTGTAGCGTTCTAAAGTCGGATAGAAAATTTGAGACAATTCAACCGTATCAATCCGAGGAGTCGTTAGCTCAAATCCTTCCCAAAAGAGGGCTTCTGCTAATAAATTCGCATCAAATTTGACATTATGGGCCACAAAGACGGCATCTTCTATTAATTCAAAAATTTCCTTTGCCACTTGTGCAAACTCTGGTGCTTTGCGTAAGCGAGCATCTGTTAGTCCGGTCAATTGTTTGATGTGCTCATCCAATCGTTCATGGGGATTTACATCTGTTTCATAGGATTGGGTAATTAGGCCATCCTCGATAATAACGATCCCAACCTGAATGATCTTAGCATTGCTTCCAGCACTGGTCGCTTCCAGATCCACAATGGCATATTTCCGTTTCTGTCTTGTCATAATACTTAAAATTATATCACGTTTGAGCAAGCTCTGCAGATTTTTTTCTCCTTTCATGTTGACTTCAATCCTGTTATTTTCCTTGCAATTTGATACACTATTCTAGAAAGGAGTCCTTATGAAAATCTATCGTACTGTTAATCCTGTAGCTTATGAAAATACCTACTACCTTGAAAATGACCACTCCCTCATTCTTGTCGATCCAGGTAGCGACTGGGCGACTATTCAAAAACAAATAGATCGCATCGGAAAACCAATTGTAGCGATTCTTTTAACCCATACGCATTACGATCACATTATGAGTCTTGAAAAGGTTCGTCAGACCTATCATTTCCCACCTGTTTATGTCCATTCAGCAGAAGCCAGTTGGTTGTCTTCTCCTGTCGATAATTTATCTGGTTTGGATCGTCATGCGGATTTAGAAGATGTGGTATGCAAGGAGGCCGACTTCCTTTATGACATTCGCTCCGATTACCAAATAGCCGATTTCCACTTTTATGTTCTGGAGACACCAGGCCACTCTGCAGGAGGAGTCTCTATCGTCTTTCCTGAGGATCACCTGGTTCTATCCGGTGACGCCCTTTTTCGCGAAACCATTGGACGGACCGATCTTCCAACAGGGAACGCGGCACAGTTACTTAGCAGTATCAGAGAAGAACTCTTTACCCTTCCATCTTCCTATACCGTCTATCCCGGTCATGGCCCTGAAACTTCTATTGGTCACGAGAAGATGTTCAATCCCTTCTTTAGACAATCTTAAAGAATCATGTATCCTCCTTCCTGTCCTAATAAAAGATACAAAAAAAGCAAGTGTGAACTTGCTTTTTTATTATATCTTAAGAAAACGTCTCATGGAGATTGACGAACCGATCGCTCCAATCAAAATCCCCAATCCAAACAAGCCACCCACCATAATCGGTACCAAAAGATGGGGACTATAAAGATGCAAGTTTTGGTCTGTCAAGTTATTATTCATTGATGTATAGACAACATTATACACGTAGAAAACCAAAGCTGATGGAACCACTGCTCCCAATAGACCAATCCAAGCCCCTTCTAAAAGGAACGGTGCACGAATATAACCATTCTTTGCTCCTACCAGTCGCATGATCTTAATCTCACGACTACGTGAAATGATGGTAATCCGAATAGTATTTGAAATCAAAAAGACTGCAATAAAGATCAATAAGGCGACCCCGATCAAGCCCCAGTTTCGAATAAAGGTTCCAAGGGCAAACAAGCGTTGGGTATCGACCCCACCATCTTTGACTTCAGAGACCCCTTCAATTTTCTTGGCATCTGCCGAGACTTGCTTCACATATTTTGGAGCTGTCGTCTCTACATAATAGGCATCGTAGAGGGGGTTTGCATCTCCATCAAAAATCTTCCAGTTGTTCCCAGCCGTTTTGATCAGTTTATCATACTGTTCTTCCTTGCTAGAAAAATCAACCTTGTCGACATGCTTCATGGCTGTCAGAGCATCGTAGACCTTATGGTAATTTTCATTGGTCACGGTTTGACCTTCTTGTTCAATCTGCTCGCTCTGATCTTGAATATCTTTGCGCATGTATACTACAACCCGCACACTGTTTTGAATATCATCTGAAAGCTTAATAGTATTAGCAATAACAGAGGCGAAAATAGCAACCAAGCTAAGGGTAATCATAACCGAGCTGACTGCTGCGATCGTCATCCAACCATTTCGTTTCAAGCTTTTAAACGATTCAATTAAGTGTCGGAAAAATCTTCTAATCATCGTATCCGTACTCTCCTTCCGCTTCATCACGCACTACACGACCATTTTCAATCGCGATGACACGGTGACGTAAAGTATTTACAATCTGGCTATTGTGGGTCGCCATCAATACTGTGGTCCCTTGCAGATTAATCCGCTCCAAAAGATTCATGATTTCCCATGAATTATCTGGGTCCAAGTTCCCCGTTGGCTCATCCGCAATCAAGACTTTCGGATTGTTGACGATCGCACGAGCAATCGCAATCCGTTGTTGCTCTCCCCCTGACAATTCATTCGGGAATGAGCGGACCTTGTGTTTCAATCCGACAAGATCCAAAACTTCCATCACACGCTTTTTAATATTGCGACGGCGCTCACCGATAACTTGCATTGCGTAGGCAATATTTTCATAAACGGTTTTCTTTGGAAGCAATTTATAATCTTGGAAGACCACTCCCACATTGCGTCGCAACATAGGAATATCGCGTTTTTTGATTTTATCCAAATCAAAATCAGCTACTTTCAAACTTCCTTTATCGTGTTTGACTTCACGGTATAAAAGTCGAATAAAGGTCGACTTCCCTGCACCAGAAGGTCCTACGATGTAGGCAAATTCTCCTGGTTCAATTTGGACAGAGACCCCGCGAAGGGCCGTCGTCCCGTTGTCATACTTTTTGACAACATCTTTCATTTCAATCATTGACATGTAATGAAATTCCTTTCATTCTTTTCTGGTTGATTCCCTCTAGGTTATTGGAGACGCCATTTAAGGTAGGCATCGATAAAGCCATCGATATCTCCATCCATCACCTTGTCCACCTGCGCTACTTCGTAGTTGGTCCGGTGATCCTTCACCATGGTATAAGGGGTAAAAACATAGGAGCGGATTTGACTTCCCCAGGTGATTTCTTTTTTATCCCCTTTTAGAGAATCCACTTCTGCTGCTTTTTTCTCTTGCTCTAATTGGTAGAGTTTAGCTTGCAACATCTTCATCGCACGATCACGGTTCCCGTATTGGGTCCGATCCACGGTGGATGCCACTACAATCCCTGTCGGAATGTGGGTCAAGCGCACCCCTGTAGAAACCTTGTTGACGTTTTGTCCACCAGCTCCACCTGAGCGGAAGGTGTCCATCTTGATATCATCATCACGAACTTCAACTTCGATGGTATCGTCTAATTCGGGCATGACCTCAACAGATGTAAAGGAGGTATGACGACGTTTAGCGGAGTCAAATGGCGAGATCCGAACCAAACGGTGAACCCCCATTTCAGATTTCAGAAGGCCGTATGCATGAGGCCCTTCAAAAGATAAGGTCACAGACTTGATTCCAGCCTCATCTCCAGCCTGATAGTCCAAGACTTCAACTTTGAAGCCATGGGCATTTCCAAAACGAGAATACATCCGAAGGAGCATGTCGCCCCAGTCCTGAGCTTCTGTTCCTCCTGAACCTGGGTGGATTTCTAGGATGGCATTATTATTGTCATAGGGTTCAGACAATAGCAAGGTCATTTCATAGCTGGTCATACGTTTATCCAGCTCCTCCAACTTCTCGATCAATTCTTCTTTGACCGAATCGTCTTCTGCCAAAAAGTCCAGTAAGATTTCTGACTCATCAAAGAGATCCACCATTTGATGGAAATTTTCATAGGTCTGCTTGAGTTCATTTAATTCTTGAGATGTCTTTTGCGCAGCAATGTTATCATCCCAAAAATCAGGTTCTGTCATTTTATTTTCTAAAATGGCAATTTCTTCTTCCAACGCCTCTAAGTCAAAGAGACCCCCTGAAAGAAGCTAATTTTTCACGATTTGCGTCAATTTTTTGACGAATTTCTGAAATGTCCATAAGCACCTCTTTCTATGTATCTAGTCTATTATATCATAACCTTCACTATTTTCCCACCTTCCAATATTGGATCTGCTAGTTTACCACAACTAACCCAGCTTTTTTTCAGTATTTTTCTATTTCTTTGTAACCTAATTGTTAGAAAAAAAGATCCTCTTATGCTAGACTGGTAGCATGACAACAGTAGCTTTTATGTCCGATTTACATATTGATTCGAACAACTTCGGCAAAGAAGAAATAGAGACCCTGATCACTCTTTTCCTGCAACAAAACATTCAACATCTCCATATTGCAGGAGATATTGCCAACGGCTTTGAAAGGACATCACAGGAATTTTTAGACCAACTTCAATGTCACCTTCCAGTGACCTTTAGCTTGGGAAATCATGATATGCTTGGCCTATCAGAAGAAACCATAAGACCTTTTGAATTTCAAAAGATTTCCTTCTCCAATCATACGCTTCTTGCCTTTTCGGGCTGGTATGACTACAGCTTTGTTCCTACTATCTCTCCCCAAAAACATCTCCAAACCAAAAATCTATTTTGGTTTGACAGACGCCTCCAACGAATGGGATCTGATCCAGCCATTACCCAACGTCTGTTGCAAGAGCTCGAAACAGAACTCATGCAAGTGGATCAACCCTTGATCATCGCCATGCACTTTGTTCCTCATAGTCAGTTTCTCCTGCGCCACCCTTATTTTGAACGCTTTAATGCTTTTCTAGGAAGCCAATCCTTTCATGAGCTCTTTAGACAATATCCTGTCAGAGAAGTGATTTTTGGTCATAGCCACCACCGAATGCCAGCAACAACGATTGACACCATCACCTATCATGCTAGACCTTTAGGCTATGTCCGAGAATGGGAGCTTTGCAAACAATTTTTCGAAGCTTTTCCTGAATATGATTTTCCAAAACGATACGATCCCTACAAACGCTATCGCAGAATCAAAGACCTCCCCAAATTTAAAGCATACAAGAAAAAACAGCTCGCTCATGAATTTTCTCAAGCCATGACGATCCTTGAACTATAAAAAAATTGGTCCCTCTGGGACCAATTTTTTTTACTCTTCTGTATCCAAGAGATTTTTTGCAACGATTGCAGCCAGAACACCACCGACAATTGGAGCCAAGATAAAGATCCAAATTTGTTGAAGGGCTGCACCACCAACAAAAAGGGCAGGTGCCAAACTACGAGCTGGGTTAACAGAAAGTCCTGTAATGTTCAAACCAACAAGAATAATCAAAGTCAAGCTCAAACCGATCACAAGGCCAGCGATTTTCCCATTACCTTTGCTAGCTGATGTCACTGTCATGATGACCAAAATAAAGATAAAGGAAGCAATTACTTCAAACAAGAATCCGCCAAATGGAGTCACACCCTTCGCTAGGGCATTTTCACCAAGACTAGCTGTTGACATACCTGAATTTGACAAGAGGAAGAGTACTGTTGCAGATGCGAGAACCGCCCCCACTACTTGCGCTGCAATATAATTAACCAAGTCCTTTGAAGACAAGCGTTTGTTCACAAACATGGCAATCGAAACAGCCGGGTTCAAGTGGGCACCAGAAACAGTCCCAATTGAGTAAGCTGCTGCAACAATGGATAAACCGAATGCCAAGGCAATTCCTAAATGTCCCAGACCTTCTGTTCCATTTCCAAAAACAACTGCGCCAGTCCCGATAAAGACAAGCATAAATGTGCCGATTACTTCAGCAAAAAACTTTTTCATAACTAAGTTTCCTTTCTTCAAACTGTTGACTAGTTTATCAAAAATCAACTCTTGCCTCAAGAAATATGCCTAGTCATTTTCTGTCAGATAAAAAAGCCATCCGAAGATGACTTTTTATGCTTAAATCGCGTTTTTATCTTTACCAAGCGCACGTTGAACAGCTTTGACAATCTCAACAAGGACCACAATCATAATTGCACCTACAGCAACCACCAACCATTGCGTCAAACTCAAATTTGAAACATGGAATAGCTTGTTAAATCCAGGTACCATAATGGTCGCCATTAAAAGAATAAAGGCAACTGGAATAGACCAGTTAAAGGTCTTGTTCTTGAAAAGTCCCACTTTAAAGATCGATTGGTAAACTGATTTCACGTTAAAAGCATGGAGTAATTGGATCAAACCGAGAGTCGCAAAGGCCATCGTCAGAGCATCTGCATGAATTTCAGCATGACCTCGGTGCTCTGGGAAGAGAATCGCCCATCCGTAAACGCCAAGTACCAAGATAGTTTGGAAGATTCCTTGATAAAGGATAGCTCCAAAGACCCCACCGTCAAAGAAGTTGGACTTGCGTCCACGAGGTTTGTGGGTCATGACACCTGGTTCAGCTGGTTCAACGCCAAGAGCGATAGCTGGGAGAGTGTCCGTTACCAAGTTAATCCATAATAGATGCACTGGTTGAAGAACGTCCCAACCAAAGAGGGTTGCAAAGAAGATGGTAAAGACCTCAGCCATATTGGCAGACAAGAGGTATTGGATGGATTTTTGGATATTGGAGAAGACCTTACGTCCTTCTTCTACCGCTACGATAATAGTGGCGAAGTTATCATCGGCAAGGACCATGTCAGAGGCACCCTTAGAAACCTCCGTACCAGTAATCCCCATACCGATACCGATATCAGCTGTCTTAAGTGATGGCGCATCATTAACCCCGTCACCAGTCATGGCAACGACCTTTCCTTCTTTTTGCCAGGCTTTCACGATCCGAACCTTGTGTTCTGGTGATACACGAGCGTAAACAGAGTACTGCTTGAAGACTTTTTGGAATTCTTCATCAGAAAGTTCGTTCAACTCAGCTCCAGTGAAGACATGGTCTTCGGTATCATTTGGATCAATGATTCCAAGACGTTTAGCAATAGCTTCTGCTGTATCTTGGTGGTCACCCGTGATCATGATTGGACGGATACCTGCTTCTTTAGCGATACGAACAGCTTCAGCTGCTTCTGGACGCTCAGGGTCAATCATGCCGACCAAACCTGAGAAGATGAGGTCAGACTCAACGATTTCAGATTCCAAGGTTGGAATTTCGTTGCTTGTCTTATAAGCCATCATCAAGACACGAAGGGCTTGTTTGGCCAAGTCTTTGTTGGTAGCAAGGATAGCTTGTTTGTCTTCTTCTGTGATAGGGCGAACTTCTCCATTGACTTCAATACGCGTCACACGTTTGAGCAATTGGTCAGGTGCCCCCTTGACAGCGATAAAGTAAGAACCGTCAGCTTCCTTATGAATGGTAGACATGAGCTTACGGTCTGAGTCAAATGGCAATTCAGCCACACGAGGCTCATCCTTCAAGACTTCACGAACGTCAAAGTTGTGGTCCAAGCCAAACTGTACAAGAGCTGTCTCCGTTGGATCACCAATCAGCTTGCCAGATGGGTCCACTTTAGTGTCATTGGCAAAGTTCATGATACGAAGGGTATTGTTGCTAGCAACAATATCAGCTGCAGAGCTTTGCAATTGACCGTTGGTATAAACCTTCTCAACTGTCATTTGGTTCATGGTCAAGGTACCTGTTTTATCAGATGCGATGATTTCTGTTGAACCAAGTGTTTCAACGGCTGGCAATTTACGAACGATTGAATTGCGTTTAGCAAGGGTTGTCGTTCCCAAAGAGAGAACGATGGTTACAATGGCAGGAAGACCTTCTGGAATCGCCGCAACCGCAAGGGCTACCGCAACCATCAAGCCTTCCAACGGATGTTCACCACGAACGAAGACACCAACCAAGAAAGTAATGACCGCAATCACAACGATTAAGTAAGTCAAGGCTTTAGATAATTGTTCCAAGCTTTGCTTCAATGGTGTTTCAGTCTCATCGGCATTAGCCAACATATCTGCAATCTTACCAACTTCTGTATACATACCAGTGTTTGTTACGACACCAATCCCACGACCATAAGTTACATTTGAGTTTTGGTAACCCATGTTAACACGATCCCCGATACCAGCATCTGCTTCAACAAGTCCTGTCACATCTTTTTCAACTGGCACAGACTCCCCTGTAAGAGCTGCTTCTTCAATTTTAAGGGAAGCTGCTTCAAACAAACGCATATCTGCAGGCACGACATCTCCCGCTTCAAGCAAGACGATGTCACCAGGTACCAATTCTTTTGAGTCAATCTCAATCACATGACCATCACGACGAACACGAGCCATCGGGCTAGACATATTTTTCAGAGCTTCAATGGCTGCTTCTGCTTGCCCTTCTTGGTAAACCCCAAAGGCAGCATTCAAGACAACAACGGCCAAGATGATAATGGCATCCGTTAGACCGTCCATTCCTTCTGTAATCACAGAAAGTGCCGCTGCCACAAGCAAGATGATAATCATCAAATCCTTAAATTGATCAAGGAATTTAGCTAGTAGGCTACGTTTTTCACCCTCTTCCAACTCATTACGACCATAATTCGCTAAGCGTTCTTGAGCCTGGGCGGTTGACAAACCTTCGACAGATGAGTCCAAGTTCTTTAGGACTTCCTCAGAAGATTGCGTGTAAAACAAATCTTTATTTTGTTCTTTTGACAAAACAGTCTCCTCCTTTTTGGCCTCTTTTTACAAAAAAAGAGACCTGTTTTTTAAAAAAACAAGTCTCGCTGTTTAATATAGTGCCGGAAATAATTCGTAATGACGACACTATCGCGGAAAACCGCCAGCTACTCCCTTGAGTGGTTTTATTATACCATTTTTATAGAATAAAGCAAGCGGGATCTCTAATAATTTAATGAGGTCTATTCTTCCCATTCCACCAGTAATTGATAATTAGCAAATTCCTGTTCTCCATCGATAGTTAACAAGCGATAAGAGACTTGCAAATGACCTGCTTCTAATTGAAAGAGGTCTGTTGTAATCAAAAACTGCTGAATGCCCATCGGAGTTGGGATGATTGCCCCACCATCTTCATTTTTGTAGAAACGCATGATGGATTTAGGACTTGAGAATCGTGTCATGACCAATTCATCATTGGAAAATTTCAAAGCAACCTTTTCATCTTCTTCATTGGTATACAAGAGATATTGAAAACCTGCTTTTTCCTTCCATTCACCTTGATAGTACTGATCAACGATTTCCATTTCTTCTCCAAATCGAATGGTATTTTGAATGCGAATCTGCATCTTTGTCTCCTTCTCTTCTTTTCTTGCCTTACTATTCTATCAAATTTTACGCATTTTGACTGCCCCTATTAGCCTCTAGATCGCAAAATAGGCTTTTTTTTGCTATAATAGACCCATGAATGAAAAAGTCTTTCGCGATCCCGTGCATGATTACGTTCATGTGGATCATCCCATCATTTATCAATTAATTAATAGTAAAGAATTTCAACGACTACGCCGCATCAAACAACTGGGGACATCTGGTTTTACCTTCCACGGTGGGGAGCATAGTCGTTTTTCTCACTGTCTTGGCGCCTATGAAATTTCAAGACGCATTCTGTCCATTTTTGAGGAAAAGTATGCAGAGCAATGGAATTCTGATGAAAACTTACTGACCATGACAGCTGCCCTTCTTCATGACATTGGACATGGTGCCTATTCCCATACCTTCGAAGGACTCTTTGGGACCGATCATGAAAAAATGACCCAGCTGATCATCACCAGTCCAGAGACGGAGGTCAATCAGATCCTCTTACAGGTAGCACCTGATTTCCCAAATCGTGTAGCTAGCGTCATTGATCATACCTATCCCAATAAACAAGTGGTGCAATTAATTTCTAGTCAGATTGATGTGGACCGAATGGATTATTTACTGCGGGATGCCTACTTTACGGGTGCTTCCTATGGAAAATTTGACTTGACCCGTATTTTGCGCGTCATTCGACCGATTGAAAATGGTATTGCCTTCCAACAAAATGGTATGCACGCTGTCGAGGATTATGTGGTCAGCCGTTACCAAATGTATATGCAGGTCTACTTCCACCCAGCTACTCGTGCCATGGAAGTCCTCCTTCAAAATCTACTCAAACGCGCTAGAACCATTTATCCAGATCAGAAAGAGTATTTTCAACTGACTTCACCTCGCTTGATTCCATTTTTTGAAGAAGAGGTCACCATCCAAGACTACCTAAATCTAGATGACGGTGTGATGAATACCTATTTCCAAGTCTGGATGGATAGTCCGGATACCATCTTATCTGATCTTGCTCAGCGCTATATTAATCGGAAAGTTTTTAAATCGATTCTATTTACAGAAGATAAGCGAAAAGACTTAGCAATCCTTGAAAATTTGATTAAAGAGGTTGGGTTTAATCCAACCTACTACACAGCTATTCATCAAAATTTCGACCTGCCCTACGATATTTATCGACCTGAGCTTGAAAAACCGCGTACCCAGATCGAAATGATCCGAAAAGATGGGAGTCTCGCAGAATTGTCTCAGTTGTCTCCACTCGTCGCTGCTTTAGCAGGAACTCGCTATGGGGACAACCGCTTCTATTTCCCAAAAGAAATGCTGGAGGTTAATGGACTTTTCAGTAAGCAAGTAGAGGAATTCACTTCCTATATCACCAATGATTATTTTACAGGAGAGACGGATGTCCATTAAATTAGTTGCGATCGATATCGACGGTACACTTCTCAATTCAAAAAAAGAAATCACACCTTCTGTATTTGAAGCCATTCAAGACGCTAAAGCCGCAGGCGTTAAAATCGTGATCACAACCGGTCGTCCTATCGCAGGGGTCTCAAAACTTTTAAAAGAACTCCATTTGATGGATCCTGGAGACTATGTCATTACCTTTAATGGCGGTCTGGTGCAAGAAACTGCTACTGGAAAAGAACTCATCAAAGACCTTTTAGATTATGAGGACTATCTCGATATCGAGTCTCTTGCTAACAAACTCAAAATCCACTCTCATGCTATTACTAAAGACGGCATCTATACCAGCAATCGAGATATCGGACGCTACACCATTCATGAATCTCAACTGGTCAACATGCCCGTTTATTACCGGACGCCTGAAGAAGTTCGTGAGAAAGAATTTGTCAAGGCCATGTATATCGATGAACCAGACATTCTGGATGATGCGATTGCAAAAATCCCTAAAGAATTTAAGGATCGCTTCACGATGGTCAAATCAGCTCCTTTTTATTTAGAAATTCTAGGGAAAACAACCAATAAGGGAGCTGCCCTTCTTCATCTAGCTGAACGACTTGGAATCCAGCAAGAAGAAACCATGGCCATCGGAGATGAGGAAAATGACCGTTCCATGCTAGAAGTCGTGGGACATGCTGTCGTTATGGGAAATGGCAATCCAGCTCTTAAAAAAATTGCTACAACTATTACCAAATCAAATGATGAATCTGGCGTTGCATACGCCATTAGAAAGTGGGTATTATAAGAAATGTACCATTACCAGCTAGGAATTTCTGCCAGTGAGCATGACGACTTTGTTATTCAGAGTGACCAAACCAATCTCTTACAAAGCAGCTCATGGGCAAAAATCAAAGATAATTGGGGAAATGAACGGGTTGGTTTTTATCAAGAAGACCAATTAGTCGCTGTTGCAAGCATCTTGATTCAACCCCTGCCACTTGGCTTTTCCATGCTCTACATTCCTCGAGGCCCAATCATGGATTACCAAAACAAGGAGCTGGTTTCATATGTGATCCAGTCCCTTAAAAAGATAGCCAAACAATACAAGGCCTTATTTGTGAAGTTTGATCCAAGTCTTTTCTTGAGTAAACACTTGATTGGACAAGAAAATACGGAAACCACTGATGTACAAGCGGTCATCGACACCTTAACTAAAGAAGGGATTGAATGGACTTGCCGAACCAGTGATATGGCAGAAAATATCCAACCACGCTTTCAAGCGAATATCCACAAAGAGTTTTTCACTGAGCAAGATCTTTCAAAATCTACTCGACAAGCCATCCGAACTGCTCGAAACAAAGGGATCCAAGTCCAATTTGGCGGGACTGAATTGTTAGAGGACTTTGCTTCTCTCATGAAAAAGACTGAGGCTCGTAAAAGCATTCATTTACGTGGAAAAGACTACTACGAAAAACTACTCACAACCTACCAAGGACAATCCTACATTACTTTGTCTACTCTAGATCTCGAGAAAAGGAAAAGCTCCCTTATAAAAGATCTTGAAAAAAACAAGGCAGAGGCTGAAAAATTCACAGAAAAAACAAAGCCTGGCAAGGTTGAGAACAACCAAAAAGAAAAAGAGCGGATAGAGGAAGAACTGCAATTTCTTGAGCAGCATCTCCAAGAAGGTAGACAGGTCGTTCCTTTATCCGGGACCTTAACCCTTGAATTCGGTGGGACGTCTGAAAATGTTTATGCAGGGATGGATGAAGAATTCCGCCGTTACCAACCTGCTATCCTCACCTGGTATGAAACTGCCCAACACGCTTTCGACCGTGGTGCTTCTTGGCAAAATATGGGAGGCATTGAAAATTCACTAGATGGTGGACTCTATCATTTTAAATCTAAGTTTAATCCTATCATTGAAGAATTTGTTGGCGAATTCAACCTTCCAACAAGTCGACTTTATCCACTTGTAAACACAGCTTACAAGATCCGGAAAAAATTAAGGAGTAAATAAGTTACATGACTCTTACGACAATTTCAAAAGAAGAATTTACCTCATTTGCAAATACCGTCTCCCATCGCTCTTTCATCCAGTCTGCAGAGATGGCAGATCTGCTTGTAGAGCGAGGGAACACCGTTCAATTTATCGCTTGGAAGGAAGATGATCAAGTCCAAGTGGCTGCGATCTTGTATAGTCTTCCCATGACAGGTGGTCTCCATATGGAAATCAATTCAGGGCCCCTCTACCAAGAGGAAGCTATGCTGGAACCCTTCTATGCAGCTTTAAAAGACTATGCGAAAGACAATGGCGCTATTGAACTCGTCATCAAGCCCTATGATACCTATCAAACCTTTGACAGTGACGGCAATCCAACCAGTGAAGAACAAACTCATTTTATGGATACCCTTAAAAACTTGGGCTATCAGCATGATGGTTTAACAACAGGTTATCCTGGAGGAGAACCTATCTGGCACTATGTGAAAGATATGGAAGGCATTACCGAAAAAAATCTTCTCAAGAGTTTCAGCAAAAAAGGAAAGCCGCTTGTTAAGAAAGCGAAATCGTTTGGTATTGAACTGAAACGATTAAACCGGGATGAACTACAACTCTTTAAGGATATTACTTCTTCTACCAGTGACCGACGAGACTATCAGGATAAGACCTTAGATTATTACCAAACCTTCTATGATAATTTTGGCGACAAAGCAGATTTCATGATCGCAACGCTGAACTTCCACCACTACTATACGAATCTTGAAAAAGACCAAGCGAAACTAGCACAGAAGATTGAGAAATTACAGAAGGAACTAGAAGTCAACCCCAATTCAGAGAAAAAACAAAATCAACTTCGTGAATTCTCCAGCCAGTTTGATACCTTTGAAGTGAGAAAGAAGGAAGCAAAAGAATATATTGAAAAATATGGAGACCAAGATGTCATTCTTGCAGGTAGCCTCTTCGTTTATATGCCGCAAGAATCCACCTATTTATTCAGTGGCTCTTATACAGAATTTAATAAATTTTATGCTCCTGCTGTTCTCCAGGAATATATGATGCTTGAAACCATCAAACGTGGGATAACAAGATACAACTTCCTAGGCATTCAAGGGATCTTTGACGGGTCAGATGGTGTGCTTCGTTTCAAACAGAACTTTAATGGCTACATCGTTCGTAAGATGGGAACCTTCCGTTATTATCCCCGTCCTCTTAAATACAAAATGATTTCTCTTATTAAGAAACTTTTAGGACGTTCCTAACTCAAAAGACCAGCTTTGTAGCTGGTCTTTTCTACTATAAAAAAGACGAGAAACCTCTCGCCTTTTATATGTCATTATTTAACGAAGTCAAGCAATGCCAAGAAGCTTTCAGCTTCAAGTGATGCACCACCTACAAGAGCTCCGTCAACGTCTGGACAAGCCATGTATTCAGCAACATTTTCAGGTTTAACTGAACCACCGTATTGAACACGTACTTTGTCAGCCACTTCTTGACCAAAGTCAGCAGCTACAACGTCACGAACAACTTTACACATTTTTTGTGCATCGTCTTGTGAAGCAGATTTACCAGTACCGATAGCCCAGATTGGTTCGTAGGCGATTACTGTTGAAGCTACTTGTTCTGCAGTCAATCCAGCAAGAGCAGCTGAAACTTGAGCACCTACGAATTCTGCTGCTTTACCAGCTTCGTAAGTTTCAAGAGACTCACCACAACAGATGATTGGAAGCATACCGTTCGCAAAGATTGCTTTTGCTTTTTTGTTGATGTCTTCATCAGTTTCGTGGAAGTAGTCACGACGTTCTGAGTGACCGATAACTACGTAGTCAGTACCGATTTCTTTCAAAACTTGTGGGCTAGTTTCACCAGTGAAGGCACCAGCATTTTCAAAGTAAGTGTTTTGTGCAGCAACTTTAAGGTTTGAACCTTTAGCAGCAGCAAGTACAGCTGTCAAGTCAACTGCAGGAGCTGCGATGCCAGCTTCAACAAGATCAGCTGAAGGAAGTTTTGATGCTACAGCTTCAACGAATGCTTTTGCTTCTTCTGGATTTTTGTTCATTTTCCAGTTACCAGCGATAAATGGTTTACGTGACATTTCACATACCTCTTTTTTCTAATTTTATACTATCTATTTTACCATAAATTTCGTCATAATGAAAGGTTGCACAAGCTCATTTTACTTTTTACCAAAATAAAAACCCCGTCTTCACGGGGTTTTCTGTCTGTCTATATAATTGTTAATCTGGGAACTAGATCGAATTAAGCTTCGATTTCAGTAACCATACCTGAACCAACAGTACGTCCACCTTCACGGATTGAGAATGTAGTACCTTGTTCAACGGCGATTGGGTGGATCAACTCAACGTCGATAGTCACGTTATCACCAGGCATTACCATTTCAGTTCCTGCTGGAAGTTCGATAGATCCAGTCACGTCAGTTGTACGGAAGTAGAACTGTGGACGGTAGTTGTTGAAGAATGGAGTATGACGTCCACCTTCTTCTTTAGTAAGGATGTAAACTTCACCTTTGAATTTAGTGTGTGGGTTGATTGAACCTGGTTTAGCGATAACTTGTCCACGTTCGATTTCATCACGTTGGATACCACGAAGAAGCACACCAACGTTATCCCCTGCAAGACCTTCGTCAAGTTGTTTACGGAACATTTCAACACCAGTAACAACTGCTTTTTGGATTTTTTCTTTGATACCAACGATTTCGATTTCGTCGTTGACACGAACAACACCACGGTCGATACGACCTGAAGCAACTGTACCACGTCCAGTGATTGAGAATACGTCTTCGACTGGAAGAAGCAATGGTTTGTCGGTATCGCGTTCTGGTTCTGGGATGTACTCATCAACAGTATCCATCAATTCCATGATGATGTCTTCATATTTAGAGTCACCTTCAAGAGCTTTAAGAGCTGAACCTTGGATAACTGGAAGGTCATCACCTGGAAAATCGTATTCTGAAAGAAGGTCACGGATTTCCATTTCAACCAATTCAAGCAATTCTTCATCGTCAACCAAGTCAACTTTGTTCATGAAGACGATCAAGTGTTTAACACCAACCTGACGTGAAAGAAGGATGTGTTCACGTGTTTGTGGCATTGGTCCATCAGTTGAAGCTACTACAAGGATAGCTCCGTCCATTTGAGCGGCACCAGTGATCATGTTTTTAACATAGTCCGCGTGTCCTGGAGCGTCGATGTGAGCGTAGTGACGTTTAGCAGTTTCGTACTCAACGTGTGCAGTGTTGATAGTGATACCGCGTTCGCGTTCTTCTGGAGCAGCATCGATAGACGCATAGTCTTTTGGTTGGTTAACTGATGAAGGCAAGCGACGTGCCAAAACAGTTGTGATTGCTGCAGTTAGGGTAGTTTTACCGTGGTCAACGTGTCCGATTGTACCGATGTTAACGTGCGGTTTACTACGATCGTATTTTTCTTTTGCCATTTGAGTAAAAGCCTCCAATAAAATATATTTTATAGATAGACAGTAGGCAATACAGTCTAACTTTCCTTACTATTCTATCGAATTTTAGATAAAATTGCAAGCCTTTTACCTATATTTTCTTAATTATTCCTCTTCTTTCCTTTTGTTTTGTCCTCTTGCTGAAAGATCCTGATCAAGCTTTGAAAATCCTCATTTGAAATCTTTAATTTAAACTCGTTAAACATCTTCTATCACTTCGTTTCAGAGCAGAAAAAATCGGAACAATGTTCCGATTTTTTTTAACCTGAATTTCGTAATCCTGTAGCCACTCCATTGATGGTGATATGGATTAGCTTGTCTTGATCGGCTGATAGTTGTCCCGTCCGTTGACGTCGAATCAATTCTAACTGAATATAGTTCAAGACGTTAAAGTACGGCATCCGATAATCCAAACTTTCTTTCAGATAAGGGTTTTCCGCGAGCAATTCGTCATGCTCCTCAATCATCAGGATGATATCCTTGGTCAATTGCCATTCATGTAAGATAATCTGATAGATATTGCGGACTTCTTCTTCCTCACACAATTGCGCATACTCAAAGGCAATATCCATGTTGGCTTTGGATAAGACCATGTCCACATTTGACAAGAGAGATTGGAAGAAAGGCCAGTTCTTATACATATATCGAAGGGTTTCAATATTCTCAGGATCCTCATCGATAAATTCCTTAAAGCTAGAACCTACTCCATACCAACCAGGAAACATCACCCGACTTTGTGACCAAGAGAATACCCAAGGAATGGCACGCAAACCACCAATTTCTGTAATAGTCTTACGGGCAGCTGGACGCGAACCAATATTAAAGCTAGAAATAGCTTTGATCGGACTTGATTCAAAGAAGTAATCATAGAAATGCTCATTTCCAAAGACCAAATCACGATAGATATCGTAACTGCGATTCACGACTTTATCCATGACTTCCCCGAAACGATCAAACATAGAAAATGGACTTTTTTGTTCTGAAATCATGCGGTTAATAGTTGCAGAAACAAGCATCTCAAGGTTGTAGTAGGCGGCATCTTTGTTCCCGTATTTATTGCCAATCACTTCCCCTTGCTCGGTTAAGCGGATACGGTCATTAATGGATTTCAATGGTTGAGAAGTGATGGCTTCATAAGTAGGACCTCCACCACGACCAACCGTACCACCACGACCATGGAAGAAGGTAATCTTCACTCCAAACTCATCTCCGATAGCAGTCAATTGTTGTTGGGCTTTAAAGAGGGTCCAGCAAGAAGACAAGTAGCCACCATCCTTGTTGGAATCAGAGTAACCTAACATAATTTCTTGGTAGTTGTTCTTAGAAGCAATCCAACGTTTGGCAATTGGAAGAGACAAGTAGCTTCTCATAGTTTCTTCTGAATGATCCAAATCTTCGATTGTTTCAAACAAAGGTACGATTTGCACGCGAGCTTTTTCTGTATCAACTAAGCCCACTTCTTTCAACATCACAGCCAATTCCAACATATCTGATACACTTGTTGCATGTGAAATGATGTTTTGACGAATGACTTCTTCTCCTAAACGATCCTTCAATTCACGAGCCGTTTGGAAAATTGCTAGTTCTTTTTCAAGCAGTTCAGATTTTTCAGCATGGGTAGCTGATAAAATTCGTGGGTCTTCTAAGAGTTCTTTCAAGAGAACCTGACACTTTTCATCCTCTGATAAATCAGAATAATGGTCATTAATCCCTGCCGATTTCAATAATTCTGCTACACAGGCTTCATGCACACTAGAATCCTGGCGCATATCAATAGAGGCGAGATAGAATCCAAAAACATCGATGGCTTCTAGAAGTTCTGCAAACTCACCAGAAATTAAATACTCTGATTTGTTTTCTAACAAAGAATCTTTGATCTTTTCAAGGTCTTCTTTGAATTCTTGAGCAGAGGCATAAGCTGGAGCTTCTTTCTCAGAAATTTTCTTTAAAGCTCCAGAGATACGATTGCCGATATAATCAGAAACTGGCCCTTGTTGATGAGCGTTTGCTCCTAATAACCTCTCGACAGCATAACGATCTTCTCTAGTTTCCCCAACCATCGTCCATTCTTTTAAGTTAACCAAGGTTTGGATCAATTTTGACTGGATATAGTGGAAAGCACGACGGTATGGCTCTTTTTCACGAAAAACAGATGTATCACTTGATAGGGCTGCCATTTCAGCTACTGCTTCACTTGTTTTAGAAAGACTCGTTGAAAGTGAGAAATGACGGTATAATTTAGAAATCTTTTCGATGTAATAGTTCAAAATGACTTCACTTTGAATTGTTGCTGAACGTTTCAAGGTCTCGGCTGTTACAAACGGATTTCCGTCCCGGTCTCCCCCAATCCACATGCCCATTGTAATCGGACGTGGTTGTTCGAGTTCTAATCCATGCTCTTTTGCCAAGCGTTTGTACTCCAACATCAAGTTTGGAACAGCTTGTAAGAAGGAGCTATTGTAATATTCCATGACGTTGGTGATCTCATTGGTCACCTTCAATTTTTTGTCACGGATCATATCCGTTTGCATCATGATTTCAATATTACAACGAAGGTTATTATACCACTTGTTTTCATTAATCAATCCCGCTTTAACATCCCGGTGTTGACGAAGAAGAGCATGGATATGATTGGTCAGATCCAGCATAGTCTTTCTTTGCACTTGAGTTGGATGGGCTGTCAAAACCGGTACAATATTGAGATTTTCAAGAATTTCTTGCGCATCTTCATTCTTCGCAACTTCTTTAATGGTTGAAGAAAGTTTTCCGAGGTATTGGCCATCCACATTATTCAAATGATTGATTTCATAGGCCAAATCGACATCTTCTGAGATGTTAATCAAGAGTGGTAAAATCGCAAAATAACGTGAAATGACTGTCATTTCTTCATTTGTCAATTGTTCCACTAGTTGGTTCAAATCACGATAATTCTTTGTTTTCGATAGATCTTTCAATTGTGAGATCTTTTCAAATGTTTCTGGACGAACCAAATTTTTCGTAATATCATCCAATAAATTGGTTAAAATTTCGGCTTCTTCTTTAACAATATCTTTATTTCTAAAGTTCTCTAATTTTTGTAAGACCATTTTTTCTCCTTTTTGAATAGCCATTAAACAATTCCCTTTTAATAATAAGGTTTGATTTTACTTCTTTCTTCAAAAACCATACCTTCTTGTTCCATCTTGGCTCGTTTTTCACTAGCATCGATATTCAAGACAAAAGCAATCGCTACAGATAAGACCCATAAACTATTTCCTCCTTGAGACAAGAAGGGGAAGGTCACTCCAGTAGACGGAATCAAACCAGAAATTCCTCCAATGTTAATGAAGGTTTGTACCAAGATCATCCCACCGATCCCAATGGCCATCATCGAATTAAAAGGATTCTTTGCTCGAATACCGACTAAAATGATCCGAAGAATTAAGAAGAATAAGAGAGCAAGAATCAAGCTAGCTCCAACAAAACCTAATTCTTCAATCACAATCGCAAACACAAAGTCTGTGTGAGCTTCTGGTAAGTAACCTTGTTTTTCAATGGAATTTCCAAGTCCCAAGCCAAACCAACCACCATTACTCATGGCATAGTAGGAATTGGCTAATTGGTGACCCGCACCAGACAAGTCATTAAAGGGGTTAAAAAAGGCACTAAACCGTTTGGCTACATAACCAAAGACAGGAATTTTAGCGACACGGTCCACACCGATGATCCAAATGGAACCAAGGACAATGGTGGATGCTCCAACAACTAAACCAAGTAAAGAGGTAAACCAACGGTAGCCCACTCCACTAGCCGTAATCATGATCAAGACCGTTAAGGCCAAGATCGTCGCATTTCCCAAGTCCGGCATGATTACAACGATTCCAATCAAAATCAAGGTCAGCCAACGCCAATCGTTTAAATTTCTTGGAATCCATTCATTGTGCGTCAAGGCTTGGTAATCATAATCACGGATTTCGTCTTGTCGCTTAGAAAAAATCAAAGCCAGATACCAGACTAAGATAACCTTGAGGTATTCTGCTGGCTGGATACTAAACCCTCCTGGGATCGTCAACCAACCGTGAGCACCGTTGACCGTATCTGTGATAAACCTGGACAGAATCAACAAAATCACTTCAATAAAGATGACAAAAGCCAGCACTTTTTTATTTCGAAGGAAGTTTAAGCTAAATTTATAAATCAAAGCGATGGTTAGGAGACTTAGGATGAAAAAGAGCCCCTGTGTCCGGACCATCCGAATCGAACTCACTCCACTTTGAATTGCCAAGGCACTTGTTGTCGAATAGACTACAATCAAGCCAATGATGGATAAAATCAAATAGGGAATGAGGATGGAATAATTTAAAAGATGTCTTTTTTCAATTTTCATAATTCACCATATTCCTAATGTTCAACCTTCATTATATCATTTTTAAGAAGCAAAACCAAGGAAAGGCCCGAAAAGATTCGGCTTCTTCTCAATTTTCGAGAAATATTCTAGTCATTCTTCTTATTTTCATATATTTTTATCCTTTTTCGATGAAAAGATTCCTTTTTTTTGAAAATAATGGCTGAAATCGTGATCTTTTAAGCATTAAGTTTTGCCTTTTCGTCTTATTTACGGTAAAATGATTTTGTATGAGAAAAAGGATAAAACCCGTTGTTCTCTTGGTCTTTTTTATCGGTATCATTTCTTTTCTCGTTCTTTCACGAACGATTGCCGATCTGCAAGTAAGAGAGCGACAAGCAACAACCAAAACCATTCCGAACTCCAATACACCTAAAAAAACAACCACTGCAAGCTCTTCTTCTAAAAAAGAAGAAGATATCAATCCAGAACTGGTTGGCCGCCCGATCATTGATATCTCTGGCTGGCAATTGCCTAGTGAAATTGACTACGATGTTCTCTCCCAAAATGTGGGAGGTGTGATCGTTCGTGTCCATAGTGGGGCTCAAGCTAAAAAGGAAAATGCGGCAACCCACTTAAATGGTCTGGATAAATCCTATAAAACCCATATCCAAGAATTCCAAAAACGAAATATCCCAGTCGCGGTCTATGCTTATGTCGCTGCTAAGGATAAAAAAGAAATGGAAAAAGAAGCAGAAGAATTTTACAAGGCTGCTTCTCCTTACAAACCGACCTACTATTGGTTAGATGTCGAGGAAAAAACCATGAAGGATATGAACGCAGGTGTTGAAGCTTTCCGAGCAAAACTACAAGCTTTGGGTGCCAAAAATATTGGACTCTATATCGGAACCTACTTCATGGAAGAACATAGTATCTCCACTGATAAATTTACGGCTCTTTGGATTCCTACTTATGGATTTGACGATGGCTACTATAATGCTGCACCAGATACCAATACGGAATACGACTTGCATCAATATACCTCTCAAGGGCAATTAAATGGATTCTCACACTACTTGGATCTCAATCAAATTGCTCCGACGCAAGACCAAGAAGCGATTTATCGGAAACTATTCAAGGTACAAAAAGATGGCTCTTCCTCATAGCCTCAAAACAGCAGATCAAGTGATCTTCACTTTTTCTGCTGTTTTCTATGTTTAGAGGCTTAGACAATATCACTGCTATTATATGTTATAATGGTCTAATGAAATCTGATTTTGTAGAGAAAAAGAGAAAAGGAGAAAGCCATGGCAAAAAAAAATAAGGTGAAGAAAACCTTGGTCGAGCAGATCTTGACTAAAGCAAAAATTGAGCACATAGGCTTACAAATCAACGCTTTAGAAGGGATCTTACCAGAAGGAATTGATCGCTCTACTATTTTCAAAACCCTAGCTCTCAAAGGAGATAAAACGGGGCCCGTGATTGGGATCATTCCTATTACAGAGCATCTTTCAGAGAAAAAGTTAGCCAAATTATCAGGGAATAAGAAAATCGCTATGATTCCTCAAAAAGATCTTGAAAAAACAACGGGTTATATTCATGGGGCCAATAATCCGGTGGGCATTCGCCAAAAGCATTCTTTTCCTATTTTTATCGATGAATCAGCCCTTCAGTTAGAAACCATGATCGTATCTGCTGGAGAAATTGGCCATAGTATTCAAATCAAACCACAACTTCTAGCAGACTTCGTAAAGGCGACTTTTGCAGATATTTTGGAATAAAGACAGAGAAGGAGACAAGATTGTGAAACTATATTTTATTCGACACGGACGGACAGAATGGAATGAAGAAGGACGTTTTCAAGGATCAAATGGCGATTCTCCGCTATTACCAGCCTCCATTCATCAGCTTGAAAAATTAGGAAAGCATCTAGCTACTGTCCCTTTTGATGCAGCTTTTGCAAGTGATCTGCCACGGACAGTCCATACTGCACAGATCATTCTCGATCAATTGGAGACACCTCTAAAATTGCTACCAACTCCTGCTCTTCGTGAGTGGAATTTGGGAAAATTAGAAGGAGCTAAAATTTCTACCATTTCGGCCATCTATCCCCAACAAATGGATGCGTTTCGACATAACCTAGCTTGTTTTCAAAATGAAATCTTTGATGCAGAATCTGTTTATGAAACAACCAAACGTACCTGTGATTTTGTAAAAAGTCTGAAAGGAAAAGAGCTAAATACCGTTCTCATTGTTGGACACGGAGCTAATTTGACAGCTTCTATTCGAACCTTGCTCGGTTATGAAATAGGAGAACTCCGCAAAAATGGTGGACTAGATAATGCCAGCGTGACGATTTTGACAACGGATGATTTTGAGCACTATCACTTAGAAAAATGGAATGATACCTCTTATATAGAGGACTAAAAAACACTGATCGCAAGATCAGTGTTTTTTAGAATGCAGGCAAACTGTTTATCACCTAAAATAGCTAGTTGAATCTTCAAAAATATGATTCTATTTTCTTTAATTAGTTTAGTGGATACAAAACTTTCCGCTGTGAGAAAAGTGCCTGAAACACAATTGTTTCAAGCACTTGGAATTATTGAGACCTTAGGCTCAATAATTAGTCATGGAACTTCGTAGAAGTTCGCTGACGTC
>NZ_JUPI01000040.1 GCF_001074805.1 Streptococcus parasanguinis | reverse complement strand
TGCTGTTAAAGCTGCAACAGATGCAGGTGCAGCAGCAGCTGAAAACGTAGGTGAATTGATTTCAGTACATGTCATCCCACGTCCACATTCAGAAGTAGAAGTAATTTTACCACATCCATCAGCTGAATAATTAAGTTTAAGTCAATAATAGGAGGAAAAGAATATGTCAAACGCAAACGCATTAGGAATGGTTGAAACAAAAGGTTTAGTAGGTGCTATCGAAGCAGCAGATGCTATGGTA
>NZ_JUPI01000039.1 GCF_001074805.1 Streptococcus parasanguinis | reverse complement strand
TAAGTTTTACATGATTTACTTGTGGTTTATCCTCATAATTTCCATAATGGCTATCGGTATTTTATCCCTTGGAGTAGTAGCTGGTATGGGAAGAAAACTTCCGTTTGGTTTCTTTGTTATATCTTTTTTATGTATAGTTCTATTTAGTTTCTATATTTTTAGTATTCTAAAAGAGATAAAGGACTTAAAGCAAATAAAAGGTAAGTAAATATTAACTAAGAGAACTAGCTAACTAGCTTAAGTAAAATATAACATGGCCATGATTCATGAGCCGTGTTTTTGTATGAATGTACAATTGAAAAATTTTTAGTTTTCACTTAAATAAAGTACATAATTGACAATGATTAGCTAAAAACATTTTTTGGTTATCTTAGAATTGAATGTTTAGAACGTGTGGTGGAGGATAAGAAACCTTATTTATATTTGGATAGGCAAAAGGTTTTTTAGAAAGTAAAAGTATCTAACAACGTCTTATGTCGTGAGCAATTATAAAATTGTCAATCTGTTATAATTTATTGACTATATAGTAAAAAAAGGAGACTATACGCAAGTCTCTTTTTGGTCGTTTAGATTTCTATTAGAAAAAATAAATTATTCTTTTGATAATGAGTATACTTCGATATGATTTCCAAGTATTTTAATCTTGACTGGAAGTTTATCTGATTTATCACCGTCAACATCTGATTCTAACTCAGTATCAGAAGAAATTCTAATATTTTTTGCTTTAATATATTCGATGTGATCATTTGACACAACATCTCCTTTTAACAAATCTGGAATTGCAGATAGTTTAGAAAGGATGGAGGCATCTTTTAAAATTAAGATATTTCCATATCCATCTTTATTCTCGTCAAATAGTTTTTTATCAGCGTAATAGTTGGATAATAAGACTAAGACTTGACTGGCCTCACCGTTATAACTTCCATTTTCAGTTTCAATATGAATATTAAACACATCGTCTTTTATGATTGACTTCATTGTATTTAATGCATATGCGAAGATCCCAAATTTTGTTTTATTTTCTATATTTTGAAAAATTTGAACACAAAAATAGTGCCATGTTATTAACTTTTTCCTCTTAATACACCGAAAAAATGGTAGTGAAGATATTAAAGATTATTAGTTATCATTTTCTCTCTTTTGCATAGAGAGAAACTCTTGAAGGAATAGTTTTTTAGCCTCTCCATCTGATGAAGTATCTAAATCCTCGATAATCATTCTGGCTACCTCTTCGCGTGAGGTTGTTCCGTACTCTTCTAACAATTTATAATCAATCCGTTCTTCAACGTTTGTATACGGGTAACGATCAAGTAAGTCATCGATACGATTATCAAATTCATACTCAGTCCATAACTCTTCAAAGACATTCCTATAATTCCCTATATTAGACTCTGAAGCAATTAAAGATAATGTATCCAAAAAGCCAGATTTATATCCTTTTATTTCTGAACAAAGAGCGATGACTTCATCTTTATTAATTTTGGTTAAATCTTCTCGGATGTCTAACAAGTCCTTATCTCTAAAAAGTTTTTCAAAACCTTCAAGTTGAGTATTGAAGCCGCTTAGTTTTGAATGCTCTGGTTGAACCAATATTTCTCTAAAATCCATAATAATCTCCAAATTTCTCTAAATAAAATATTAGAGTGTCATGAATAGACACTCTTAGAATGGCAGCTAAAAGTCAAATTAGCTTGGAAGGGCTTACATATAAATATTATACATTTTATAAAAGTATACGTCAAATTTTATAAAAAATTCTCTATAAAATATAGTATTTTAAAAAAATTTTTTAAAAAAGCTCAAATTTCTATCGAATAGAGACTGATATATCATCTTAAATTAAACACAAAATACAATAAAGTGAATTTTTTATTCATTTTATTAGTGATCGAGATAGAACAAATAATATAGAAAACAAACAAGACTAAACACGCTTTTATAGGTATATAAACAAATGAGTATAAAAATTAGCATAAATTAAAATGTTGTGAAAACGCAAACAATCTTACTATATAAAGGTTTATTGTCACACAAGAATATTTATGCTTTTTAAAAATACCCAAGCATTTTAGTTGACTTTGTTTGGGTAAAGGTTTATAGTTATACCAATCAAAGAAAAATATTTTGAAAAAAATATCCAAAATAAGATTTTAGCTAAAATTCTACTATTTATTTTATCAATTCAAATTGATAATATTATTAATCAATGGAGATTGATAATATTTAAATAAATATTCTTTGATATAGAAAGGTGGCCCATTATGCTATGGTCTATTATTGTAGGAGGCCTTATTGGTCTCATTGCAGGAGGAATTACCAAAAAAGGTGGTTCAATGGGTATTATTGCTAATGTTTTAGCAGGTTTAATTGGTTCATCAGTTGGACAATCCCTTTTGGGCAGTTGGGGCCCATCTTTAGCAGGCATGGCATTGCTTCCTTCAATTGCGGGAGCTGTCATTGTTGTTTGTGTAGTTTCATTCTTCTTGGGGAAGAAGGAATAATTTTCTTTTTTCAAGAATAAATCATAATCTTTAAGACAGGGCAAGGTTATGATTTGATTGTATTCGTGAAAGGATTCAATATGTCAAAATCTAAGAAAATACTTTCTCTTATATTTTGTATTTTAATCTTGACAATTTTGATTCCTATTTTGCTAGATTATCATAAAGTTAGCGGTTTAGAGCTCCATTTGATTAATTGGAAGAGGATTTCTTTTTTAGGATATTATCTTTCTAGATACATTTTTTGGGGTACTTTAGTTCTTTCAATTTTAATTTTATTATCTATGTTAGTGATAATTTTTTATCCTAAACAACATTTAGAGATAGAGTTAGAAAATGCTGGTGGTGAACTAAAACTAAAAAGTTCTGCTATTGAAGGATTTGTTCGTAGTGTGGTTAATGAAAACAACTTCATTAAGAACCCTAAAGTTCGTGTAAATAGTCGGAAAAATAAATGTTTAGTTTACGTAGAAGGAGAAATTCTTCCTTCAGATAATATTATTAAAAGAACTCAGTCTATAAAAGATGAAATCGGTAATGGATTAACACAGTTTTTTGGACTAAACCATGGTGTTAAGCTTGATGTTTCTGTAAAGGATTATAAGCCTAAAAAACCAACTAAAAAAACTGTGAGTCGTGTAAAGTAAGGAAATAAAAAATGGAATGGTTTAAAAAATACCAGTATCCACTCCTGTCTGGGTTAGCAGGTATTATTTTAGCTTGCCTCATTCTCTCCTATGGTTTCTTTAAAACATTATTTGTTTTAATCTTCGCCGTCTTAGGAGCTGGAGTTGGATATTATTTACAACAGAAAAATTTATTTAAATAAAAGGAGTTTCACATGTCAAATGAAAAAAATACCAAAGAAACTAATGCGAAAGCAGAAGATGTGAAGGGTGAATTGACTTACGAAGACAAAGTCATTCAAAAAATTATCGGACTTTCTTTAGAAAAAGTAAATGGCTTGTTGGCTGTTGATGGAGGATTTTTCTCTAATCTAACTGATAAGATTATCAACACTGACAATGTTGCTAACGGAGTAAACGTTGAAGTTGGTAAAGAACAAGTTGCTGTCGACTTGAATGTCGTGGTTGAATATCAAAAGAATGTTCCTGAAATATACAAACACATTAAAGATGTAGTTGTATCACAAGTTTCTAAGATGACTGACTTGGAAGTTGTTGAAGTGAATGTGAATGTTGTTGATATTAAAACAAAAGAACAACATGAAGCTGACTCAGTAAGCTTGCAAGATCGTGTGACTGGAGTTGTTGAATCAACAGGTGAATTCGCATCTGAACAGTTTGAAAATGTTAAAACAGGTTTAGGAAATGGATTCTCAGCAGTTAAAGAAAAAGTTGGTGAAGGCGTAGAAGCTGTAACTGACTCTTCATCAAATGAAAAACCACGTGTTCATTAATTTGAATTTGGATATATAAAAACATATACAAACGGAGGTAAGACCATGTCTACAGAAGAAAAAGTAAACCAAGCAAAAGGAGCAGTCAAAGAAGGATTCGGTAAATTGACTGGCGACAAGAAAACAGAAAAAGAAGGGGCTGCTG
>NZ_JUPI01000038.1 GCF_001074805.1 Streptococcus parasanguinis | reverse complement strand
CAAAACTAAGTCATGGAACTTCGTAGAAGTTCGCTGACGTCCGTACTCACCTAAGGAAAGTTTAAAAGAAGATTTTGTCTTTAATAAAAAAGACCAGATGGCTCCGATCTTTTCTATAGTTCATTTTCTCAAATTCTATTTTAAGAATAGCTAAGGTTGAAGTTAAATGACCACGCCTCCTATTTCATACGATAAAAATCAATCACTAGACCAGCAGGGCCTTCAACTAGCAAGCTTTCGGTTCCCCAATCGGTTACAACTGGGCCGTTTAAAACCTGGATACCAAGTTCTTTCAACCGTTTGTAGTTCTGGTCTACATCCTCAACCTCGACATGAAGAATGATTCCTGACTGAAAATTTTCCAAAGGTATCAAATGATTCTCTGACAACATGAGACAGTGACTGCCAATCGTGAACTGAGCAAAACTATCATCAGCATAATCTGCCTTTTTATCCAAGATATGCTCCAAGTCAGCACAGACTTGGGGAACATTTGAAACGATAATATCTAATTGATTTAAATTCATTTCTTATCCTCCACAAAAAGACCGGATAGCTCCGATCTTTTTATTTTCCACGAGGGAAATTATTTGATTGCGCGTGATTGCAATCCTTCTTCTTCCAAGAAGAGGCGGAATGGCACGAGCTCTTCAGCTTCGTATTTTTCCTTGAAGGCTTTGATGGCTTCTTCTGAGTGTTGTTTTGGATCCAACTCAAGTACTTCTACTGGAAGTGGACGGTGTTGAGTGATGTGAGCATCGATCACAACAGTTTTACCTTCTTTGTTCAATTTAACAGCTTCTGCAACAACTGCATCGATATCTTCGATACGGTCAACTGTAAACCCTACAGCACCTTGCGCTTCAGCAATTTTCGCATAGTCGGCATTAGGGAAGTCACAACCAAACAAGTGTTTGTTTGTGTCTTCGTATTTGTCCTTGATGAAGGCATATTTACCATTTGAGAAGACAACGTTGATAACTGGAAGGTCGTATTGAACGTTTGTGATAACGTCTGGGTAGCACATGTTGAATGCACCGTCACCCATGATGTTCCATACTTGGCGATCTGGATTGTCTTTCTTAGCAGCGATACCACCAGGAAGGGCAATACCCATTGTCGCAAAGAGTGGAGATGTACGCCACATGTTCTTAGGTGTCATGTGAAGGTGACGAGTAGATGTTTGAGTAGTGTCACCGACGTCGATTGAGTAGATAGCGTCTTGATCAGCATGTTTGTTGATTGCATTGTAAACTTGATACAATTGCAATTCACCCTCAGTTTTACCTTCGAGTTTGTTCATGTAATCGCGCCAGTTTTGGTTGTTCTTCACGTTTGCACGCCACCATGGAGTAGACTCAACTGGGTTTACTTTATCAAGGATAGCTTGTGCTGCTTGACCTGCATCACCAAGGATTGAAGCGTCAAGGGCGTGACGTTTACCAAGTTTGTAAGGGTCGATATCCACTTGGATGAATTTTTCAGTGTTCTTGAAGGCTTCGTAAACTTCAGCAAATGGGAAGTTTGAACCAAGGAAAAGAACTGTGTCTGCTTCAAAGACCACTTCGTTGGCTGGTTTCCAACCAACACGGTAAGCAGAACCTGTCAAACCTTCGTAGTTCCATTCGAACGCTTCGAAGTTTTTACCAGTTGTGATGATTGGGGCTTTGATTTTACGTGACAATTCAGTAATAACTTCACCAGCTTTCACACCACCGTAACCAGCGTAGATAACTGGACGTTCAGCGTTGTTCAAGATTTCAACAGCTTTGTCGATTTCAACTTCGTTCAAAGCAGGAGCGATGAATGAACGCTCGTATGAACCTGAACCGTAGTATGAGTTTTCGTCGATTTCTTGGAAACCAAAGTTTACTGGAATTTCAACGACAGCTGGACCTTTTTTAGAAACGGCAGCACGGCAAGCTTCGTCAATGACTTTTGGCAATTGTTCTGCGTAAGCTACACGTTTGTTGTAAACAGCGATACCATTGTACATTGGGTTTTGGTTCAATTCTTGGAAGGCATCCATGTTCAATTCGTTAACTGGACGTGATCCAAGGATAGCAAGGAATGGAGTGTTATCCATAGCTGCATCGTAAACACCGTTGATCAAGTGAGTTGCACCAGGTCCACCTGAACCAACTGCAACACCGATAGATCCGCCAAATTTAGCCTGCATAACCGCTGCAAGAGCACCTGTTTCTTCGTGGCGAACTTGCAAGAAACGGATATCTTTGTCCTCAGCCAAAGCGTCCATCAATGAGCTAAGTGTTCCTGATGGGATCCCGTAGATCGTGTCTACGCCCCATGTTTTCAATACGTTAAGCATTGCTGCAGATGCAGTAATTTTCCCTTGAGTCATTCTAACTCTCCTTTAAATCTATTTTGATCCTTTAAAAATGTAGCATAGCGCTTCTACTCCATCTTTGCGATCAGGTTTCGTTTTGAAAATGAGTTTTTTCTGACATTTCTCATGAAAACGATTTACAAAACGATTACAGTATTAATTTATCACAAAGAGATTCACATGTATAAGAATCTGCTCAGAGATGCTCAATCCCTATTCCATAACAGATGCTCTTTTTGAGAAATTTTCACAAACTATCCTACAATAGGGTATTTTACTATAATTTAATACCCCCTCTTTTCCCTTAGAGCTGTAAGGAAAGATAAAAAAGTGCTACAGCATGCTGTAGCACTCCGAACGTATAAAAATGATTTTTTATATAAAATAATATAAAATAAGAAAACTCTGTAAAAATAAAAGTACTTCCCTATTGTTTTCATTATTTAAATATATCCTGAGAATTTCCGCCGTGAGAAAAGCGCTAGAAACAACTGTGTTTCTAGCGCTCGGGAGTTTTGGAACCTTAGGTCCAAAACTAAGTCATGGAACTTCGTAGAAGTTCGCTGACGTCCGTACTCACCTAAGGAAAATCTCAGGAAAGATTTTATCTTCACTCTACGTGATATGTGTATCACTTTTTGTTCCCATTAATCAATTTTCGCAACATTGAGAAGCAGCGAGCTAGTCAAAACAGACAAAGAACTAAGGGCCATAGCAAGACCTGCTAGTTCTGGATTAAGGGTCAATCCCAGTCCTACAAAGACTCCAGCAGCAATTGGAATCCCAAGGATATTGTAGATAGAGGCCCAGAAGAGATTGAGTAAGATCCTGTGGAAGGTCTTTTGACTCATGTCAAAGGCACGCACAACGCCAAGCAAATCATTTTGCGTGAGCACGATGCCACCGGACTCGATCGCAATATCCGTTCCAGATCCCATAGCGATCCCCACATCCGCGATCGAGAGAGCTGGAGCATCATTGATCCCATCTCCAACAAAGGCGACCTTGCTAGCTTCTTGCAGTTTTTGGATGGCGCTAGCTTTCTCTTGAGGAAGGACATCAGCAATGACGGTGTCAATTCCCACTTGCTTAGCAATAGCTTGGGCCACCCGTTCATTATCCCCCGTTAACATGACCGTTTTCAAGCCCCGTTCTTTGAGCTTTTTGATCGCTTCTTTTGAGCTGGCCTTCGGAGCATCTTGAATGGCAATCAAGCCAATCACTTGCCCATCCACAGACAAACTGATCACTGTTTTGGCCTGCTCTTGCAACTCTACCATCCGTTTTTCAAGCTCCGGATCCATCGCTGTCCCGTCATGAAGTTTGCCATTTCCCAAGGTCACCAACTGCTGGTCGATCTGACCTTGGACCCCTTTTCCTTCAATCGCTTGGAAGTTTTCCACAGGGGATAACACCAAACCTTTTTCTTCTGCTTGGGATAACACCGCTTGGGCTAGTGGATGTTCTGAAAAAGTTTCGAGACTAGCAGCCAGTGTCAAGACACTCGCTTCATCTCCTACAACATCGGTTACAAGTGGTTGGCCAATGGTAATAGTCCCTGTCTTATCAAACACAACGGTTTGAATCTTTTGCACTTCTTGAAGAACTGTTCCATTTTTAATCAGAACCCCCATCTTGGCACTACGGCCGGTTCCGACCATCAGAGCTGTTGGAGTTGCTAAACCAAGGGCACAAGGACAGGCAATAATGAGGACAGAGACTGCATAGAGCATGGCCTCTTGAAGCGACGCGCCCAGAAGCACGGACCAAACCCAGAAAGTCGCAATGGCCAAAATCGTCACCACTGGAACAAAGATACCTGAAATCTTATCCGTCAAATCTTGAATAGGAGCACGACTGGATTGGGCCATTTTGACAAAGTCCACAATTTGAGATAAGAGGGTCTCACTACCGACTTTTTCAGCCTTAAAGAGAATGGTCCCATTGCTGTTGATAGTGGAGCCGATAACTGCATCACCAACTGATTTTTCCACAGGCAAGCTTTCACCTGTCACCATCGACTCATCAATGGTCGTACTTCCTTCTACAATCGTCCCATCAACCGCAATCTTTTCCCCAGGACGGACCCGAATCAAGTCACCAATTTGGATATCTTCCGCCGCCACCTCGACATAGTTCCCATCACGGAGAACTTGAGCCGTTTTTGCCTGCAAATCCAACAACTTTTCCACAGCCTCGGAGGCATTGTTACGCATCCGTTCTTCAAAGATTTGCCCTAAGAGGATAAAGAAGATGATAAAACCCGCAGCCTCAAAGTATACTGGCTGACCAGTAAAAAGGGCAAAAACACTATAGACATAGGCTACCAGGGTTCCAAGAGCTACCAAGGTATCCATATTGGAATGGTGCTTCTTGAATGAGGCCCAGGCACTCTTGATAAAAGGTACTCCTGCTACCAACATGATCGGCGTTGTCGCTAGAAAAGTCCCCCAGCGACTGACTGAATGGGAGACAAATCCTGTCCACATCCCAATCATCAAGATCAATAAAGGAAGGGTAAAGATACTAGTAATCCAAAAGCGACCCCGTAAACTTAAGACACGACGGCGTTTTTCCACAACCGTGTAGGAACCCTTTTGCATCTTCATTCCACATGAAAACTCGAAGTCCCCTGTTTCTGTCGGGGTAAAGGATATCACCTTATCCACACCGACTTCCAAAGGCTCTAAAATCCCCTGATCTTCAAACAAAATTTCCTTGTAACAGCCGGAAGGATTGACCCGATGGAAGGTGATTTCAGCAGGGATCCCTTTTTGAAGTTGAAATTCTTTGGGACTATAGCCCTTTTCTGCTGTAATACGGATCTTTTGCACTCCGTTTTCCACAACTGCTTTTTGTTTTTCTACCATACCTACTCCTTTATTCCACAATCATGTGACCATGCATCATGTTCATTCCACATGAATACCCATATTCGCCCGCTTTTTCTGGCGTAATTTCAATGACATGTTTTTCACCTAAAGGCAAATCTTCATGAACGCCAAAATCTGGAAAGATCACTTGAGCCAGACATGAAGATGGATCCTTGCGATTAAAGATGATCCGGGCTGGAACATTTTTTTTCAGGACAATGGTTTCAGGCGAATAGCCCCCCATGACTTCGACTTCAATTTCTTGATAACCTGATTTCTGACGAGCTTGGCCGCTTACCTTTTCATGCTCTGCAAAGAACCACCAAGCAATAAAAGCAACCAAAAGTAAACAAACAATACTAATTAACAATCCAAACATGGAATTTCCTTCTTTCTATTACATACAATTGCAAGGGACTGTTTCGACAGCCTCTGCTTTCTTTTCTTCCAGGACCTGCTGCAGCTGATTAAGATCTGCAAGCGTAAAGTCACTCGCCTGAATCAAGTTTTCAAGCACCTGAACAATCCTTTTGGAACAAACCTTGTCTTTCACCTCCTCAACCACCAAGTCTAAACTCTGGTCCTGCTTCAACAAAGCCGAGTAAACAAAGGCCTTGCCTGTTTTTTCTCTAGTCAAGCATCCCTTTTCCACCAAGCGGGTCAAGAGAGTCTTGATGGTTGACTTCGACCAGTCAAAGCGCTCGGACAAGACGGCGATCAAATCCGTGCTGGTCTGCTTACCTTCCATCCAGATAATCTTCATGATGCGCCATTCCGCATTAGAAATTTGCATGGTTTCTCCTTTCAAAATCTACATTTGTAAACCTTATGATGCTATTTTACACCTAAGATTTACATTTGTCAACCTAAAAAGATAAAAAAATTTCCTCTTGGAAATAGGGGAAGGTAGACAATCCGTTTTTACAAAAAATCATCTAAAGAGCTCTAAAAATAAATAGAAATAATTTCAATTATAAGAACCATCAAAGCATCTATTGAAACTTTCCGCTGTGAGAAAAGTGCCTGAAACAATTATGTTTCAGGCACACGGGAGTTTTGGAACCTTAGGTCCAAAACTAAGTCATGGAACTTCTACGAAGTTCGCTGACGTCCGTAACTCACCTAAGGAAAGTTTCTAAGAGGACTTTATCTTCAATCTGAAAGCTTCCTTTGAAGATTTGTCTGGTTGGGCTTTTTTCGCTCCCTATTTTTATCTCTATACTATCTCATGCAGAGCTTGGGCTAGGATGCGATACCCGGCCACACTTAGATGGAGACCATCTGTCGTATAGGCTTCTGCTAACTGCCCCACTTCATCCAATAAAGACGAATACACATCGACATAGCTGACCTGGTGGTAGGCTTGGGCCAATTCTTGATAGGCCTGATTGAGGGCTTGAATTTTTTCATTGGTCCGCACATAGACCTTTTGTTTGTAGCGCTCTTCTTGACTCACCGGTAAAACCGAGATCAGGTTGATGTGGGTCAGCGGAAAATCCCGCATGATTGCTTGTAAGACCGCTTCTATATTGTCTAAGGTTTCCTTTTGAGGAATTTCTTTTCCGATATCATTGGTCCCGATCAAGAGAAAGATCTGATCCACCGCCGTTCCAAAAACATGGGCATCTAGATGCTTACGAAGGAGATCCGTCTTATAGCCTCGCACTCCTCGATTGACCATGTGTTTGGGACTTTGTAATAGTTCATGAATGGGGAAATACTCTACGATGGAGTCTCCGATGAAGATCAAACCAGGCTCCTTCAGAGGGGCTTGATTGAGCTCCCGATAGGTTGTTAAAATTTTCTCCTGCTCCTTTAAGAGCCAGTCTTCTAACAGTTGTACCGCCATCTACTTCTTTCCTTTCACTTGTTCCCAGGGGGTCAGTCCTAGATACTCTTCGATCACTTGGTAGACACCGCCTTCTTGATGGCTCGGTGCTGAGTGCGTAGCGACCGCCTTGACAGCTTCTTCTGCATTGGCCACCGCATAGGAGTGACCAGCCATTTCAAGCATTTCGATGTCGTTTCCACTATCCCCAAAGGCCATAACCTGACTAGCATCAAGCTTCCATTTCTCCATTAATTGAGCCAGTCCCCAAGCCTTGTGAATGCCTGCTTGCAAGAGATCCATGCTCCCGAAACCGCTCGAAACCGCCATGAGCTGATCTCCAAAAGCCTGTTGGACTTCCCGACTCACTTGATCAAGACGATCCAAGCCAACCACCAAGCTCATTTTAAGCACCTGGTCAAACAAATCGGCTGTCAATTCCGGAACAAACTTCATCCGCTTGTACAAGGCTTCAATCACTTCCGGCTGCATGAATTTTTCAACTTCTGTAAAGACCGTTCCTTCCTTGACAAAGCCCCCATTGACAGCTGATACAACCAACTGATCTGAAATTTCCCGTCCCTTAAAATAGGCAAGGACCGCCTCCACCAATTCTCGATCCCAGAATTTTCCTAGAACCATCTGGTCATTCTCAAAAATCCGAGCTCCGTTAGCGACGACCATGGTCACCCGCTTGACCAAGGGACCCAAGAGCTGGCGCATGCGATGAATTTCATTTCCCGTCGCAATGACAAAGCGAACCCCTTTTTGATCCAAGTGGTCCAAAAGCCTTTCCAGACGCGGAAGGTCCACCTCTCCTCGTTCATCTAATAAGGTTCCATCCATATCTGTTGCAATCAACTTAATCATACAATCTAACCTTTTCCCTTTCATAGGGTGCAAACTATCTGTTCCCATTATACCACAGATCAAGCAAGTCAAAACCACCTGTGAAAACAGGTGGTTTACTTTTAGTCTGAAAGTTGATACTAAAGACCAAGTGATATCATAAATATAATCCCTTTTCTACACTTTCCTGAACCAACTCTTCCGTCAGTTTCCATAACTCTTTGGACTCACTTTTTATAAATTTTTTCTTTTCTAATACCATCTCTGAACGGATATGATCGGGATTATAATTTACTTCTGACACTTCCAAGTGATTGATCAGTGGTACCAATGCATCAATCACTCTTGCATATCTTGCCTCAGGACTCTGCCCTTTTTCAAACTCCAACCACGAATTTTTCGTATTCAAATATGTTGCTTCTGGAAGGAGGCTCATTGTTTTTTCTATAGATGCTAGCTCTCTATCATGAGCATGAACCTTTTTTCATCATCAAACACCCAAGTATCTCCGGCATAAATCTCACCTAAATCATGAATCAATAACAGAAACATGACCTTTTCCATATTCAATTTTTCAGGATAATAATCTTGTAAAACCATCGCAGCTATCGCACCCTGCCAGGAATGCTCGGCACTATTTTCAAACCGTCCATCAAGGGTTCTATTAAACCTTGTTACCGACTTTAATTTCTCGATTTCTTTAATAAATTCAACTGTCTGATTCAAATCACTCATGGCGACTCCAACCTCCCTATTCGAAATTACGACTATCATACCAAAAATCAGGTTTTCCATAAATGAATTCCCGTATTTGCAAAAAGAAAACTCTCTCCTTTTCGGAGCATCTTCATTTTTCTAACAAGACTACAAGGACAAGTAAAAAAGCTAACCTATCTTTGCCGGTTAGCTTTAGAATGAGACAAACTATTTAAAAGTAAAATAAGTTAAGCGATTCTGCAAAAGAAATAAAAATGAGTTCAAATTTTAAAATCGATTTAAGAAAATACCGAAACTTTCCGTTGTGAGAAAAGTGCCTGAAACAAAAAGTTTCAGGCACTCGGAATTATTGAGAGTAAAACAGTTTGGGAAACTGTTTTAGCCTGAGCCCAGAAATTAAAGAGCTAAGGGGCTCAATACAAATTGAACAAGGGCTGCGGATTGTGTCAAAAAGATAAGTTCTCCTAGAATCGAAAGATTCTGCGTCAAACTTCCTATTTTGACTTTATCCGCAGACGCCCTCTGTATCTTAATTTAGTCATGGAACTTCGTAGAAGTTCGCTGACGTCCGTACTCACCTAAGGAAAGTTTTTAATATGTCTTTGTCTTAAATCTGAAGCTACTGCTTAGCTTCTATTTTTCACCCAACAAAGGCCCAAATAATGGCAATCAGCACTGCTGGAAGGAGATTGGCGACCTTGATTCGTTTGTCCCAGATGAGGTTGATCCCGACACAGAGAATGAGGCTGGAGCCGACCAGTGAGAGATTCGACAGCGCTTGTGGGGTCATGATCGGTGCGATCAAATGGGCCAACAGCGTAATCGCCCCCTGAAAGATCACGAGTGGAACCACCGCAAAGATGGCACCCTTTCCTTTCGAAACAGTCAAGACCAGAACAATGACCATATCCAGAATAGCCTTGGCCAACAAGGTCGAAGTGTCACCTGTCAAGCCATCTTGGACAGCTCCGACTACCGCCATAGCCCCGATACAAATGGTCAAGGCCGTGGTCATAAAGGCATCAACAAAGCTGGAATCGCCTTGGTTGCCCGTCTTTTCCTTCAGCCAGGTTCCCAGGCGCTCAAAACCCTCCTCAATCTTCAAGAGTTCCCCGATAACGGACCCGATTACTAGACTCAGAATCAACATCATACTGCCGTGACTCTCCACATGACTTCCATGCACCACCAGCATCTTTTCCAAGGTCCCTGCGATGCCCAAGACAAAAACAGCAACTCCTGTCACTTTCAGAAGGGTCTCATGAAAATCTTCTGATAAACGTTGACCGATGAGCAGTCCTAAAAGCCCTCCAAATACAACTCCTAAGGCATTATAAAAGGTGCCTAAACCGATCATTTACAAACTCCTTCGTTCATTTTTCATTCTTTTTCAATTTCTTTCAAAGACCAGTGCCCCGTCTCTTCATACTGGTCAATCAAGTCCTTGGCTGTTTGCGTAATCTCCTCTGGATAATGCAAGCTTTCTAGAGTATTGACCGCATTTTTGGTCACTGCTGACCCTGGCTTGATCTGGTAGTCAAAGACGATCTTGCCATCCACATAGCGACTGTCAAAATGGTAATTATCATTGACTTCACCGGAGGCTGCGACCAGCTCAATATCATGGCTGGAAATCATGTAGAGACAGTTTTGGGCAGCCAGCCAGCGGACAATTCCAAGGCCTGATCCGATCCGCTCGATGGTATTGGTCCCCTTAAAGAGCTCGTCAATAAAGAAGTAGTGAAAACCTGGCTCTTTCAAATGCTGAATCATACGCAAAATAGCTTTACTTTCAGTGATAAAGTAGCTATCTCCAACTTCAATATCATCGCTTACATCCATAGCCGTTAGGACATGACCGTAAGGCAGGGCCAAGGTTTCTCCATAGGCAAAGCCCAGCCCTTGAGCCAGAATAGCATTGATAGCGACGGTCTTCAAATAGGTCGATTTCCCAGACGCATTGTCCCCACTGATGACCATATTTTTTTGAAAATGCACATCATTTGCAATCGGATTGGACAGCAAGGGATGATAGAGCGTCTCACCTTCAATCCCACCCGTCTCTGTAAAGACTGGCTGACAGACCACTTCTAGATCCCGCTTATGGCGCAAGAGACTAATAGCGACTTCCATCTCCCCTAGCAGATCCAGAAGTTTCTGGGCCTCTTTTTGATGAGCCTTCACCTGATTGTAAATATAAACCTGGGCGATCTGCGGGAGTAAAAAGAGGACATTGAGGTAGAGGAGAATAATTTCCATCTCAGAGGTCCCCGTTGGACTCTGCAAGACACTGGCAAGGATCCGCGTTTTCTTAAAGGGTTTGACCGCCTGCTTGAGTTCTTCTTGTTGTGACAAGGCTAGATGGCTCAAGCGTTCTGCCGAAGCAAAGATGCGGACCAGATAACTAACATTGTCCAGACGGATTTTATTGGACCAATTGCGCAAACTTGAAAAGACGATATTAAAGACCACACTGATCACCAAGAGGGTAATCGCCCCAACCGGCTCAAAGGGGATGACAAAGAGACAGAGGATTGGAAGACAGGCCAAGGCTATATAGAGGGGCAAACCTGCATAATGCTTGCCAGGATTTGCGACAATGCTACGCGCCATATTGTGGTTCTTCTTGCCCAGTTGGTTGAAAATGACCTGGACCTTGAGCCGCAAATCAGGATGCTCTTCAAAGAAGGCTTCTAAGTCATGAAGCTGATCCTGAGGCTGGAATTCCAGCAGGCGCATTTTTTGATAGAGAGCTTCTGCCCCAAGGCTCGATTGGGTGTAATTGAGCTGATCAAAGACCGCATCCAAAGCCAAATCATGCCAGGTCTGATCATCCACTTGGCTATCGATCGTCCTTCCCTTAGCTGGATAAGCCAGACTGTCTATCAAACTTTCTTCCGTGTCTTTCTTACGAAAGAAAGGTGCTCCATCCCAAGCTTTTTTCAGCTTTTGCTTGAGGCGGATGGCCGTCAGAAATTTGGTTGCCCAAATTACCACCATCAATCCTAGAATCCCAAGCGGAATCCAGTTCACATTTCCTTCCATACTCTATTCCTTTCCACTCTGAGGCCAATCCAAGTGAACATGTTCCTTCATTTCTCGGTAAGCCGTGTCCACTCTCTCCTTGGTCTCCTCATCCAGCTTGTCGCGGTATTTGCCACCCTGGATAAAATCTTCCAAAATATAGGTCTGGTACTTGTACAACTCATAGCCTTCAGGAGAATAGGTTCCCTTCGGAGTTCGACTGACCCAGGTTGGATGAGCAGTAGCCGTCTTGATCTTTGTCTTGCGACCAACCTTTTCGATGGTCACATCCATCAAGACTCCTCGCTCTGTCCATTGGGCAGTCTCCACGTCCCCCATGGTTTCCAGACGCTGATTGGACAGGAAATTCCCCATTGAGTAGATGATGAGCTTGTTTTGACCATCTTTATTGACCACTTCAGCAGGCTCTACAACATGAGGATGTCCGCCAAAGACAAGATCAGCTCCCCATGAAATCATCTTATGGTAGAGCTCTTTTTGCTCTTCTGTCGGCTCCAACTGGTACTCGATTCCCATCTGGGGCATGACAATGGTGATATCGGCCTCTTGCTCTGCCTTTTGGATCTCCGCCTTCATCCGCTCTTCATCCAGATCAGACAAGACATCTGCTTGCTCCTCTGGAGTGAGGGTCGTTTCCATCCCATTAAAGCCGTAAGCATAGGCTAGAATAGCAATCTTGATGCCATTCACTTCCTTGATCACCAAGGGAGCTTGCCCTCTCTTTTCATGCGTGTAGACACCGACAGGTGTGATACCTGCATCTTCAAAGGCCTTAGCTGTCGAATAGACCCCTTCTAGACCTGAATCCAAGATATGGTTGTGTCCCAAATCCATGACATCATAACCAGCATCCTTGATGGCTGGTACGACTTCGCTTGGTGCATTAAAGAGAGGATAACCTGACAAATAGTAATTCGGGTTAATGGTTCCCTCAAAATCACCCAAGGCTAGATCCGCTTTTTGTAGCCAGGGTTTGACATACTCATAATTTTCATGAAAATCATAGCTTCCGTCTTCCTTTTGTGCACTCATATAAACCAGATCATGATAGAGCTGGTCTCCATTCGCCATGATCCGCGCTGTATGAGGGATCTGATCAGCCGGTGTTTTGGCCTTGTACACAACCTCTGGCCGTTCGGTTGCGGTGATCGGAAAGCCTTGGAACTTTTGCACCCACAAGATGGCATTGGCCACGATAAAAACGATGGACAAGAGAACATAGACAAACTGTTCATTGGTCAGCTCAATCCTTGAAAAGAGACGATCAAAAGCCCAATCAAAGGCCGCTGACAACTCTTTTCCCATCGTTTTGATGGTCCCTTTCACATTCTCCCACTTCTCTAACATTCCTACCTCTTCTTCCTACCTAGTTTCTCCAATGCTCCACCAACAGATGGAGCTGTCATTGAAATACTTTCTCTTCATTGTATCACAATTTTTAAGAAGAGAAAAAAGAGAGCAGGACAGAAGCGCCATTGTTTAGAAACGCTTCATCGTCCTGCTCTTGCACAGTTGATTGATTCATATAAATGGTCGCAAATCACTTCTTATCGTTTGATTTGGACAAGCTAATCGCAACCATGACAAGACTTAGGAAAAAGGCCGAAAGCAACCCTTTTGTCGTCCGATTCATAAAAGGTTGATGAAATACAAAATGATTATAGGCAATAAATCCTAATCCAATTAGAGTCACCAAAGCCGAAAGCGCAAAAATCGTTCGCCATAAATTTCTATTTTTCATCATAAACTCCTTTTCTATAAAACGAATGTTTGGGAAATGAATCAACTAAAAAATCGTCCTACAACATCCAAAATATACCGATTCAACAAACAGTTATATATCCTACTGTAGGAAATAAAGTTTTCTGATATCTTTGCCTTTTTTATGATTTCAGTCTAACATAAAATGAAAAAAGCAACATGACTTAAACGTCGGGTTGCTAAAAATCGTTCTTTTTTTCTTCTAATAATCTTTGTACCAGCACTTCATCATCCAATAATTCAGCAAATGTAATTGCCTTTCCATACAACTCCTCAGATTTCTCCTTGCTCTTTTCCACATGGAGCATATATTTTGCTTTAAACATATAAATAAGAGGTTTGTAATAAACATGTCTCGTCTTATCAATTACATCTTCGAAAGTTTGAATATATTTAAGCGTACATTTTTCTTCCAACTGAGCTAGCAAAACAAGCAATATTTTTTCCAACTGTGTCAGGTATTCCTTGTCCCTATAATCTATGTCAAGCATTACTTTATCAGCCAACTCCTGAAAATACCTTTTATCTTCTAATCCTACAGCACAGCAAAAAAAGTAGAGTTCGATAATTAACAAGTCATTAACCGTATAAATTGTTTTCTTTAAGATTTGTTGAAAGTATTCTTCTAAAAGAGCAAGACCATATCTCACATCAGAACTATTATAAATATCTAGACGCGCTTGAATCACATCTATAAGTAATTGTTCATCCTCTGGAAGACGATCGTAGTAACATTCCCCAATTTCTTCTAAAATCGCTTGTTTCCGCTCAATTCGTTCTCGATCCGCATAGGTCGGACTATCTACCAATTCTTTCTTTAACCTTAGATAATCTTTTGGTATTTCAATTTTGTCAATATCAACAAAATACTGAACTTCGACATTCAGTTTTTTCGCTAAATATATTAATTTGGGTACAGTTGGCATAGCCTGACCATTCTCAATTCGGGCTAATTGCCGAATAGTCAATTCAGATTCATCATCGCAAATATCTGCTTGTGTAGATTTTCTATCTAGTCGTGTAGATTTTATTTTTTTCCCAATCTCTTTTTTTAAATCTTTCATCATCAGTACATCTCTACATATTAAATATTATACTAATTTTAACACATATTTTGGTAGAATAACGAAAACATTTTCATATTCTCCTTAAAAAGCATCCTAACTTGAAAATCACGCTCCTTATTTATAAAAGTGGCTTCTGTCTCTCAGAATGTGGATCTTTTTCTTACCTAAGGCAACCCAAGTGGTATTGCAGAAAACATCATCACGATTTTCAACTGTTGCAAGCATCTACTGAAACTTTCCGCTGTGAGAAAAGTGCCTGAAACATAATTGTTTCAGGCACACGGGAGTTTTGAAACCTTAGGTTCAAAACTAAGTCATGGAACTTCTATGAAGTTCGCTTACGTCCGTACTCACCTAAGGAAAGTTTCTAAGATGCTTTTTCTATTATTTCAAAGCTTTTAACAAATATCCATAACCTTCTTGCTCCATCTCTTCTTTTGGAATAAAGCGCAACGAGGCTGAATTGATACAATAACGTAGGCCTCCTTGGTCTTTTGGTCCATCGGTGAAGACATGGCCCAGATGGGCATTGCCTGAGCGGGATCGAACTTCGATCCGCTCCATCCCGTGGCTATGATCCTGGTAATAGTGGACAACATCTTTGGCAATGGGACGGGAGAAACTTGGCCAGCCACAGCCAGATGCAAACTTATCCTTGGCAAAGAAGAGAGGCTCCCCCGTCGTAATATCCACATAAATCCCCTCTTCAAAGGTCTGATCATAGGCATTGTGGAAAGGACGCTCCGTCGCACTTTCTTGAGTGACTTGGTACTGCTCTGGTGTCAGTTTCGCCTTTAGGATTTCTTGATCTGGCTTCTGATAAGCTGCTGGATCAATCAAGGGCTGCTCAGCATCCGTCACATCGATATGGCAATAGCCTCCAGGATTCTTCTTGAGGTAGTCTTGGTGGTAGTCTTCAGCCAAGATATAGTGGCGCAAGGGTTCCAACTCAACCGCGATTTTGTGGCCCAGTTGCTTCTCTTCTTCCGCAAACACTTGGGCGATCACTTCACGGTCTGCTTCGTCTGTATAATAAACACCCGTCCGATATTGGCGGCCTCGATCATTTCCCTGTTTGTTAACGGACAAGGGATCGATCACCCGGAAATAGTAGAGCAGAATTGCGCGTAGAGTGATCTTGTCTGGATCGTAGATAACCTGAACAGTCTCTGCATGATCCGTTTCCTTGATCAGTTGGTAATTGGTCGTTTCTACCTGGCCATTGGCATAGCCCACCGTCGTCTGTTCTACACCGGGGATCCGTGAAAAATATTCCTCCAACCCCCAAAAACAGCCACCTGCTAGATAAATCTCTGCCATCTTTCTTCCTCGCTTTCCGCATTCCCTAAAAGGAACACTTCTTATCTATTAGCTCCATCATAATCCAAGAGCCTCAGATTTTCAAGGATTCTGCATCAAAAATCCCTTCTACTATATGTAAAAGGGATTCAATCCTTCTTATTTTTCAAATAAGAAAAAGAGCGAGTAGTAGAAATTCCAAAACGAAATGCTTAACTGATGTAGAAAATCATGAAGAACTACCATGACCAACACCTCCTCTGAATATCTGTGGACAAACACAAAGCTAGTATCAACTACAAAACCACCGTCGGTCCGTAGACCTGTAACTGAGGCTTCACTACCTCATAATGCCAGTGATCATAAGCTCGCCAAGCTTGAAAGGCTTCTTCGTTCAATGCTAGCCCGCCCAGACCAATCAATAGACTGGCGGTCTGATAAAACTTTTCCAACTCGATCAACAAGCGATTGTCTACCCGCCTAGCCTTTCGTAAACCTTTCAACATCTGCTCCAGATTTTCTCGAAATCGAAAGGCATCTGGACTGGGGGTGAATCCTTTCAAAAAGGCTGTTTGAAGAAGGCTGACCGTCGTCCTTGCCTCTTGAATCACATCCCTTTCTTCCATAGCAATCACCTTCCTTTTCACCTCCATTGTACACCTTTTTCTCTCTATAAAAATGGAAAATTCCTAAAACTAGGAACAGAATGAGGCTGGGACAAAAGTCCTAGCCTCTCAATTGTTTCTAGATTGTCGAGCAAGACGCAGTGGTTGAGTGGGTCTACTACGCTGATTTCATCAGCTTTTACAGCCCTACTCAACTGTGCGGAGGTGGGACGACGA
>NZ_JUPI01000037.1 GCF_001074805.1 Streptococcus parasanguinis | reverse complement strand
TCAGTTGGTAGTAGCGCATGACTGTTAATCATGATGTCGTAGGTTCGAGTCCTACTGGCGGAGTATAGGAATTAGACCAGTGGGCTGGTCTTTTTTATTTTCTTTTTTTTCAAAACCTATATTGTCTGTTTTGATCTGCCAAGTGAATTCACAATATCTGAAACTTTTATGTTTTCTTGATAGTATGCCTCTATCATTACAAGCTCGTTTGTGGTAAGATGAGTATGGGTCATTTATGTTAGTTCCTTTCAGACAAATGTGGTGTTTATCTGAGCCTAACATAAATAGCTTTTTCTGTCTAACTTAATTTTATAAATTGGGAAATATAAAAGCTCCGTTTTATAACGGAGCTTTTATACATTTAGTTATTTGGGAAAAATGCATTATATAAGGCTTTAATGGCTTTTTCTTCTTGATCTTTACTTACAACGAACATAATAGAAACCTCACTAGATCCTTGAGAAATCATTTGAATATTAATTTCATTTTCTGACAGTGCCTTAGCTGCAGTTGCGGTAACCCCTACTTGGCTTTTCATTTTTTCACCAACAATCATAATGATTGAAAGATCATGTTCAATTTCAGCTGTGTCAACTTCGAGTTTTTGTGTTAATTGTTTCAGAATTTCTTGTTCTTTGATCGGAGTCAGTTCACGTGAACGCAAAATGATAGACAAGTCATCGATTCCAGTTGGCATATGTTCCCAACTAATATTGAGATCTTCTAAAATTTGAAGGACTTTTCGACCAAAACCGATTTCGCGGTTCATGAGGTATTTGGTAGTGTTGATACTAACGAATCCTGAATCACCTGCAATCCCTACAACAGTCACATGATCATTTGAATGTTCCAAAACAATTCGGGTTCCTGGGTGGTCTGGGTTATTTGTATTTTTAATGACTAATGGGATTTTACCTCTGTATGCTGGAACGAGTGCCTCATCATGTAAGACTGAAAAACCGGCATAGGCTAATTCACGCATTTCCTTGTAAGTTAATTCAGGAATTGAATGTGGGTGTTTAATAATACCTGGATGTGCTGCAAAGATACCATTTACATCTGTATAGTTTTCGTATAAGTCTGCTTTCACGCCAGCTGCAATGATAGATCCTGTGATGTCAGAACCACCACGAGAAAATGTACAAATGTCCCCATCTTGGGTAACACCAAAGAACCCTGGAATGACAATTACTTCACTTGCATCTTTTAGTTCTTCAATTTTATCGTAACTAGAAGGTAAAATACGAGCGTTGGAAGGTTCTGCGGTGACTGTGATTCCTGCTTCTTTTGGATGGATATATTTTGCTTCTAATCCATTTTGATTAAAATAGGCAGCTATGAGTTTAGCGTTGTTGTTTTCACCGGCTGCCAAAAATGCATCGTATGTAAATGGATTTCCTTTTTTAGGCAAATTTGTCAGATCATAGATATCTTCAGCAATTTCTTGAATGATAGAATCTTTGAGACCCAATTCTTCTGTAATGGCACGATAACGCTCAATAATCCACTGTTGTGTTTGCGTAACATCTTTATCTGAAGTGAATTCTTTATAATAACGGATCAGTGCATCTGTTACTTTTGTATCTTCTGCATTTCGCTTACCAGGAGCTGATACAACTACAAATTTTCTTTCTGGATCATCTTTAATGATATTAAGTACTTTTTTTAATTGTGGAGCGGATGCTAGAGAACTTCCACCGAATTTAGTTACTTTCATATTTTCTCCTTAATAGTTTCATTAGTACATTATACCAAACTTCAGTTGTTGATACAATGTATTTATAAATAGGGCATAGAATAGGTGGATCTTATGAGGCTAGAAATTGTCATGATTTAAATTTTACAATTTTGTTACATCTTATAGATATATTTTACTATTCTTATTTTTTATGGTATGATATGTTATAATTAAAAAGTTTTAATATCAAAATATTTTATATTTAAACAAAAGGAGTCTGTGATGTTTGAAACAATTTTGTATTCTGTCGAAAACGATCTCGCGTCAATTTCTTTAAATCGTCCTGAAGTTTCCAATGGTTTTAACATTCCAATGTGTCAGGAAATTTTAGCTGCCTTGGAAGATGCAGAAAAAAATGAGGAAGTGAAATTCATTATTCTATCAGCAGAAGGGAAAATCTTTTCAGTTGGTGGAGATTTGAGTGAAATGAAACGCGCAGTCGATGCAGATGACATCGAGTCTCTTGTTTTAATTGCTGAATTAGTTAATACTATTTCTAAGAAAATTAAGCAATTACCTAAGCCGGTTATTATGGTAGCTGATGGAGCAGTTGCAGGAGCGGCGGCCAACATAGCAGTAGCTGTTGATTTTTGTATTATTAGTGATCGTACTAAATTTATTCAAGCCTTTGTTGGGGTTGGTTTAGCACCAGATGCGGGTGGATTATTCTTATTAGGAAAAGCTATTGGTATGTCTCGGGCTACTCATTTAGTAATGACGGGTGAAGCTTTGACCGCAGAAAAAGCATTGGAATATGGCCTAGTTTACCGCGTTTGTGAATCTGAAAAACTTGAGAAAACGGTTGATCAATTGCTTAAAAAATTAAGAAGAGGATCTTCAAATTCTTATGCTGCCATGAAAGAAATGGTTTGGGAAGCCTTCTTGAAAGAATGGGACCAATATGCGAATCTTGAATTAAATTTGCAAAAGAAACTAGCATTTACAGAAGATTTTAAAGAGGGGGTTATTGCCTACTCTGAAAAGCGTCGGCCACAATTTAAAGGAAAATAAATTTGTATTTTTTCTATGTTTTATGAAAAAATGCTTGCAAATTATTTTCATTTTTGATAAAATTTGACTATCAAAGTAAAATTAGGAGGTGGAGTTTTGAATTACCAATTAGTTAATGACTATTTAACATCCATCTTTAATAATGTTTTGGTTATCGAGGAGACGAGCCTAAGAGCAAGTCGATTCAAAGATGTTTCTATTAAAGAAATGCATACGATCGATGTGATTGGTTCGACACCGAATGCAACCCCGAGTGATATTTCACGGGAGTTGATGGTGACTTTGGGGACTGTCACGACAAGTTTGAATAATCTTGAGCGCAAAGGGTATATCGAAAGAAGAAGATCGGAAGTTGATCGCCGGGTTGTACACTTGAGTTTAACGAAGAACGGTCGTCTACTTTATCGTCTTCATCAGCAATTCCATAAACGGATGGTCAACCAGATTATTGGAGATATGAGTCCCGAAGAGAAGAAAGTGATGCAAAAAGGATTGCAAAATCTGTATCGTTTCTTGGAGGAAATTAAATAATGGTCTTTGCTAAAATTAGTCAAGTTGCTCATTATGCACCTGACCAAGTCGTATCAAATGATGATTTGGCTGAGATCATGGATACAAGTGATGAATGGATCAGTAGTCGGACAGGTATCCTTCGGCGTCACATTTCAAAAGATGAGACGACAAGTGATCTAGCAACAATTGTTGCACAAAGATTATTAGCAAAAGCAAACTTAGATGCTGAGGAAATTGATTTCATCGTTGTTGCTACGATTACTCCAGACAGCTTAATGCCATCAACTGCAGCCCGAGTACAAGCTAATATTGGAGCTTCTCGAGCTTTTGCATTTGATCTGACTGCAGCATGTAGCGGATTTGTATTTGCATTAGCCACTGCTGAAAAATACATTTCTTCAGGAATGTATCGGCGAGGAATTGTGATCGGTAGTGAGACGCTTTCAAAAGTATTAGACTGGTCAGACCGTTCCACTTCAGTCCTTTTTGGAGATGGAGCTGGTGGTGTCTTGCTTGAAGCGAGCGATCAAAATTCGTTTTTGGCTGAGAATCTTTTTACGGATGGTAGCCGAGGTGCTAGTCTTGAGTCTTGCTATTTGGGTCTGTCTTCCCCTTATTCAGATGACGTTTCTGATCGAAGATATCTGACAATGGACGGACGGGCAGTTTTTGATTTTGCCATTCGTGATGTCACGAAAAGTATTCAAAAAATTATAGCAGACGCCTCTATGGAAGCAGAAGAGATTGACTATTTTCTGTTACACCAGGCGAATGACCGAATGTTAGATAAGATGTCAAAAAAACTGGGTGTCTCTAGAGAGAAAATCCCAGCAAATATGATGGAATATGGGAACACTAGTGCTGCTAGTATCCCCATTCTGTTATCGGAGTGTGTCGAGAATCATCGAATCAAGATGGATGGAAGTCAAAAAATTCTTCTGACAGGATTCGGTGGAGGTTTGACATGGGGCACACTTCTTGTTACAATCTAGTTAAACATGTGGAAACACATTTTAAAAATTTATATATTATTTTTTAAGGAGGCCTATCATGGCAGTATTTGAAAAAGTACAAGAAATTATCGTTGAAGAACTTGGTAAAGAACCATCAGAAGTAACTCTTGAATCTACATTCGAAGATTTAGAAGCAGATTCATTGGATTTGTTCCAAGTTATCTCTGAAATTGAAGATGCTTTTGACATCCAAATCGAAACTGAAGAAGGATTGTCTACAGTTGGTGACCTTGTCGCTTACGTAGAAGAAAAAACAAAATAATGATAGATGAGAGTATCGAAAGATATTCTCTCTTGTTTAGGTAATAGTTTGAGGCTCAAAGAAACAATCTTTTAAACTCAAACTATTACTTAAGCGAAAAAAGAGGTAGGTATAATGCAAACACGAATTACTGAACTATTGAATATTAAATATCCAATCTTCCAAGGTGGTATGGCCTGGGTTGCTGATGGAGACTTGGCTGGAGCCGTTTCAAATGCTGGTGGACTCGGAATTATTGGTGGTGGTAATGCCCCTAAAGAAGTGGTAAAAGCTAATATTGATAGAGTAAAACAAATCACTGACAAACCATTCGGTGTTAATATCATGCTTTTGTCACCATTTGCAGATGACATCGTCGACCTCGTTATCGAAGAGGGTGTTAAGGTTGTTACAACAGGTGCCGGAAACCCAGGTAAATATATGGAGCGTTTCCACGAAGCTGGAATTACAGTAATCCCAGTTATTCCATCGGTAGCACTTGCTAAACGTATGGAAAAACTTGGAGCTGATGCTGTTGTCGCAGAAGGTATGGAAGCTGGTGGTCACATTGGTAAATTGACAACCATGGCACTTGTTCGCCAGGTTGCGGATGCGGTATCTATCCCAGTTATTGGTGCTGGTGGTGTTGCAGATGGACGTGGTATGGCTGCTGTTCTTATGCTTGGAGCAGAAGCTGTTCAGGTTGGTACTCGTTTCGCTGTTGCTAAGGAATCTAATGCACACCAAAACTTCAAAGATAAGATTTTGAAGGCTAAAGATATTGATACTGTTATTTCAGCCTCAGTTGTTGGACACCCAGTTCGTGCGATTAAGAATAAATTGGCTACAGAATATAACCAAGCTGAAAAAGATTTCTTGGCTGGTAAGAAGACTCAAGAGGAAATTGAAGAGCTTGGTGCAGGTGCCCTTCGTAACGCTGTTGTTGATGGAGATGTGGAATATGGTTCAGTTATGGCTGGACAAATTGCAGGTCTTGTTCGTAAAGAAGAAACATGTGCAGAAATCTTGGAAGACCTTTACACAGGTGCTGCCAAGGTGATTAAAGAAGAAGCTGCTCGTTGGGCAGATGTAAACGTCTAAAAACGTCGAAAGGATTAGGATAGTGACAAAACGTGCGTTCTTATTTGCTGGTCAAGGGGCTCAGAAATTGGGCATGGCGAGCGATTTGTATGCGGCTTATCCCGTTGTTAAAGAGACATTTGATACGGCTAGTCGTATTCTAGGCTATGATTTGCGTGAATTGATTGATTCTAACGAAGAAAAACTGAATCAGACACGCTATACTCAACCAGCTATTTTGACAACGTCAGTAGCCATTTATCGTCTCTTAGTAGAAAATGGTATCACTCCTGATATTGTTGCCGGTCTCTCTTTGGGGGAATATTCTGCCCTGGTTGCGGCTGGAGCTCTTTCGTTTGAAGATGCAGTAGCTTTGGTTGCGAAACGAGGTGAATTCATGGAAACGGCAGCTCCCGCTGGAAGTGGGAAAATGGTTGCTGTTATGAATACAGACCCAAGTTTGATCGAGGAGATTTGTCAACAAGCATCCGAAAAGGGTGTAGTAACACCAGCTAACTACAATACGCCAGCACAAATTGTGATTGGTGGTGAGGTTGCGGCTGTGGACTATGCTGTGGAACTATTGCAGGAAGCAGGTGCCAAACGCTTGATCCCTTTGAATGTGTCAGGTCCATTCCACACAGCCTTACTGGAATCTGCTAGTCAAAAATTGGCGGCTGAACTAGAAAAAGTATCATTTAATGATTTTGATCTTCCTTTAGTTGGGAATACAGAAGCTACTATCATGAAGTCAGAAGATGTGAAAGCACTTTTGGCCCGTCAAGTAAAAGAACCGGTTCGTTTCTATGATTCAATTGCTACGATTCAAGAATTTGGTGTAGATGAGGTCATCGAAATTGGACCTGGAAAAGTCTTGTCAGGATTCTTGAAGAAAATTGATAAAACTCTTCCAACTCATAACGTCGAAGATCAGGCTAGTCTAGATGCACTTCTGAATGCTTAAAACGAGGTAAAGATGGAACTTAAAAATAAAAATGTTTTTGTAACAGGTTCAACACGCGGAATTGGATTGGCTGTGGCTCATAAATTTGCGAGTCTCGGTGCTAATGTTGTCCTAAATGGACGTTCTGAAATTTCTGAGGACTTGCTTGCGCAGTTTGCTGACTATGGTGTGACTGTTGTTGGTATTTCTGGGGATATTTCTAATGGCGAAGATGCGCAACGTATGGTAGCTGAAGCAATTGAAAAGCTTGGAAGTGTTGATGTTTTGGTCAATAACGCTGGCATCACAAACGACAAGTTGATGTTGAAAATGACTGAAGAAGATTTTGAACGGGTCTTGAAAATCAACTTGACAGGTGCCTTTAATATGACTCAAGCTGTCTTAAAACCGATGTCTAAAGCTCGTCAAGGGGCCATTATCAACATGTCCTCTGTTGTTGGTCTAATGGGGAATATCGGTCAAGCGAACTATGCGGCTTCAAAAGCTGGTTTGATTGGTTTCACTAAATCAGTAGCGCGTGAAGTTGCGGCTCGTGGCGTTCGTGTGAATGCCATTGCACCTGGTTTCATTGAATCAGATATGACTGATGCTATTCCAGAGAAAATGAAAGATGCCATGCTAGCTCAAGTGCCAATGAAACGAATTGGTCAAGCTGAAGAAGTGGCAGAAGTTGCGGCTTTCTTAGCAGGTCAAGAATATTTAACTGGTCAAACAATTGCCATTGATGGCGGAATGACTATGCAATAATGAATGCTCACTGATCGAAAATCACTTACTTAAATATCCATCCGACAAAAGGAGAATATATATGTCTACAAATCGTGTTGTTGTTACAGGTTACGGTGTAACCTCACCAATCGGAAATACACCAGAGGAGTTCTGGAATAGCCTTCATGAAGGAAAAATTGGAATCAAGCCCATTACGAAATTTGATGCTTCTGAAATTCCAGTCTTTAATGCTGGTGAAATTCAAGATTTCCCATTCGATAAATATTTTGTAAAAAAAGATCAAAATCGTATGGATACTTACTCATTGTATGCAATCTATGCTGCGATGGAAGCTATTGAAAATTCAGGCTTGAACATGGAAGAAGAAGACCTCGATCGTGTAGGTGTGATTGTATCATCTGGTATCGGTGGTTTGCAAGAATTGGAAGATCAAATTATCCGGATGCATGAACGTGGGATGAAGAGAATCCAACCAATGTTTATTCCAAAAGCTCTTTCAAACATGGGTGCTGGAAATATCGCACTTAAGATTGGGGCTCAAGGGGTATGTAAATCCGTGACAACAGCTTGTGCTTCTGCCAATGATGCAATTGGTGAAGCTTTCCGTGAAATTAAATTTGGTATGCATGATGTTGTTTTGGCAGGTGGTGCTGAAGCTTCGATTACTAAGATTGGTATCGGTGGTTTCAATGCCCTTACGGCCCTTTCAACAACGGAAGACCCAGAACGCTCATCTATTCCATTTGACAAAGACCGCAATGGTTTTGTGATGGGGGAAGGTGCAGGGGTTCTTGTCATCGAAAGTTTGGAACATGCCCAAAAACGTGGTGCTAATATTTTAGCTGAAATAGTTGGTTACGGTTCAAACTGTGATGCCTACCATATGACAACACCGACACCAGATGGTTCAGGTGCTGCTAAAGCGATTAAATTAGCGATCAATGAAGCGGGTATCAAGCCTGAAGATGTCGATTATGTCAATGCGCATGGTACATCTACACCTGCTAATGAGAAAGGTGAAAGCGGAGCTATTGTTTCTGTACTTGGTAAAGAAGTTCCTGTATCATCTACTAAATCATTTACAGGACACTTGTTAGGTGCTGCTGGTGCGGTTGAAGCGATTGCTACCATCGAAGCGATTCGTCATAGCTTTGTACCAAAAACGGCTGGTACTAAAGAATTGTCTGACTATATCGAAGCAAACGTTGTTTATGGTGAAGGTCAAGAAGCGGATATTCAGTACGCTATCTCAAATACCTTTGGTTTTGGAGGACACAATGCTGTTCTGGCCTTTAAACGTTGGGAGGGTTAATTCATGAATATTTCTGAAATCAAAGATTTGTTGGCTCAATTTGATGCGTCAACTTTGCGTGAATTCTCATATAAAAATAATGGCGAAGAATTGAATTTGAGTAAAAACCAAACGAGTTCAGTTGCGGCTACACCGGTTGCTCCTGCAGTTGAAGTGGTAGCAACTCCTCAAACTCCTGTAGTAGCCCCTGTTGTTGAAGCACCAGCAACCCCAGCTGTAGCGGCTGAACCAGTTGCTGCTCCAGCTCAGGCTGCAGAAGGTGATGTGGTTGAAAGTCCATTGGTTGGGGTGGCTTACTTGTCGCCAGCTCCGGATAAACCAGCCTTTGTATCTGTAGGAGATAAGGTCACTAAGGGTCAAACACTCTTGATTATCGAAGCCATGAAAGTGATGAATGAAGTCCCAGCACCAAAAGATGGGGTAGTCACTGAAATTTTGGTAACGAATGAAGAAATGGTTGAATTTGGAAAAGGATTGGTTCGAATCAAATGACAATTGATATTAATGCTATTCGTGAGGCTTTGCCGCATCGTTACCCAATGCTTTTGGTGGATCGCGTTATAGAAACAAGCGAAGATACGATTGTTGCCATTAAAAACGTGACAATTAATGAACCATTTTTTAATGGACATTTTCCACAATATCCTGTTATGCCAGGTGTTCTCATCATGGAAGCTTTGGCACAAACAGCAGGTGTATTAGAGTTGTCAAAACCTGAAAATAAAGGGAAATTAGTCTTTTATGCAGGGATGGACAAGGTGAAGTTTAAAAAACAAGTCGTTCCAGGAGATCAACTGGTGATGACAGCTACTTTTGTCAAACGTCGTGGAACCATTGCTGTTGTTGAAGCGAAAGCAGAGGTAGACGGTAAGCTTGCAGCTTCAGGGACACTTACTTTTGCAATTGGAAATTAAGAAAGGCCTATCTATGTTTCGTAAGATCTTAATCGCCAATCGTGGTGAGATTGCAGTGCGCATTATTCGTGCGGCTCGTGAACTTGGCATCGAGACGGTTGCGGTGTATTCTACTGCTGATAAAGAAGCCTTGCATACCTTACTAGCGGATGAAGCAGTCTGTATTGGACCTGCTAAATCAACAGAATCTTATTTGAATATGAGTGCTGTCTTGTCTGCAGCTGTTCTAACAGGTGCAGAAGCTATCCACCCTGGTTTTGGATTTTTAAGTGAAAACTCAAAATTTGCGACCATGTGTGAGGAAGTGGGCATTAAGTTTATTGGTCCTTCTGCTAAAGTCATGGATATGATGGGGGATAAGATTAATGCTCGTAAACAGATGATCAAAGCAGGAGTGCCTGTTATTCCTGGATCAGATGGTGAAGTGTATACTGCTGAAGAAGCCCTCGAGATTGCAGAGCGTATTGGTTACCCTGTGATGTTGAAAGCATCTGCAGGAGGCGGTGGTAAAGGAATTCGGAAGGTTGAAAAACCAGAAGATTTGGTTGCTGCTTTTGAATCTGCTTCCTCAGAAGCTCAAGCTGCTTTTGGGAATGGTGCCATGTATATGGAGCGGGTGATTTATCCGGCACGCCACATTGAAGTACAGATTTTAGCGGATCAGCATGGACATGTCATTCACTTAGGTGAACGCGATTGCTCTCTTCAACGAAATAACCAAAAAGTTTTAGAAGAATCCCCTTCAATTGCTATTGGAAAAACTCTTCGTAATCAAATTGGTTCTGCTGCTGTTCGTGCTGCTGAATCAGTTGGGTATGAGAATGCTGGAACGATTGAATTCTTGTATGATGAAGGCAAGGGTGAGTTCTACTTTATGGAAATGAATACCCGTGTGCAAGTAGAGCATCCTGTCACGGAATTTGTAACAGGAGTTGATATCGTTAAGGAACAGATTAAAATCGCAGCTGGCCAAGAATTATTCGTTACTCAAGAGGATATTGTCATTAAAGGTCATGCGATTGAATGCCGGATCAATGCGGAAAATCCTTCCTTTAACTTTGCACCAAGCCCAGGTAAGATCACTAATCTCTATCTTCCAAGTGGTGGGGTTGGCTTGCGTGTGGATTCTGCTGTGTATCCTGGTTATACGATTCCACCATACTATGATAGTATGATTGCCAAGATCATTGTCCATGGTGAAAATCGCTTTGATGCACTGATGAAAATGCAGCGTGCTCTTTATGAGTTGGAAATCGATGGTGTCACAACCAATAGCAGTTTCCAGTTGGATTTGATTTCAGATTCACATGTGATCGCTGGTGATTATGACACTGCATTTTTGATGGAACAATTCCTTCCAAATTATAATAAGGAATGATGAAAAAGCCTGGACTTGTGAGGGAAGTATGAACATCATCTTCACAGTTTCAGGCTTTTATAGTAATGCTTCAGATACTGTAGCATATTATAAGGAGTAAGTAATGGCATTATTTTCTAAAAAAGATAAATATATTCGGATCAATCCGAATAGGTCAGCCTGGAAGGAGCCTCAGCCAAAACCTGAAGTTCCTGATGAACTATTTTCACAATGCCCAGGTTGTAAACATACCATTTACCAAAAGGATTTAGGTAGTGAACGAGTATGCCCGAATTGTGGCTATACCTTCCGTATTTCTGCTAAAGAACGCTTGGCGTTGACAGTGGATCCAGCTAGCTTTGAAGAAATGTTTACAGGAATCGAAACAACAGATCCTTTGAATTTCCCAAATTATAAGAAGAAATTAGCAGCAGTGCGGGAAATGACAGGGCTGGATGAAGCTGTCCTGACTGGAACTGCCTTGATTAAAGGGCAAAAAGTTGCGCTTGGGATCATGGATTCCAACTTTATCATGGCTTCAATGGGTTCTGTAGTAGGTGAAAAAATTACTCGTTTATTTGAATTTGCGACAAAAGAAAAATTGCCAGTTGTTCTCTTTACCGCTTCTGGTGGCGCTCGGATGCAAGAAGGAATCGTGAGTTTGATGCAAATGGCGAAAATTTCTGCAGCTGTTCAACGTCATTCCAAAGAAAAATTGTTCTATTTGACGGTATTGACAGATCCGACAACTGGTGGGGTGACAGCCTCATTTGCTATGGAAGGTGATATTATCATGGCAGAGAGTCAAGCCTTGGTTGGTTTTGCCGGTCGGCGCGTGATCGAATCAACTGTGCGTGAAAAATTGCCAGATGATTTCCAAAAAGCAGAATTTCTACAAGAACATGGATTTGTAGACTTGATCGTGGAGAGAAGCCAAATCCGAGCAACAGTTGGACAATTATTGGCCCTTCATGGAGGTAAACATGAGTAAAATAACACAGATTATTAAAGAGGCACGTGACCAAGGAAGATTGACTGCGCTTGATTTTGCTCAAGGAATTTTTGATGATTTTATCGAATTACATGGAGATCGAAACTTCCGTGATGATGGTGCGGTGATTGGTGGAATTGGACGCTTAGGCGATCAAACGGTTACAGTCGTTGGAATCCAAAAAGGAAAAAATCTTCAAGATAATCTAAAACGTAATTTTGGGCAACCACATCCAGAAGGCTATCGAAAAGCTTTGCGCCTCATGAAGCAAGCAGAGAAATTTGGCCGTCCAGTTGTGACCTTTATCAATACAGCGGGTGCTTATCCTGGTGTTGGTGCTGAAGAACGAGGACAAGGTGAAGCCATTGCTCGCAACCTCATGGAAATGAGTGATTTAAAAGTTCCGATTATCGCGATTATCATCGGAGAAGGTGGCTCTGGTGGTGCCTTGGCTCTTGCTGTAGCAGATAAGGTTTGGATGCTTGAGAACTCCATCTATGCAGTCTTGAGTCCAGAAGGTTTCGCCTCTATTCTTTGGAAAGATGGAAGTCGTGCCATGGAAGCAGCAGAGTTGATGAAGATTACTTCTCACGAATTATTAAATATGGAAATTGTCGATAAGGTGATTCCCGAGCATGGATTTTCAAATGGAGAACTACTGGCTAACGTGAAGAAGGAATTACAGGAAGAGTTAAAGGTTTTACAAGCCTTGCCTCTCGAAAATCTTCTGGAGCAACGCTACCAACGTTTTCGTAAATATTAAAAAAACTGAGCTTGCAATTTGCAAGACTCAGTTTTTTTAAACTTTATTTTGGTGCGATGACTTCTGCGCCACCCATGTATGGGCGAAGGACTTCTGGAATGGTCACAGAACCGTCTTCGTTTTGGTAGTTTTCAAGAATAGCAGCGACGGTACGTCCAACAGCCAATCCAGAACCATTCAAAGTGTGAAGAAGTTTGACTTTACCATCTGCTTCGTCACGGTAGCGGATTTGCGCACGACGAGCTTGGAAATCTTCTGTATTGGAACAGCTTGAGATTTCACGGTAGGTATTTTGTGCTGGAATCCATACTTCCAAGTCATAAGTCTTAGCAGCTGAGAAGCCCATGTCTCCTGTTGAGAGAGCTACTACACGGTATGGAAGGTTCAGTTTTTGAAGGATATTTTCAGCATTGACAACCATTTTTTCCAATTCATCATATGATTCTTCTGGTTTAGCAAACTTCACCATTTCAACCTTATGGAATTGGTGCAAACGGATCAAGCCACGAGTATCACGACCAGCTGAACCAGCTTCTGAACGGAAAGATGGACTCATAGCGGTGAAGTAGATTGGAAGGTCTTTCCCATCAAGAATTTCATCGCGGTAGTAGTTTGTCAAAGGAACTTCAGCTGTTGGAATGAGGACATAATTGGTATCGCTAAGTTCAAAAGTATCTTCCTTGAATTTTGGATACTGACCAGTACCAAACATAGAATCATGGTTGACCATGTAAGGAGGGATGACTTCAGTGTAGCCTTCCTTACCATGTTCGTCCAACATGAAGTTGTAGATAGCGCGTTCTAAGCGAGCTCCAAGTCCTTTGTAGAAGAGGAAACGAGCACCAGTGACTTTAGCCCCTCGTTCCCAGTCAAGGATATCAAGGTCTTCTCCTAAATCCCAGTGAGCTTTTGGTTCGAATCCAAATTCGCGCGGTGTTCCCCAACGACGAACCTCAACGTTGTCATCCTCATCTGCTCCAACAGGGACACTATCAGCTGGGATATTTGGAAGGGTAGTAGTGAATTCAGTTAATTTGGTATCGATTTCAGCCAATTCTGTATCCAATGCTTTGACTTCTGCAGAGAGGGTTTGCATGGCAGCAATCTTATCATCTGCATTTTCCTTGTTGCGCTTAGCTTGTGCGATTTCAGCAGATACAGTATTACGCTCTGCTTTGAGATTTTCTACTTTGACTAAGATATCTCGACGTTTGGCATCGATTTCTTTCATTTCATTCAAAATAGCTGCATCTACGCCACGTGTTGCCAATTTTTTAGCAACCGCATCAAAGTCTGTACGAATTCGTTTAATATCTAACATAGCTTCTCCTTTAACAAAAAACACACCTGTTACAGTGTTGGAGTGGCAGAGCCACGGTTCCATCCAACTTCACAGGTGTGCACTTGATTCAATATTGTATTTTAAAGAAACGGTAGAATTTCAATTAAGATTTCTATCTGCTCGCAGCAACCGCAGACTTTCTGAAAGAACCTCTTAACTTACTTATCCGTTTGCGTCTATTATACAAGAAAAGATCCTATTTTGCAAATAGATTTTTAATTTTAGCCGTGATGATTTGGATCAACGTAGGAAGTTTGACAATTTTATCATTTCCCAGATGTTCCCGAGCAATCTTTAAAATTTTTCCAGAGTCTTTTGAAGCAAAGAGAAATTTTGATTCTCTGGTATAGATTTCAAAATGGCGGCTAATTTTACGTCCGGATACATTGGCTCCGATTCGCTCGATTTCTTTCCAGGGAATTTGGATGTAGTCTTCAACATTAGCATCCGCATAAAATTCAAAAGCGGCATTCCCGACTAGGATTTTACCAACCTTTCCCCCCACTCCAAGGTAAGAAACCCCTGTAGTATGGAATTCAACGGTTTTATTCAATGATTGAGCCATGAGATCCTCCTGTATTGCTGTTCACTCCATTATATCATAATAAAAAGAAGGCCGAAACCTTCTTTTTAGTTGATCTTTGCTTACATCAAGCCAGCAACGTGTGCTAATACACCGATTACAAAGAGAGCGATGATGATAGTGATTGGAGATACTTTTTTCTTCAACAACCACATACAAGCAAAAGTAAGAAGCAATCCCATCAAACCAGGAATCAATGAATCCAAGTTTTGTTGGAAAGTTGTAACTTTTTCAGGTGTTTGAGATAGGCCTGAACCAACTTGAGCGAAGGCTTCTTGGATACCCTTGTATCCTTCAGGAAGTTTATCCCAGTGGATATAAGCTTTGTCGTCTAATTTGACAGAAGAAACATTAAAGATGAATTTAATAGATACCCAACGTTCTACCAAGACAGCAAGGATGAACATCCCGAGGATAGAAGCTCCTTTGGTGATGTCTTGCAAGATCCCACCAGACATATCTTTGGTAATTTCAGAACCTGCTTTATAGCCAAGTTCTTGCGTATACCACAAGAAGGCCATACGAATCGCATTCCATGCGATAAAGAAGATGAGTGGGCCAAGGATGTTACCAGACGCAGCAAGTGATGCACCAAGAGCCCCAAGAATTGGACGTACTGTAAACCAGAATACTGGATCTCCGATACCCGCCAAAGGACCCATCATACCAATTTTAACCCCTTGGATGGCAGCATCGTCAATCGCAGCACCGTTTGCTCTTTCTTCTTCAAGAGCAAGTGTTACCCCGATGATAGGAGCGGCAACGTATGGGTGAGTGTTGAAGAATTCCATGTGACGTTCAAGAGCAGCCGCTTGGTCTTCTTTCTTCGTGTAGAGTTTTTTGATAGCTGGGATCAATGAGTAAGCCCAACCCAAGTTTTGCATGCGTTCATAGTTCCAAGAACCTTGCAAGAAGGTTGAACGCCACCAAACTTTTTGACGATCTGATTTAGATAATTGTAATTTTTCAGTCATGATAGTGTCACACCTTTCTTAATAGTCTTCGAGAATGTCGCCAATTGGATCGTTAGAAGTAGCGGCACCGCCACCTCCATTGCCACCTTTCTTAGAAAGAGTAAGGTAGATCAAGGCAAGGGCAACACCGATTGCTCCAAGAGCGATCAAAGTTAATTGGCTAACGGCTGCAAGAGCAAAACCGATGGCAAAGAATGGCCATACTTCACGGCTCGCCATCATGTTGATAACCATGGCATAACCAACGGCTACAACCATACCACCACCGATTTGCATTCCATCAGAGAGCCATTTTGGCATTTGTTCAAGAGCAGTTTTGACAGTTTCAGCAGGAATCATCAACAAGAGGGCTGCAGGAATGGCGATACGAAGACCTTGAAGAAGAAGGGCCACAAAGTGAGCGCGTTCTACACCTTTGATATCCCCTTTTCTAGCAGCAGCGTCGGCAGTGTGAACCAAACCAACGGAAAGGGTACGGACGATCATGGTCAAGAAAAGACCAGCAACTGCAAGTGGAATAGCGACACCTTGAGCGACAGCGATTCCTTTTGTACTGAAGTCTCCCCCAAGTACCATGATGATGGCAGCAGCGACAGATGCAAGGGCAGCATCGGGTGCAACTGCGGCACCAATGTTTGCCCACCCAAGTGCAATAAATTGAAGTGAACCACCAAGCATAATGCCAGCAGTCAAATTACCTGTTACCAAACCGATTAAGGTACAAGCAACAAGGGGTTGGTGGAATTGGAATTGGTCAAGGATACCTTCAAGACCTGCTAAGAAGGCAACAACGACCACTAATACCATAGAAATAATAGACATGTTTAAAATCCTTTCGTAAGTAATCGATTATTGAACGTTAGCTTTGTTAATTAAGTCAAACAAATCTTTCTTAGAGTCATTTGGCACTTTACGGACGTCAAATTCTACTCCAAGATCACGCATTTTTTCAAATGTAGCCACGTCATCTTTATCCATTGATAACACATTGTTAACCATGGTTTTACCAGTTGAGTGGGCCATTGAACCAACGTTCAAGGTTTTAATCGGAACACCACCTTCGATGGCGCGAAGAGCATCTTGAGGTGTTTCAAATAAGATCAAAGCATGGGTATTTCCAAAACGTGGATCTTTAGCAACGTCGATCAATTTTTGAATTGGGACAACGTTTGCTTTCACACCATTTGGTGCCGCTTGTTTGATCAATTCCTTACGGAGTTCATCTTTGGCAACAGAATCTGAAGCAACAATGATCCGATCGGCTTTTGAATCAGGTGTCCAAGCAGTTGCGACTTGTCCATGAAGAAGACGTGTATCTAAGCGGGCAAGGTTAATCTTGAGTTTTCCATCTCCGATAACCGTTCCTTCTGGAATAGCAGCTTGGGCTACAGGAGCAGCAGCGGCTGTACTAGCTTCTTCAACAGGATTCAATTCTTCTGGAAGGGCTTTGACACCGTCTTTTGCTTCCTTGATGATGTTTGCAGCGACTTGATCAACGCCGGCATTTGCATCCATCAACCGTTCTGTATAAGCTTGAATCAACATCGGAAGGTTCAATCCTGTGATGATCGCAAATTTACGATCTGGATTTTCTCCCATGACGCGACTTGCTTGGTTAAATGGAGAACCACTCCAAAGGTCAGCCAAAACCAAGACTTCATCTTCTGCATCAAATGCGGCAACAGCTGCATTAAATTTAGCATAGAGATCATCCGGGCCTTCACTTGGCATGAACGTAACCACTTGAACTTTCTCTTGATCCCCAAAGATCATCGAGCCGGATTGGTGGATTCCAGCTGCAAATTCACCGTGGCTAGCAATAATGATACCAATACTCATTATTGACATTCCTCCTTATAAAATTTGTTTGACTTTCAGTTTAAGAAAACTTTAAGCTACTTTATTATAAATCGTTTCCACACTTAAGTCAATTTTTCTATCAAAATCTCGATGTAAAAACATTGATTTATTATATTAAATTATCGTTAGATAGAAAAAGAATGCTCTTGAATGAATTTTGTTTATTACTTGTTGATGCTTAAAAAATCAATAATAGATATGTTTTATAGGATTTTGTTCTCAATGAAAAGATTCCGAGAATCAAACGATATTCTCGAAAACAAAAATAAATATATAATAAATTGTAAATAAGAGTGATTGAGAGCACTCAAAAAGACTAGCCCAACTGGGCTAGTCCTGTAGGTTCAGTTGTTTAGTTTGTAAAGTCAAGTACCATACGTCCTTGAATGGTTCCAGCTTCCATTTCGTCAAAGACTTTGACAGCATCTTCTACTGGACGTTTTTGAACGATAGGGACTACCAAGCCTTCTGCTCCAAATTGGAAAGCTTCTTCCAAGTCTTTACGAGTTCCTACAAGAGAACCAATGACTTGGATACCATCTAATACAGTTTTCACAATGCTGAGGTCCATCATTTCAGAAGGAAGACCAACTGCGACCACGCGGCCACCTGCACGAACAGAATCTACTGCTTGGTTGAAAGCTACTTTAGAAACAGCTGTTACGACAGCAGAGTGAGCTCCACCATTTGTTTTTTCTTTGATCAATCCTGGGACATCATCAACTTCGCGACCGTTGATGACAAAGTCTGCACCAACTTCTTTCGCCAATTCTAGTTTATCATTGTTGATATCGACAGCGATGACATGTGCGTTGAAGACTTTCTTAGCATATTGAACAGCCAAGTTTCCTAGTCCACCAGCTCCATAGATAACGATCCATTGTCCTGGTTCAGCTTTGGCTTCTTTGATGGCTTTGTAAGTTGTAACACCTGCACAGGTAATAGAAGAAGCTTGGGCTGGATCTAATCCTTCAGGTACTTTCACTGCGTAATCTGCAGTAACGATACATTGTTCAGCCATTCCTCCATCAACAGAGTAACCAGCATTTTTTACAGTACGGCAAAGGGTTTCACGACCAGTTGTACAGTATTCACAAGTTCCACATCCTTCGAAGAACCATGCGACACTGACACGATCCCCAACTTTTAGGCTCTTAACATCTGGAGCAACTTCTTTAACAATACCGATTCCTTCGTGTCCAAGAACACGGCCTGGAACTTTACCGAAGTCTCCATGAGCAACGTGCAAGTCAGTGTGGCAGACACCACAGTATTCGATTTGAACAAGAGCTTCCCCTGTTTCCAGTGGACGCATGTCTTTGTTTGCAACGATTTCAACACCAGTACCTTCTGGATTAACAACAACAGCTTTCATTTTGTTCCTCCTTAAGTGAACGAGAAGCGATTTAGCATTTTTTTGAAAACGCTTCTTTAATAACTATGTTAATAATATCACAAACTTATCTATTGAACAATAAAAAAATGGAAAAAAAGAAGGGTATTGATTAACCGATTAAGGATTTGGCGAAGAAAAAGACATGAGGGGATAACTCATGTCTGTTCCTATTATAAGAATAATTGAATGAGTTGACGCGCGACCCCGTCTTCGTTATTGGTGAAATCTGTGATGGAGTCTGCATAAGGGAGGAGGACGGAGCTAGCATTTTTCATGGCGTATCCATGGCCAGCAAGAGCTAGCATCTCAGTATCATTGTGCTCGTCCCCAAAGGCAATCAAATCCTTCTGGTCCATATTGAGTTTATCTAGAAGGTAGGTCAGAGCAGATGCTTTGGTCACATTTTTGGGATTGCATTCCAGAATATTTAAGGGACCACCCCAAGTATTGATAGACAGATTGTAGTCATAATGACGATTCATTTCATCTGCCAGAGCATATTTGTCTTCCGCTTTCGTTTGAAAGAGAATACAGTTTGGGTCGCTCGTTACCCGCTCGGGATTGAATTGATTTTCTGGTTGGAAAGATTCAATCCCGAATAATTTAGGATCTGCAACGTGCTCATTTGGATCGGTAATAAAGAATTTATTGCGGTATTCGCCTGCTATAAAGTCCGCTTGGATAGTGTCTCGGTTTGCGACCATATCTAACAGGTATTTTTTATCTAAAGTCAAACATTGTTCATCTGCCCATTTTTTCTCAGGTAGATGCGTAAGGGAGCCGTTAAAATTGATCATCGGAGTATCTAGCTCTAGTTGTTTGTAATAGGTATGTGCCATACGGTAGGGGCGGCCTGTTGTAATAATAACTTTATGGCCAAGAGCACTAATTTTTTTTATCGTATCAATGGTAAAGTCGCTCAATTTGCTTTCGGAATTTAAGAGAGTGCCGTCTAGATCTAGAGCGATCATCTTTTTATGCATATTTCAGTTCCTTTCGAGAAGAATGAGACCATTATATCAGAAAAATCGGAAAAGCGCTCAAAAATCGAGAAGAGAAGTAGGATTTCTTGAAAGGCGAAAGATCTTTTGGTAAAATAAAAATAACGTTCGCAAATTGATTGGGAGCGAGAATGATGAAAAAGGAGTTTATTCTGAAATGGATAAGTTTTTTAAACTTTCAGAACATGGAACCACTGTTCGAACAGAGGTTCTTGCTGGTTTGACAACCTTTTTTGCGATGAGTTATATCCTCTTCGTAAACCCTCAAATGTTGTCACAAACAGGTATGCCAGCTCAAGGAGTCTTCCTTGCAACGATTATTGGATCCGTTGTCGGGACCTTGATGATGGCTTTTTATGCCAATTTACCTTATGCACAAGCACCTGGGATGGGCTTGAATGCCTTCTTTACCTTTACCGTTGTATTTGGTATGGGCTACTCATGGCAGGAAGCTTTGGGAATGGTCTTCATTTGTGGTGTGATTTCATTGATTATCACATTGACAAAAGTTCGGAAGATGATCATCGAATCGATTCCGACTGCTCTTCGCTCTGCTATTTCAGCGGGGATCGGGATTTTCTTGGCCTATGTTGGGATTAAGAATGCAGGATTTTTAAAATTCACGATTGACCCTCATACTTATACAGTGGTCGGGGAAGGAGCAGATAAGGCGAATGCAACGATCTCAGCCAATGCATCTGCTGTTCCTGGATTGGTTGATTTTAACAATCCGGCGGTCCTCTTGGCTCTTGTTGGTCTTGCAATTACTATTTTCTTTGTTGTCAAAGGGATTAAGGGAGGGATTATCCTTTCTATCTTAGTAACGACTGTGCTTGGAATTCTCATCCATGTTGTTGATATCACTAAAATTGACTTTGCAAGTAACCATCTAGGAGCTGCCTTTAATGATTTAGGCACGATCTTTGGTCAAGCTTTGGGATCGAAAGGATTGGGTTCGTTGATTTCCAATACGTCTCGTTTACCTGAGACCTTAATGGCAATTTTAGCCTTCTCTTTGACTGATATTTTTGATACAATTGGAACTTTAATCGGTACGGGTGAAAAAGTTGGGATTGTTGCGACAAATGGGGAAAACCATCAATCAGCGAAATTAGATAAGGCCCTCTATTCAGACCTTGTAGCGACTTCAGTCGGAGCCATTGCAGGAACTTCAAACGTAACGACTTATGTTGAATCTGCAGCCGGTATTGGAGCTGGTGGACGAACTGGTCTGACAGCCTTGGTTGTAGCGATCTGTTTTGCTATTTCAAGTCTCTTTAGTCCTTTGTTGGCGATTGTACCGACCGCTGCTACAGCTCCAATTTTGATTGTTGTTGGGATCATGATGTTGAGTGGCTTGAAAAATATCCATTGGGAAGATATGTCAGAAGCAGTTCCTGCCTTCTTCACCTCTATCTTTATGGGCTTCAGCTACTCGATTACTCAAGGGATCGCTGCTGGATTTATCACCTATAGCTTAGTGAAAGTGGTTAAAGGAGAAGCCAAAGAAGTGCACAGCATGATCTGGATCCTAGATGTTCTCTTTATTTTAAACTACGTGAGCATGGCCTTGAATTAAGCATCAAGAAAGTGCCAAAAAGGAATGGGAGTTGTCTCCCATTCCTTTCAGATTGAAGACAAAGTTATACCAAAAACATTCCTTAGGTGAGTACGGACGTCAGCGAACTTCTTTGAAGTTCCATGACTAATTATTGAGCCTAAGGTCTCAATAATTCCGAGTGCCTGAAACGTTATT
>NZ_JUPI01000036.1 GCF_001074805.1 Streptococcus parasanguinis | reverse complement strand
GGTCATTCGTTAGAATTCGATTTCGTCGTCCCACCTCCGCACAGTTGAGTAGGGCTGTAAAAGTTGATGAAATCAGCATAGTAGAGCCCACTCAACCACTGCGTCTTGCTCGACAATCCAAAAACAATTAAGAGGCTATGACTTTTGTCCCAGCCTCTTGTTACGTATTGCATGGTTTTAGAATAAAAGACAAGACTTTCGAAGTAATTGCGAGAGTCTTGTTTAGTTTTTATGCTAATGAGTGTCCAATTAATTAGATTGTAATTCGCTCATGTACCAATTTAATAGATCGTTCTGTAATATGTTGTCTTCTCTCTTCATTCCTCATCTCAGAGAATTCTGGTGATTTATGGTAAAATAAGGTCTATATATGTGAGGACAAAGAGATGATTAATAGAGTAACAGACAACAAATTTAAACTAGTATCCAAATACCAACCGTCTGGGGATCAACCGCAGGCCATTGAACAGTTGGTGGATAACATCGAAGGTGGCGAAAAGGCCCAAATCTTGATGGGGGCAACTGGTACGGGGAAGACCTATACTATGAGTCAGGTCATCGCCCAAGTCAATAAGCCGACTCTGGTCATCGCCCACAATAAAACGCTAGCGGGCCAGCTCTATGGGGAGTTTAAGGAATTTTTCCCTGAAAATGCGGTCGAGTATTTCGTCTCTTACTACGATTACTACCAGCCAGAAGCTTATGTGCCATCGAGCGATACCTATATCGAAAAAGATAGTTCGGTCAATGATGAGATTGACAAGCTTCGTCACTCAGCAACCTCCGCTCTTTTAGAACGAAATGACGTTATTGTAGTCGCGTCTGTTTCATGTATCTATGGATTGGGTTCGCCTAAGGAATATTCCGACAGCGTGGTCAGTTTGCGCCCAGGTCTCGAGATTTCTCGCGATAAACTGCTGAACGACTTGGTGGATATCCAGTTCGAGCGCAATGACATCGACTTTCAACGGGGGAAATTCCGTGTCCGTGGGGATGTGGTCGAGATTTTCCCAGCTTCCCGTGATGAACATGCCTTTCGCGTTGAGTTTTTCGGGGACGAAATTGAGCGGATTCGTGAGATTGAAGCTTTGACGGGCCAAGTTCTAGGAGATGTGGACCACTTAGCCATTTTCCCTGCCACTCACTTCGTGACCAATGACGACCATATGGAAGTAGCCATTGCCAAAATTCAGGCGGAACTAGAAGAGCAGTTAAAAGTCTTTGAAAAAGAAGGTAAGCTCTTAGAAGCCCAGCGATTGAAACAACGGACTGAGTATGATATTGAAATGTTGCGAGAGATGGGCTACACTAATGGCGTCGAAAACTACTCCCGTCATATGGACGGACGGAGTGAAGGAGAGCCGCCGTACACCCTTCTTGACTTCTTCCCTGAAGATTTCCTCATCATGATCGATGAAAGTCACATGACCATGGGCCAAATCAAGGGTATGTACAATGGAGACCGCTCACGCAAGGAAATGCTGGTCAACTATGGTTTCCGTTTGCCATCTGCCTTGGACAACAGACCACTGCGTCGTGAGGAGTTTGAAAGCCATGTCCACCAGATCGTTTATGTGTCTGCGACACCAGGTGACTATGAGATGGAACAAACGGATACCGTCATCGAGCAAATCATTCGTCCGACAGGTCTACTCGATCCCGAGGTGGAAGTGCGTCCGACTATGGGACAAATGGACGATCTCTTGGGTGAGATCAATGCGCGTGTAGAACGTGGAGAGCGGACCTTTGTCACTACCTTGACCAAGAAGATGGCAGAAGATTTGACCGACTACTTCAAGGAAATGGGCGTCAAGGTCAAATACATGCACTCGGACATTAAAACATTGGAGCGGACGGAGATTATCCGTGATTTGCGTTTGGGTGTCTTTGATGTCTTGGTCGGTATCAACCTTCTTCGGGAAGGGATTGACGTACCAGAAGTTAGTCTAGTTGCCATTCTCGATGCGGATAAGGAAGGCTTCCTCCGTAATGAGCGGGGTCTCATCCAGACTATCGGTCGTGCAGCCCGTAATAGTGAGGGTCACGTGATCATGTATGCGGACACCATGACCCAATCTATGCAAAAAGCCATCGATGAAACGGCCCGCCGTCGTCAGATCCAGATGGCCTATAATGAAGAGCATGGCATTGTGCCACAAACCATCAAAAAGGAAATCCGTGATCTCATCTCTGTTACCAAGGCTGTGGCCAAGGAAGAGGATAAGGAAGTGGATATCACTAGTCTCAACCGCCAAGAGCGTAAGGAACTGGTCAAGAAACTGCAAGGCCAAATGCAAGAAGCCGTCGAAGTGCTTGATTTCGAATTGGCAGCACAGATCCGCGATATGATGTTGGAAGTGAAGGCTTTGGATTAGTAGGAGGGAAGAATGAAAATTCTAATCATCAATGGGCATCCGGATAAGGAAAGTTACTGTCAGGCTATTTTTCAAACCATTGTAGAGAATATTGATCCAAATCGCCACGAGCTTAAAGTGATCAGTCTCAATGATGAGGACTTTGATCCAGTCCTTCGCTACGGCTATCGAAAGCGGATGGAGGAAGATCCTTTTATTCTTCGTTCCCAAGAATTAATCCAGTGGGCGGATCACCTGATTTTTGTTTATCCCATCTGGTGGAGTAGTATGCCGAGCCTTATGAAGGGCTGGATCGACCGGGTCTTTACACCAGGGATTGCATACTCAGCCAATGATCAAGGAAGCTTCATCTGGAATTACCTTAGAGGCAAGCAATTCAAGAAGTTGCTTAAAGGCAAAACCGCCAGTATTTATGCGACCTCCATGGCGCCTACTTGGTGGTACAAGATCTTTTCAGGTCCTCTCAACATTCCGGATAGTTATGGTATCTCTGTTTTGAAAAATGCCGTCTTGAACCACTGTGGGATTAAAACCAAGCGCGTCTGCATCTTGGGAGAACTCGGACGGGATGTGAATACCGCTAGCATGCGGGAACACCATCTCCAAAAGATAGCAGCAGAAGTGAAAAAACTCTGATCAAAAGTTAGTTTGTTCTCATAAGTTAGGGTCTTTAGTTGTATTTTGAATAGGTTTTAGTTAAACTATTAATATAATCTATAAAACATAGGGATGATTCAATATGCTGCTATTTATCTATATGATCTATGTCGTTTTTTCACTATCCAAAATGAAAAATGAAGGAAAAAGGGTCTCTATTTTTACTAAGGTGATTGTTTACGGCCTATTGATTCTCTCTTTGTTTATGTTCTATTTCAGATTTTTGGCATTTTTATTTAGTCCATTGCCATTTTTTGGCTTTCTAGCTGCTCTTGCTATTGGAGGTATGATGCTATCTCTTAAAATAGTTATTGCCCTTGCTTTGCTTTTGTTATCTCTTAGCCTATTCTTAGATAGCAAAAATAGTAATCCGGAAACGCCTCTCATTGATCATTGGTTACGTTTGGGGGTTCATATTCTACTGATCATTATTTAAGGCAAGAACTCTACTTTCAAGCCTGAATGTGGAGTTTTTTGTCCCTTGAGATTTGCAACCACCAGAAACGGAAGTTAAAAATCTCAAGTGAAGGTATCAATCAATGCACATTGACGTAGTTATGGATTAGCTTTATAATCTAGTTAGTTACATCTTTTCTAAATTAGGGGGACTTCTCTATGCTAAAGCAGTTAAATGGTTTTAAAATGTTTTATTTATTCTTCTTAGCTTTTTTCGTTATTGAAGTAATACTAGTTTTTTTGGGTCTATCATTTACCCCTCTACTTAGTTGTCTCTGGTTTGATTTCTTATTTCTAGTTCTTTTTTTCCATCTTTGGTCTATCTTTTATAAAAAGAGAGAGTTCAAGTTTTTTCATCTAATCTTACAATTTTTGAGTGTCATTCTAGCATTTTTCATTTGGTTCATTCTCCAAGTGTCTTTTACAGATTCAACTAATACCATAATCCCTCCAATCCATCATAATTCGGAAATACGAGGGAATTATGTTGAAATCCCACATGGAGCGATCCCTATACGGAGTCGTGATTACTATGAACTGGTCAATCCCTTCATCATGAAGCTAGAAGTGAAATACAGAGAAGATGGATGGTAAATCCATAGAAAGGAAATATATGTCACGTACAACGCCTACTATACTGTGCAATCTTTGCATGGTCGAAGATCTTGAAAATGGGAAAGTAGTCCTCCAATACCGCTCACCTGAAAAGACTCACTGGGCTGGCTATGCTTTTCCAGGTGGCCATATCGAAGAAGGAGAAAGCCTTGTAGAATCCGTCATTCGTGAAGTCTACGAAGAGACAGGACTGACAATTGCAGATCCAAAACTCGTCGCAGTCAAAGACTGGGAGCCAGAAGAGGGAGGCCGCTATATTGTCTTTTGCTACAAGGCAACAGAATTCAAAGGTCAGCTAAGATCGTCTGATGAAGGAGAAGTTTCTTGGGTTGAGAAGGACCAATTAGAAAAGTTGGACTTGTCCTACGACATGCTTCCTCTGCTGGAAGTGATGGAAGACTCAGATTTATCCGAGTACTATTATCGCAAACGGACAGACGACGACTGGGAAAAATTAAGATTTTAAGTAAAGGGGCTAGAGGTATCTAGTTCTTTTTTCTCTTCAAAGATAAAATGTTGCTTAAAGCATTTAGAATGTTCCATTAGTGCTTGAATCTGCTTTAAAAAAGTACTATAGTATAAGAATAAAATACAATTGTAATCTTTCATACTGTGAATAGAAAGAAGGCAAGATATGAAATTACAATTTAGAATCCTTATAGGAATTTGCTTCTTGATCGGTGCCTTAGTCTTTGCCTTTCAAAAGGAGTGGTTATACGCTTTGCTGTTGCTTTTAGTTGGGGCTTCTTACCTTTATAAAGGAGTGCGTCGATGAAGAGTGAGTGTTTAAACATCAAGGGGCTAAATGTTTGGTATAAAAAAGACAAGCCCGTTATAAAAGACACGAATTTGCTTGTACTCAATCGTTCTGTAGTAGGGTTGATTGGTCGAAATGGAGCTGGGAAGACAACCTTGCTAAAAGCTTTAAGTAGTGTTTTTGATCATCGGCAGTACGCAGTTGAGACTGTTACTATAGAAGATAAGGTGACCTCTTTTCATACGAATTTCTATAAGAGCCGTACCTATACAGTTTTTACTGAAAACAATAGTTTTTTAAACTGGGATTTTGTTCATTATTTTAATTTTGTCTGTCGTTTGTATCATCGAAAGAGAGATGAAACGTTATTGCAGGACCTGATCTCAGGTTTTCATTTTGAAGAATTTCTCAACACCGATATCGGTAGTTTGTCAACGGGAAATAAGAAGAAAGTCTTCTTGATCACAGCTTTTTATCTCAAACCTCCCCTCCTTATTTTGGACGAACCATTTGATGGTCTTGATTTTGATGCGACAGAATTTCTATATGGTTTGCTATTGCAGTATAAAGAAGAAGGCGCTATTCTGATGAGTTCGCATATCGCAGAAAGTATCGTTCGAGTCTGTGATACAGCTTATACTATTGAAGATGGTCACCTAGACGCGATCGAATCGAATTTAGAAGATTGGTTTCATGACGTCAATCGTCAAAGGGGGTAGAGCATGCTACTAGCAATTTTTAGAGATTTGGTATCCAAAAATCGGTTCTTCTTGTTCTTGACTTCCTTAGCCTTTGCTCTTTATTACCATGTTGTTGGGGGCAAATTTTCTACGAGCTTTCAAGTCTTATTGATCAGTACGGCTATTGTCACTGCACTATCAACCTTTCAATTGTTGTATTCCTACTTTTCGATGGACAGGGTCCAGGCCTATTACCAGCTTCCGTTGTCTCTCAATCGTTTCAAAGGTTCTTTTCTGACTGTAACCTTTCTTCTCAATTTGTTAGAGCGCGTGCTGTTATTGATCCTCTTTTTGGGAATCAAGTTAGACCTGCCACAATCCTTTAAGCTTGTCCTCCTATCTTTACTGGTGGTATTGAGTGTTTTTTATGTCTTTATCCAGTTCAATACAAGGCCCAGTTTTCTAGGAGGGGTGCTCATTTTTGTAACAACTGTTCTCACAGTCTCTTCTTTATGGGTCCAACAAGTGTCCTATATGATCTTACTGTCAGTCCTCCTTGCTGTCTTAATTTTTAAAAATGAGGACCTGGTCGCGATTTCAAAAAATGATCAGTTGCTCGTCGCAAAGGGAAGAAGTGGCAATTATTTTTGGATTTCTTTGTTTCAAGAGCGCTATTTTTCCATCAATTTTGTCTTTACTCTCATATTCCTCCTTCTCATTCTGATACAGGATTATGATGCTCCTTTAAAAATCATCATTCTTTTAACGATGGCTTCTGTCAATACGCCATTAACCACCCTCATTTCCGCGGATAAAGATTTGATTGATCATGTTAAGTCCCTTCCTAAGAGTTGGTTCTTTTACTTGATGTATTACCGTGTATTGCTGACTTATCTCTTAGCTGTGAATCTATTTGTTGCTCTATTATTAAAAATGGAGGTCATGCCTGACTTGGGGATTCTATTTTTACTAGGAGTCATGATTCTAGCAGTAGTGGAAGCTTTTTTGCACTTACTTATTGAAATCTATTTCCCTTTAAGAAAATGGAATTTAAAGAGGGAATGTTGGAAGCACCCACGAAAATACATTGTTCCTAGTATCGTCTTCTTACTTAGTTGGAGTCTCCTTTTCTGTTTCTAAGGAATTGCTCCTTCGCTTGTATCTACTCCTTAATTGTAGTATGATAGAGGAGTTGAAAAGATGCTAGAAAAGGTGGCAAGTATATGAAAGATTTTCACTTTGATGCAATTGCTGCATTTGAAAATTACGAAATCGAAAAGATGAGAGATGGCCATGTAGTGGTGTCAACCAAGGTCGTTGAATCATCTCTCAATTATTATGGAAATGCGCATGGAGGCTATCTCTTTACCCTGTGTGACCAGATCAGTGGTTTGGTCGTGATTTCTCAGGGGGTCGATGGTGTGACCTTGCAATCCTCCATCAATTACTTGAAAGCAGGGCGTCTGGGTGATGTCCTCACGATCCATGGTGAGTGTGTCCACAGTGGACGGACGACTCGAGTTGTGGATGTGGATATTACCAATCAAGACGGTGTCAATGTCTGCAAGGCAACCTTTACGATGTTTGTTACGGGAGTGAGAGATGAATCCGTACAAGTACGCATTTAAAAATTATATTTTTGATTTTTATGGAACCTTGGTCGACATCGAAACTGATGAGGACAGTCCAGTCTTATGGGATACTATGGCTCAGATCTACCAATCCTACGGGGCAAGTTACACAGGAGAATGTCTGCACCTGCGTTATAGAGAGTTGGTGCAACAAGCTGAAGAAGACTTGGCCAAGGAAAAACAAGTTGACCATCCTGAGATTGATCTGACAGTCATTTTTGTGCAATTGTATCTAGAAAGTCATCCAAGTGGAAACAGTGTTACCCACCTCAAAGAGTGGGGACGTTTGATTGCACGGACTTTCCGTGTCCTTTCTCGCAAACGATTGGAGCTTTATCCTCACACGAAAGAAGTATTAGAGGATATGAAAGCTGCAGGTTGCCGGATCTATCTCTTATCCAATGCCCAAGCAGATTTTACCAATCCTGAGATTGATTTAGTAGGCTTGAGAGAACTTTTCCATGCCATTTACTTGTCATCAGATGCAGGTATTCGCAAACCTCAGCCAGAGTTCCTCTTGAAAGTCATCAAAGAACACCAGTTGAACCCTGAGAAAACGGTCATGGTGGGGAATGACTTTACAACAGATGTTGCTGTTGCCCAAAGTGTCGGGATGGAGAGTATCTTGATCAATACCTTCCCATACTCTGATGCTGAATTGCGCGAGAAGAATCAAGCAGGCGTGCGCGTGATTCAAGACATTCAAGAATTGCAGGAAGATTGAAAGATATCATCTATTTAAGGAGGCCAAGTTGCCTCCTTTTTATACAGTCGAGCAGAATTTGTCAAATTTTCGCTTTCATGGTATACTATGAAAGTTAATTTGAATAAGGAGATAAACATGAATAACTTACCAAACTGTCCAAAATGTAATTCTGAATACGTCTATGAAGATGGAGCCCTCTTGGTGTGTCCAGAGTGTGCTTATGAATGGAACCCAGCTGAGGTCGAAGAAGAAGAGGGTGTCGTAGCGATTGACGCCAACGGAAACAAATTGGCTGATGGCGATACAGTGACCTTGATCAAAGATTTGAAAGTCAAGGGTGCACCGAAGGATTTGAAACAAGGAACGCGCGTGAAAAACATCTGTATCGTTGAAGGAGACCACAACATCGATTGTAAGATTGATGGCTTTGGCGCAATGAAACTCAAATCAGAATTTGTGAAGAAGATCTAAAGATAAGAAGAAATAGTTCTATATAAAGTATACAAATTAATAGAGTTGTTTAAGTTTATAAGGAACTTTCCGCTGTGAGAAAAGTACTTGAAACAATATCGTTTCAAGTACTCGGGAGTTTTGAAACTTTGGGTTCAAAACTAAGTCATGGAACTTCGAAGAAGTTCGCTGACGTCCGTCTTCACTTAAGGAAAGTTCCTGATTATCTGAAGGGCCTAGCCCCTTTTCTTTCAGGAGAATACTATGAAATTCAAACTATTGTTTAGCTATCGTTTTCTATTGTTTATCTTAAGTGTGCTCGGCGTTTATCTGCAACTGACCAAGCATGGTGGCTTTGGTATGATGCTTTATTACACCATTTTGTCTAACATGTTGGTCATGTTCTTCATGGGAGACATGGTCTGGCGCATGCTTCGTGGTCGTTCGACCCAGACCCAGGGCTATCTTCGCTTGAAGGGGGCGGTGACCATGGCTATTATGATTACCTTTGTCATCTACCACTTTATGTTAGCGCCTCTTGCGACACCAGAGAAGTTTTATCGTTTAGAAAACTTCCTTTGTCATTACATCGTTCCTTTGATGTTCTTCTTTGATACCCTAGTGATTGATAAAGCCAAGCAATACCGTAAGCTCGATCCTTTCCTTTGGACCTTGATTCCCCTTGCTTATATGCTCTTTGCCCTTCTCAATGGTTTGGTCCTGAAGTGGCCGATTCCAGGTGCAAAAGATAGTCCTTTTGCTTATTTCTTTATCAATGTCAATAAATACGGCTGGGCTTTTGTTGGCAAATGGGTGGTGATCATCTTTATCGCCTATCTCTTGGCTGGCTATGTACTCTATGGGATCAAAAATATCAAGCGAAAATAGGCTGTTTTTTAGTAAAAACCGAACATTATTCAGACGAAAAGTCATATCTTTAAATTTTTTTGAAAAATGTTGAGTTTTTTCTTGCATGTCGTTTGAAACTGTGATATAGTTATCTCAATTAAATAAATCCTTTAATCCTGTCCCGTGAGGCAGGCAAGGAGACTGTGAAAAACAATGGCTAGGACCATAGGGCGAGACTCTATCCTCTTAGACCATTCATTTGCTGAACCTCCTTGAAAAAGGAGGTTTTTCTTTTACAACTAAGGAGGACTGAATGAAAACCAAAGAAGTCGTTGATGATTTGACGATGAAACGGGCCATTACCCGGATCACCTACGAAATCATTGAACGAAACAAAGATTTAAGCCAGATTGTGCTGGTGGGGATCAAGACGCGCGGTGTATACATCGCTCGCCGTATCCAAGAACGCCTCTCTCAGCTGGAACAAATCGATGTCCCTGTTGCAGAACTTGATACCAAGCCTTTCCGAGATGACATGAAGGCGACAGAAGATACGACGGTGTTACCAGTTGATATCGCTCATAGAGAAGTCATCTTGATCGATGATGTCCTCTATACAGGTCGCACGATTCGCGCTGCCATTGATAATCTGGTCAGTCACGGTCGTCCTGCTCGAGTAAGTCTTGCGGTTCTAGTCGACCGTGGGCATCGGGAGTTGCCGATTCGTCCGGACTTTGTTGGGAAAAATATCCCTACCAGTAAGTCAGAGGAAATCATTGTCGAGATGGTGGAGCTAGACGGCCAAGACCGCGTCCTCATCAAAGAAGCTTAAATAAATAATAAACCATTCACAACATAAAAGGAGAATCAACATGTCTGAAAATCAAATCGCTCTTAAAAACCTTGTCTCAATGGAAACTCTTACTAATGAAGAAGTAATGGCTTTGATCAAACGTGGGATTGAGTTCAAAAACGGAGCTAAAGCAGCCTACGAAGACCAACACATCATCTCAAACCTTTTCTTTGAACCTTCAACTCGTACCCACAAAGCCTTTGAAGTGGCAGAGTTGAAATTAGGATGTGATCTCCTTGACTTTGATGTGAAGACAAGCTCTGTGAACAAAGGGGAAACACTTTACGATACCATCTTAACCATGTCAGCTCTTGGTGTAGATGTCTGTGTCATTCGTCACCCTGAAGTGGACTACTACAAAGAATTGGTTGAAAGTCCAACAATCACTGCCTCTATCGTCAATGGTGGGGACGGTTCAGGTCAACACCCAAGCCAAAGCTTGCTTGATTTGATGACCATCTACCAAGAATTCGGTCACTTTGATGGCTTGAAAGTTTGTATCGCTGGGGACTTGGATCACTCACGTGTGGCAAAATCAAACATGCAAATCTTGAAACGTTTGGGAGCAACTCTTTACTTTGCAGGTCCAGACGAATGGAGAAGTGCGGAATTTGAAGATTATGGAACCTTCGTCACTATCGATGAAGTCATTGAAGAAGTGGATGTGATGATGTTCTTGCGTGTGCAACACGAACGTCATGATTACGAATCACTTTTCTCTAAAGAAAACTACCACCGTCTTCATGGTTTGACACAAGAACGTTATGACCGTATGAAAGATACTGCTATCTTGATGCACCCAGCACCAGTCAACCGTGACGTTGAAATTGCGGACCACTTGGTAGAAGCTCCTAAATCACGCATCGTAGAACAAATGACCAATGGTGTCTTTGTCCGTATGGCCATCATTGAAGCCGTCCTTAAAGGTCGCGGAGCAAAATAAGTTAACTGATAATTCATTGAAAGGAAAGAAAGAGGACAGAGTAGATCGCTACATGGAATCTGACTTTCCTTTTTTTGAGGAACTGTGATAAAATTGGATTAGTGTAATAGAAGGGAGGGGTTCAATGAAACGATTATTGGTCCTAGAGGATGGGACTGTATTTGAAGGAGAAGCCTTTGGTGCAGACCTATATGTGACTGGTGAGTTGGTCTTTACCACAGCCATGACAGGTTATCAAGAATTGCTAACGGATCAGGCTTTTAGTGGCCAGATTCTCTCCTTTACCTTCCCGGTTATTGGCGCAGCAGGGATCAATCGGGATGATTCTGAATCCATTACACCCACTTGTCTGGCAGTAGTGGTTCAGCATCTGGTGGAGATGCCGAGCAATTGGCGGCAGCAGATGACCTTGGATGAATTCTTGAAGCGAAAAAAAATCCCTGGTATTGTAGGGATTGATACCCGCCAGGTGGCAAAAATTGTCCGCAAGTATGGACGAATGAAGGCAACTGTTATTAACAAGGGGGATTCGATCGAGCATATCTTGGATCAGTTGCGAGCGACAGTCCTTCCAAAAGACCAAGTGCGTCAAGTCTCGACCAAAACGGCTTATGCTGTACCTGGTTTTGGAAAGAGTATTGCCTTGATTGATCTAGGGGTCAAGCACTCTGTCTTACGCCAGCTGAGTCAAAGGGACTGTAATGTGACAGTCTATCCCTATGATATCTCTTATGATGAACTGATGGAGCAGCAACCAGATGGGGTTATTTTATCCAGTGGGCCAGGCGATCCCCATCAGGTAAAAAAACTCTGCCGCTTGATCAAAAAGCTCAATGGTCAGATTCCGATCTGGGGTATGGGCTTAGGGGCTCAGTTGTTGGCACAAGCTTACGGCGCTGAGCTGGCCCCTATGGAAGTCGGACATTTCGGCTTGAACATACCTGTGCGTGAAATTGCGACAGGAAAAATCGAGATAACTAGTCAAAATCACTTGTATAGTATAGCGAGGGACAGTCTGCCCCATGATTTATTGGTCACACATGAAAATGTCAATGACCATAGTATTGAAGCTTTTCGTCATCGTTACCAACCGATTTTAGGAGTTCAATTCCAAGTGGATGCTAGTCCAGGTCCAAGAGAAAATCTCTATTTTTACGATGAATTTTTAGAGTTGATTGATGCCAAAATTCACGAAAGTAGAAGGGAGAAGGAATGATGAAAAAAAACCAGAAATTGCTTCTCCTGTGTGGAGATTCTTATCAGGATATTAGCCTCTTGGCTGCTGTAAATGAAGCACAAAAACTCAATGCCAAGGATGGGAATGCTCTTGTCCTTTACTTGGGCGAAGAAAATGCTATCACCCAAGAAGCTGCAGATATAGTTGTAGTTAGTAAGCTCAAGCTGGATGCTCTTAGGACGACTCTTCTTTCTTATACCGGATCTCGCTTGCTCTTAGCCTTTGCGGATAAACAGATTTTGAATCTCTTGTTTCGTTTCGAAGAAACTGGATTTTTCAAAGAAGCATCGATCATGATTGTCGGGCCGAGTCTCCAACGCTACCGTACTTTTTACCAACAGGCAGATCAACGACGTCTCTTTCAAGAGCTGGGCTATCAGGTACCGGCTTCGGCACTGGTTGGTTCGGTTCGAGAAGCTATCGAGTTTTCTGAAGGCATTCAATTTCCTATTATGATCTGGCCGGTAGCGAGTAAGCAAGGGCAAGGGCGAAAGATTGCTCATAACCTGGATGATTTGTGCGAAGCTGTAGAAATGGGACTTTCGGTTTCTCCAAGTCAGCAGTGTTTGCTAGAATTTTCGACCTATGGCTTTAAGGAACTGGATTTTGTAGTCATGCGGGATCGTGAAGACAATCACTACCTGGCGGCCTCTATTGAAAGCATTGATCCTGTTGGGATCCACTCTAGTGACTCTTACCAATTTATGCCAGCGATCACTCTGACTGACCGGGAGTTTCAAAATCTTCGTGAAGCAGCGATCCACATCAGTCGCTATCTGAAGCTGACAGGAGCCATCTCCATTAAGTTTGCCTTGGATCCAACCAGTTATGCTTTCTATATCTTAGAGGTTAATCCATTTGCTTCAGATAGTATCTCGATGGCCTCTATGGGCTTGGGCTATTCCTTGTTTGAGCAAGGCGTGCAGCTGCAATTGGGGCGCTCTCTCGAGCATTTGCCCCATCCATTATTACAGAAGATTAAGGCAGTCTATGAACCTAGTCTAGACTATATTTTCTTTAAGATTCCGATCTTTTCAGATGCTGCGCAAAATGCTCGTCTCAATACCCAAATTCACTCCTATGGGGCAGTTTATGGATTTGGAAAAAGGATCGATGAAGCTTACCAACAGGCCTTAGAAACCATTAAAGATAAAAAACTGCTGACTGTCTTTCCTGAAGAAATGACCGATGATGAGTTAATCCAAAAAATAGCTCGTCATATGCCCCATCGGCTCTTCTATATCTTAGAGGCTCTGAAACGTGGTTTTGAGTTTGAGGAACTCTTGGATTTAAGTAAATTATCCCCTATTTATTTGCAGGTCTTGGCCAATCTAGTGGAGTTAGAAAAAGGAGTAGAGGCTGAGACAAGTCCAGCATTTCTTCCGGTTGAGCCATCAGCTGGCTTATATGAGGTCAAAGCAGGAGCAGCCTATTATCTGACCCAAAATGGGACCAATGAGTCATTCGGTTTGGATGCTGCGTGTATCTTGGTGGATGATCTAGAAATTCGAGACCCGAGTTTTTACCAAAAGGTACGAAAGAAGGAGCAAGAGTTAAAAGAAAAAGGACAACAGGTGATCTTACTCACCAATCGTCCTTTTACAGAATCTTTGGCAGATAAAGTCTATTATCTTCCTATCAATGAGACAATCCTTAACCTAATTCAGACCATTGATCAGGTCAAAGATATTGTCAAGCTTTCTAACCTACAATAAAGGATCCGGACAATCTATCCGAATCCTTTTTGTTTCTTATTTTTTGGTCACAATACCGATAATGGTATCAACAGCACGTTCCATGGTTTGGAGGCTAACGTATTCAAAGCGACCGTGCATATTTTCGCCACCGGCAAAGATGTTTGGTGTAGGAATTCCCATAAAGGAAATTTTAGACCCATCTGTACCACCGCGGATTGGTTCAATGATTGGAGTGATGCCAAGATCTTCCATGACTTCCTTAGCAAGGGTAATCGGCGTCATATCTTTTTCAATCACTTGCTTCATGTTGTAGTACTGATCTTTGAGGGTGAGGAGAATGCGTTCGCTACCGAGCTCAGCATTCATCTGATCCGCAATAGATGTCATGAGGTCTTTGCGTTTCTCAAAGCTTTCAGTTTCAAAGTCCCGAATGATGTAACTGGCACTTGCTTCCTCAACAGTTCCTTCAATGTTCATCAAGTGGTAGAAGCCTTCATAGCCTTCGGTTAATTCAGGACGTGCTCCTTCAGGTAGTTTGTTATGGAAATCAATGGCCAATTGAAGGGCATTGATCATTTGACCTTTAGCTGTACCTGGGTGGACATTGCGTCCTTTGAAGGTGATTTCAGCTCCAGCTGCTGAGAAGGTTTCGTATTGAAGCTCCCCAAGAGGACCGCCATCAACCGTATAGGCAAAGTCTACATCAAAATCTTCTGCATCAAATTGATCTGCTCCGACGCCGATTTCTTCATCAGGACCAAAGCCGACACGGATCTCCCCGTGTTTGATTTCAGGATGCGCTGTCAGATATTCGATAGCCGTCATAATTTCAGCTATACCAGATTTATCATCTGCTCCCAGAAGAGTAGTACCGTCCGTCGTGATCAAGGTTTGTCCCTTGTAGTTGTTCAAATGAGCAAAATCAGCTGGATCCAGTGTGAAACCAGAATCCCCTAGAGCAATGACACCCCCATCATAATTCTCAACGATTTGAGGATTGACATTTTCCGCATTGAAGTCAGCGGTGTCCATGTGAGAGATAAATCCAATCTTGCGTGTAAAGCTTGGATCATTAGCTGGAAGTGTCCCAATGGCATAGCCGTTTGGTAAATAGTAGACGTTTTGAAGACCCACGCGTTTCATCTCAGGGATCAAGACGTTGGTTGCAAAATCAACTTGTGATTGGGTACTTGGAGTGGTTGTAGAGTTTTCGTCTGAACGTGTGTTGACCTTTACATAGGTAATAAAACGGTCCAAAAGATTTGCGTATTTCATAATTATTCTCCTTTTTCAGTTTCAATTAATTTGTGAATAGCATGGGCCACGCCATCCTCATCATTAGCCAAGGTGATGAAGTCAGCTATTTCCTTGACAGCAGCATTGCCATTTCCCATAGCGACGCTATAGCCAGCAAAACGAAGCATTTCAAGGTCATTATTAGCATCTCCAAGAGCCATAACCTGGTCTCGACTGTAGCCTAAAGTTTGGCTTAATGCTTGAAGAGCAGATGCCTTGCTCGCACCTTTAGGAAGGATTTCAAATAGGATATTCTGTGAACGAACAGTGTTAAAATCAGCTTCTAATGCAGCCTCGTGCTGAGCTTGAAAGACATCAATAGCAGAAGGATCTCCCACATACATAGCTTGAAAAATAGGAACAAGGTTGGGTAGATCCTCTTCTGAGACAGGTGTCGGTTTACTATTTACGATGCCGGCATCCATCGTAACCAGTTCACTGGCTTCAGGTGCGACCACTAGGTAGTGATCCATGTCAAATAAGGTCAGCTGGACGCCTGAATCTTTCGTCAAAACATGCAACCGGTGCATGTCCTCAAGGCTTAATTCTTCCTTGCCAATGATTTCCCAATTCTTAGTAGACAAAGTTGTACAGCCGTTATTGATAATCATATAGTAGTTGCCATCAGGAAGGCCAATCTCTTCAAAAATAGGACGGACCCCAGCTAAGGGACGTCCCGTACAGATCACAATATCATAGCCAGCTTCATGGGCCTTATGAAGAGCTTCGATATTGCCTTTAGACAGCGACTTATCTTCATGCAAGAGAGTGCCGTCCAAGTCAATCGCGATTAATTGAATCATTTGATCTCCTCCAAATCAAGAGGAACAAAGCCATCAATTACTTTTCCAATCACCCCAGGTTCCTCATCCAGTGGAATGATCTGATCACTATATTTCTTATTGAGGGAAACGAGTCGCACCCCGTTGGCCTCACGAAAGACACGTTTGATCAAAGTTTGCCCATCAAAATCAATGGCATAAATAGCCCCTGCCTGATCGTAGTAGGTTTGCTTGATTAACACAACAGCCCCTTTTTCATATTTGGGCTCTAGGGAATCCGTATGAATCCAAAAAGCCAAATCGTAAGGGATCTTTTGATCAAACCAGACGATATCAGCTTGTTTCTGATTTTGATAAGATGCAAAAGAATCATAAACAGAATAAGAGTGGTATTGCTTTTCAATCTTCTGTCTTTCTTTCTGATGGGTCAAGAGACTTTTTCCATAAGAAAGAAGATTTTCTTGATTTCCCTCATCGAGCTGTTTGTACAATCTCTCAATCTCTGAATCAATGACCACAAAATCATTTCGTAATCGAGGGTCAATTTCAGCAACTGCTACCTGAAAAAAGGCAGCAATCTTCTCCAAATTTTCAGGAACGGGAAGAGAAGTTCCTTTTACATATCCAGTCAAGGTGCTAGCAGGAATTCCAGTAATACGAGATAATTCGATCTGCTTTTTCCCTTGTTCTTTCAGTAATTCTCGGATCTTTTCCGATATAATCCGTAATGCCTCTTTGTCTTGAGGACTTGCTTTTCCACGACCTCTGGCCAACGTACTCACCTCCTTGTATTTACCTTTTCTATTATAATGAATTAAATCGAAAAAGTAAATAGAAATCCGTGATAAATGTGAAAAAAGATTAATTTGATATAAATCGGATTTCTAATGGAAATTTTATTTAATTTTCCTTTACTTTCTGAGGAAAAAGGTCTAAGATAAAATCAAAGAATTCATGGAGGTTGGGGTATGATTCGTAGCGTTCAAGTCAAAGATGCAGGTCAAATTCGAGATTTGTGTCACCAAGCATTGGGGTATGATTCGACCCTTGAGAAAGTGGCGGGTCAGATTGAAAAATTCAATCTGCCAGACTCGGGTCACTTTTGTTTTGTTTACGAAGAGGACCAAACAGGCCATATTCTTGGTTATGTTGAAGCAGAGGTTTATGAAAGTCTTTATAGTGACGCCGGTCTAAATATTTTAGGTCTAGCGGTTTTCCCTTCTGCGCAACGACATGGGATCGGTCGCCAATTGATGGAGCGAGTTGAAGAACTTGCTAAAAGCAGGCATTCTGCTTTTATCCGTTTAAATTCTGCATCTCATCGAAAAGAAGCCCATATCTTTTACGAACGCTTGGGTTATGAAGGAAATAAAACGCAGAAGCGATTTTTGAAAATAATGAATTAAGATAGGCAAAGGCCTATCTTTTTTGTTATAATGAAGAGTACGATTAAATTTACTAGGAAGATGATTATGCCAAATTTTGAAGAATTAAAAAAACGACAAGAGAAGATTCGGAACTTCTCGATCATCGCCCATATTGACCACGGAAAGTCAACCTTGGCCGATCGAATCTTAGAAAAAACCGAAACAGTGTCTAGTCGGGAGATGCAAGCCCAACTTTTAGATAGTATGGACCTGGAACGGGAACGTGGAATTACCATCAAGCTCAATGCCATCGAGTTGAACTACACAGCCAAAGATGGGGAAACCTATATCTTCCACTTGATTGACACACCAGGACACGTGGACTTTACCTATGAGGTTTCGCGTTCGCTCGCTGCTTGTGAGGGAGCTATTCTCGTAGTGGATGCCGCTCAAGGGATTGAAGCCCAGACCCTAGCCAATGTTTACCTTGCTTTGGACAACGATTTGGAAATCCTGCCAGTCATTAACAAGATTGACTTGCCAGCTGCGGATCCAGAACGTGTGCGCACGGAAGTAGAAGATGTCATCGGCTTGGATGCCAGTGAAGCTGTCCTAGCTTCTGCCAAGGCTGGTATCGGGATTGAAGAAATTTTGGAGCAGATCGTTGAGAAAGTTCCAGCACCGACCGGTGATGTTGAAGCCCCTCTTCAAGCCTTGATCTTTGACTCTGTATATGATGCCTATCGTGGGGTGATCCTTCAGGTCCGAGTGGTCAATGGAATGGTTAAACCAGGCGATAAGATCCAGCTCATGAGCAATGGCAAGACCTTTGATGTCACAGAAGTTGGGATCTTTACTCCTAAAGCAGTTGGACGTGATTTCCTTGCGACTGGAGACGTTGGCTATATTGCGGCCTCTATCAAGACCGTTGCGGATACCCGTGTCGGGGATACGGTGACCCTAGCGACTAATCCGGCAAGTGAGCCCCTACATGGATACAAGCAAATGAATCCAATGGTCTTTGCCGGTCTTTACCCGATTGAATCCAACAAATACAATGATCTTCGTGAAGCTTTGGAAAAATTGCAATTGAATGACGCCAGTCTTCAATTTGAACCCGAAACTTCTCAGGCCCTTGGTTTTGGTTTCCGTTGTGGTTTCTTGGGTCTCCTTCATATGGACGTTATCCAGGAGCGCTTGGAGCGTGAGTTCAACATTGACTTGATCATGACAGCACCGTCTGTTATCTACAAGGTCAATTTGACAGATGGAGAAGCACTGGATGTCTCAAACCCTTCTGAGTTTCCAGATCCAACCAAGATCGCATCGATCGAAGAACCTTATGTCAAAGCGCAAATCATGGTGCCACAAGAGTTTGTCGGAGCTGTCATGGAATTGGCTCAACGCAAACGTGGGGATTTTGTGACCATGGATTACATTGATGAAAATCGGGTTAATGTCATCTATCAAATCCCACTGGCGGAAATTGTCTTTGATTTCTTTGATAAATTGAAGTCTTCCACTCGTGGCTATGCGAGCTTTGACTATGAGTTGTCTGAATACCGTCCATCCAAACTGGTTAAGATGGATATTCTCCTCAATGGAGATACCGTCGATGCCCTCAGCTTTATCGTTCACAAGGACTTTGCTTATGAACGTGGTAAGTTGATCGTTGAGAAGCTTAAGAAGATTATCCCTCGTCAACAGTTTGAGGTGCCCATCCAAGCAGCCATCGGTCATAAGATCGTGGCCCGTACAGATATCAAGGCTCTTCGTAAGAACGTCTTGGCCAAGTGTTATGGTGGGGACGTCTCACGGAAACGTAAGCTTCTTGAAAAACAAAAAGCCGGTAAGAAACGGATGAAAGCTATCGGTTCGGTAGAAGTACCGCAGGAAGCCTTCTTGTCCGTATTGTCAATGGATGAAGAATAAGAAAGAAAGTGCCCCCTAGAGGGCACTTTTGTTTTATGTTTGAAAGAAATGAACTGGATTAGAGATATTGTATCAGATGTAACACTTTTCCTATTTTAAAATACCCTCGTTTATGGTAGACTAAAGGACGGAAAACGTTCACAAGGAGGTTGAGCATGAAACACAAATTACTAGTCGCATCCCTTACGATTCTCTCTGCCTGCACACTAATGGCCTGTAGTCACACCACAAAAAAAGATACAGCAGCTTCTTCTACAAAAGAAAGTAGCAGCAAAGTCGAAAAGAAAACAAGCAGCTCTTCGTCAAAGGATGCTTCTTCTACAAAGAAAAGTACTACCAATCAAGAAACCAAGCGGATTGGAAATGCAGATTATGGTTACATCGATATTCCAAGTAAATGGATCAAGTTCACGGATATCGATGGGACAGAGGCTGTCCAGTATACGGATGGGAGTGGCTATAATATTGTAACCATGGACAGCTTTACCAAAGAAAAGGCAAAAGTTCCTGCTGATATGGAGTTTAATGCAGAATTTTTAGCCAAGAAACTAGCCGTTATGTGGCAAGATAATAAGGATGTTGGCAAGATGATGGGAGCGCGGACTAAAGTCGCAGGTCTGGATGCCTACCAGCTTCAAATTGTCATGAAATCTGGTCAATACCTGATTACTTGGATCTTCCAGAAGGGTGAAAAAGTTTATACCATTTCATTTGAAGGAGATGCAGAAACCTTGAAAACCTTTATCCCATACATCGAAGACACATGGAGCTTAGATGGAACAGGTGCCGTAACGGATTAATGAAGAAAGATAGATCGCAGGATCTATCTTTTTTTAGAGTCTTTGTGGTATAATCTTTCTATTGTTTAGAAGAGGAAATAGAGGATGACACAGGAAATTGATATTGAAAAATACCATCAGTTAGCTCTCCAAAAGCAAAAGGAGCATCGCAAGGTATTGGCGAATCTTAAGAAGAAACCACCTAAAAATCTAGATAAAATAGCGCAAGAAATCCACGATGAAGTGTTCCAGGAAATAGATTGTACGGCTTGTGCCAATTGCTGTAAGACCTTAGGGCCTGATTTTAAGGAAGCAGATATCACGCGGATCGCCAAGTATTTCAAGATGAAACTTCCTGCTTTTGAGGCGGAATTTCTTCAAGTCGATGAAGATGGGGACAAGGTTTTTAAATCCATGCCTTGCCCTTTCTTAGGTGGAGATAACCTCTGTTCGATTTATGATGTTCGTCCGAAAGCTTGTCGGGAATTCCCTCACACCGATCGCAAGAAGATCTACCAGATCAACCATCTGACCATCAAAAATACCCTCACTTGCCCAGCTGCTTATTTATTTGTAGAAAAATTGAAAGATCGTTTGTAATGGCATATAAATTTTTACTTTTTGATTTGGACCATACCTTGTTGGATTTTGAATCTGCTGAAGAAACAGCCTTGACGCAGATGTTAGAAGACATGAATTTTCCAGATGTAGAGGCATTTAAAGATTACTACAAACCTATGAACCAAGGGCTCTGGAAGGACTTGGAACAAAAGAAGCTCACCAAACAAGAACTCGTGGATAGTCGGTTTGCGATTGGGTTTGCCCACTTTGGGATCACGGTTGATGGGGCCGAGATGGCTCTTCGCTACCAAGATTACATCAGTCTTCAAGGGCAGTCTTTCCCAGGGGCGGAGGACTTACTGGCCCGACTTGAAAAAGCAGGTTACCAGCTCTATGGTGCAACGAACGGAGTGACTGCCATTCAAGAAGGACGCTTAGCTCATTCTACCATCGCACCTTATTTTAAAGAGGTCTTTATCTCTGAACAGCTTCATACTCAGAAACCAGAACCTGCATTTTTTGTCAAAGTAGGCCAGCTGATTCCAGGTTTTAGCAAGGAAGAGACCCTCATGATCGGTGATTCTTTGACAGCTGATATCGCAGGAGGCCATGCTGCGGGGATTGATACTGTCTGGTACAATCCAGATCATAAGGAACATACCAGCCAAGTAGTGCCGACTTATGAAGTTAGCACCTATCAAGAAATCTCCGATTTATTGCTTAATTAAAAAATTTTAAACACTGTCAAGTTTTTTTCTTGACAGGTTGATGAAATGTGTTATAATAGATCATGTGCTAAATAGCTTGTCTATTTCACCGAAAATTAAAATATAGAAAAGAGACTTATAAAAATGGCAGTTAAAATTCGTTTGACTCGTATGGGTTCTAAGAAAAAACCTTACTACCGTATCAACGTTGCAGATTCACGTTCACCACGTGATGGACGTTTCATCGAAACAGTTGGAACTTACAATCCACTTGTTGAAGAAAACCAAGTAACTTTGAAAGAAGACCGCGTTCTTGCATGGTTGGCTGATGGAGCTCAACCTTCAGATACAGTTCGCAACATCCTCTCAAAAGAAGGTGTCTTGAAGAAATTCCACGATTCTAAATTCTCAAAATAATCATAAAGTAGGTTGATGTATGGATACGATTGAAAATCTTATTATTGCAATTGTGAAACCCTTGATTTCACAACCGGATGCCTTAACCATCAAGATCGAAGATACTCCGGAATTCTTGGAGTACCACCTTGACCTTGATCCTAGCGATGTTGGTCGTGTAATCGGTCGAAAAGGTCGCACCATTTCTGCGATAAGAACGATTGTCTACTCTGTCCCAACTGAAGATAAAAAAGTAAGAATCGTTATTGACGAAAAATAAAAGGCGGGACTCTGTCCCGTTTTTTTGTTGCAAGGAGAAGCTATGAAAGAAGTGACCATTCGGCAATTACAAGCCTATTTAAAAGAACATTACAAAGATAGTCGTACGGAAGAAGGTCTGTTTATCAAGCTCGTCGAAGAGGTTGGGGAAGTTGCCGAGGTCTTAAATGGTCGTTCTGGACGAAAAGAAGGGGTTCAGGACTCAAATGAGGAATTGGCCAAAGAACTGGCTGATATCATTCACTATACAGTCGCTATCGCAGCTATCAATGACATCGACCTCACTAAAACCATCTTTGAAAAGGATAAAATAGCAGCTGTCAAATACCAGCACGAGAAGGATTTGGAGCAGTTTCTAGCAGAAAAGAGCATTTGAGAAAATCCCTTGAACGTGATAAAATAAAACGTAAGGTTGTTGAGTGAATTGTTGTTTAGAAAGAGTTGTTTTGATATGAACCGATTTGAAGTAACTACAAAGATTGGTTGTTTCTCTGTTACTTATAAAAAGAGAAATAAAGTACTAGTTTGTTTAAATGGTGCTGGTTTGATACCGAGTTATGAAAATTTTCTACCAATACTTGAAAAACTTCCTTCCTCAATAGGTTACCTTACGATTGATTTTCCGAATACAGGTAGGAGTCCGATTCATAATCAAACAGGAATTAATTTGGATAATCTTGTTGAAGCGGTATACAAAATCCTGAAAGGATTGGAAATTTCCAATTATATACTTTGTGTTCATAGTTTAAGTGGTGTTTTGGCTTTAAAGTTAATGAGTCAACCAATTAAGTGTCAAGCCTTGATAGCAATTGAACCAACAACAAAAAATATAATGTTTGCTGATTTTTCAAAAAATCCTTATCCAAAAATGGAAGAGCAAATGAGAATGATCGAAGAATGTGGTCCGGAAAATTATTTTAAGGGACTAACTCAAGCAACATTTGAACCTGAAACTGATAGACTGATTTGGAAATTGATGGAAGAAAAGGGCTTAGAATTGGAAAAGCAAGTTCCTGGATTTCAGATATCTGTAAATATTACTTCTGAAGATTTTGATAGTTTGTCCTTAGCAGATAATATTCCTGTTTTCGTATTTTGTCAGGCGTACAGAGAAAAAGAGTACAGAGATTCAGAATATTGGAATTCTAATACAAAACTCATTCTAGGTGGAAACCACCACTATCTACAGTGGTCAGAATCGGGAAAAATTGCAGCTCTTATTAGAGAACTGTAGAGATAAATTAATTAAAAGAGGAATATAAAGAATAAAATGAATTATTTTAACGTTGGGAAAATTGTCAATACCCAAGGCTTACAAGGAGAGATGCGGGTCTTGTCTGTGACAGACTTTGCGGAAGAGCGTTTTAAAAAAGGAGCTGAGTTGGCTCTCTTTGATGAGAAGGATCGTTTTGTCCAAACGGTGACCATTGCCAGTCACCGCAAGCACAAGAACTTCGACATCATCAAGTTTAAGGATATGTACCATATCAATGCCATCGAGAAATTCAAAGGCTTTAGCCTCAAGGTTGCAGAAGAAGACTTGACGGATTTGGAGGATGGTGAATTTTATTACCATGAGATCATCGGTCTTGATGTTTATGAAAATGACCAATTGATTGGTCAGATCAAGGAGATCCTGCAACCAGGTGCCAATGATGTCTGGGTGGTGAAACGTAAAGGCAAACGAGACCTTCTTTTGCCTTATATCCCACCAGTAGTCCTCAAAATTGATATTCCAGGAAATCGAGTGGATGTGGACATCTTAGAAGGGTTAGACGATGAAGATTGATATTTTAACCCTCTTTCCAGAGATGTTTTCGCCTTTGGAGCACTCTATTGTCGGAAAGGCGCGTGAAAAGGGACTTCTCGAGATCAACTACCATAATTTCCGTGAAAACGCAGAGAAAGCCCGTCATGTGGACGATGAACCCTATGGTGGCGGGCAGGGCATGCTCTTACGTGCTCAGCCCATCTTCGATACCTTTGATGCCATCGAAAAAAAGAATCCGCGCGTGATCTTACTTGATCCAGCAGGTCGGACTTTTGACCAAAGTTACGCAGAAGAGTTGGCTCAAGAAGATGAATTGATCTTTATCTGCGGTCACTATGAGGGCTACGATGAGCGGATCAAGAGCTTGGTAACGGATGAGATTTCACTGGGGGATTATGTCCTGACAGGTGGGGAACTTGCTGCCATGACCATGATTGATGCGACAGTCCGCTTGATTCCAGAAGTGATCGGCAAAGAGTCCAGTCACCAGGATGACAGTTTCTCTTCTGGCCTTCTAGAATACCCTCAATACACACGGCCTTATGAATACAGAGGAATGACGGTTCCTGATGTCCTCATGAGTGGCCACCATGAAAAAATCCGTCAATGGCGCCTCTATCAGAGTTTGAAAAAGACCTTGGAGCGTCGCCCTGACCTGCTAGAAAACTACGAATTGACAGCAGAAGAAGTGAAGATGTTGGAACAAATTAAACAAGAAGACTAACAGCGTCAGCTGTTTCAGATTGAAGACAAAGTCATATTAAAAACTTTCCTTAGATGAGTACGGACGTCAGCGAACTTCCACGAAGTTCCATGACTAATTATTGAGCCTAAGGTCTCAATAATTCCGAGTGCCTGAAACGTTATT
>NZ_JUPI01000035.1 GCF_001074805.1 Streptococcus parasanguinis | reverse complement strand
TGCCTGAAACAATAACGTTTCAGGCACTCGGAATTATTGAGACCTTAGGCTCAATAATTAGTCTTGGAACTTCCTGGATTGCTGAAATCATCCACTGGATAATTTCACCTAACGTCCGTACTCACCCAAGGAAAGTTTTTAATATGACTTTGTCTTCAATCTGAAAAAGGCTCAAAACTGAGCCTCTTTTGAGTTAATGAAAACTTCCTTAGCTTAAAATGGTAATTTCCCTGCGAAAGCACCGAGTTTTTTCTTGGTTGCAGCATCAATTTCTTCAATGGCAGCATTGATGGCTTGCACCGTCATATCAGAAAGCGTTTCTGTATCTTCTGGGTCGACCACTGCAGCATTGAAATCAATGGAAACAACCTTCTTATCACCTGTAAGAGTTGCAACAACCAAATCCTGAGCAGATTTCCCTACAAATTGAGTTGCGGCTAATTCCGCTTGGCTTTGCTCCATTTGCTTTTGCAATTTTTGAGCTTGCTTCATCATATTTTGCATATTCATCATAATGTTTTCTAGATTCCTTTCGTATCAAGGGTTTAGACCCTATTGCTTAATTTTCACTGCCCACTTCTGCCCATTTTTCTAAAAATCGTCAAATGCGTTAGCGACCTCTTTTTGTTGCGATGGGAACAAATGTGAGTAGATATTTATTGTTGTATTGATAGAACTATGTCCTAGTCGTTTCATTAGAGTGAAAAAGATATAATCCTTTCCTTCTCCTCTCCTCAATCCCTGATTAATTAAAAAGGCCACATGTGAATGTCTAAAATCATGGTTTCGAATCAATTTGAAGTCTTTTGGCAATCGTTTCTTGAATGATGCTCTAAAGTTAGAGACATTTGGAGCAGTCATAGGTTCCCCTGAAAATTGGAAAATTTGTAAATCATCTGTTGAATCAGTTAACTTAGACAGCTTCTGACTTTGAACTGATTTCCAAGTTCTCAACTCATCCACAAAAGCTTTATGGATGTAGATTTCTCTGTTTGATTGAGTTGTCTTTACAGATCCAATATGTGTTTTTCCATTGCGATAATAGGCTGACTTACGGATCTTAATATATCCCTCGTCAAGAAAAACATCTCTCCAAGTTAAGGCAAGTGCCTCTCCCATACGAATTCCCGTAAACATAAGTACACGATATAGAAGTTTAAAAGGATATTCACTTTCTTCGAAATATGACTCAAACTCCTTGAATTGTTCAGGAGTATAATAAGACATCTCTTTATGCTTTTCTGGAAGTTTCCGAATAGCATCACATGGATTATCCTGTCTAAAACCTTTTGAAATAGCGATATCAAACAACTTATGAACAAAAATCATTTGTTGGTTAATATGCGTCGCTGTAAGTGTGCCACCTTTTACACTAGGCTGTTCAATTAACCAATCTCGATATTTTTTTACATCTTGAATGGTAACTGAAGACATATCAGCATTTTCAAAGAATCGCGATACATATTGGGTATAGTATGAGTTCTGGGTATCTACTGTACCTCTTTTATTTCCACGAAGCTCATCTTCTTCTTTTAACATTACATAAAGAGAGGAAATGGTGAGTTTTTGTGTATTCTGTATCTGATTTAACTTATGGATACGGTAATAAGCCTCATATTCCTCTGCTTCTTTTTTTGTTAAAAAATTAGATTTGCGATGTCGTATACGTTTGCCAGTTAAGGAACTTTTACCATCACTAATATCAACTAGCCACAGTCCATCGTCCTGTTTTATTACCGCCATGCTATTTTTCTCCTTCAGTCATGACAGCGCTTTGAAGGTTCCCCTCAATTATATCATTTTTTAATTGTATTTGAAAACCAAGAATGGATTCAACTGTAATAATCGGTACACGTCCAATACGCTTGTTCTTATACCATTCAAATCCTTCTTGTACAAGCTGGCTTTTAGCCTTTCGTATTAATTTACTAGCTTGTGTTTCAGAATATCCAATCAATTCCATTAAATCATTTTTATCTACAACTTGAATCATCTATATCTATTCCTTTCTAATGTCCTATTACATAGGTAAATTGTTTGGCAGTTTCTGCATCAAAAGTACGGTAACTAATGATCCCTAACCCTTTTACATTACACTCTGAGACAAGAATTGAACCATCTGATTTGACTTGCTCCACAAATGAAACATGTCCGTATATTGGATCAGCTCCAGCTTGTCCAGGGCTAAATGATAGTGCAGAGTGTTCTGTTGGTGTATGGGTTGTTGTGAATCCTGGCTTATTCATCCATTGACCACCATTTCCCATAAATGGATCAAAGTTAACTCCGACTTGTTTTCCACGGTTGAAGACATACCAGGTACATTGTCCCCAAGGATAGGTACTAGTGATATATCCTGTGGTATCAATAGCTGTTGTCAGACTATAACCTACCGGTATATCATTTGAAGTGACTCCTCCACCATCTCTAGTTTTTCCTGTCGTTTGTTCAGGTGCTTTTGGTGTTCCTCCATGTTCATCAATGAAGGCATCCAGTTTTTGCATGGTTTCTGCACGTCTTTTTCCCGATCCTGTAGTATCTGTAAAATAGACTCCACCATCAGTTGCTGGATTGAGCGTTCCATTCGCAAACTTTTTAGCCTTGTCATCTTGAATTTTGAAGGTTTGGTTTTTATTCCCAATGATGGTTTGTTGGGTTAGTCCAACAACAGCAATCTCATCATTAAAGTTATTGGCATATTCTGGATTGGAGTCATAGGCTCCAAAACCAAACATATTGGCTCCAGGATTAGTGGCTACCCCAGCAGTTCCAAGGGAACTTTCATTCAGTGCGATTGCAACGATTCCACGGACATCAAGATTAGATTTAGCTTCCCATTCGAGGAGCTTTTTCCCATTAATTCGGTTCTTATCATAGGAGATTCCTAACGTATCTAAAAAGCCGTCTAATTGCTCTGCTGTGATACCGAAGCGATGAACAAGTAGGTTATGAGTATAGGGATCTCCATCTGACCAGTGCTCCGCATAAGTCACTCCATTTTGGGATTGGGTTGAGCCATTTGTTCCTCCACCTCCGACAGCTCCCATAAGGATAATAATAATGAGGACTGGAAGAAAGAGAGGAATGAGACCAGCTAATAGAAACCATTTTAGTTTTTTCATCGAATCTCCTTTCTAGTTAATATCTTATATAAGCAGTGAACAAGACAGTCCCAAAACGCCATTTAGCATCTAAAACGACTGAATAGGACTTGGCCTGTAAGATGATTTGGTCCCGCTCTTGTTCTGAGACTGGAAATAAAAGAAGGAAATCGACTGATCGTTTTCCTTCTTGGTAGGCCTGATAAAGAGTTTCTTCAAGAACTCTTGGAAAAGAAGTTCTTGAGCGTATTTTGGTATTCATATCATTCTCCTCTGAGTTGTTTTAAGCGTTCTGTTAATCGGTCTCTTCGTTCAATATTGGCTCTCAATTTATCATCTCGTGTCATGGTCTTTCTGTAAGCACGAGTGAAAGCATTCGATCCTTGGGCTTTGTACATAGCTTGAGGATCTTTATATTCCTCTAATTTGTGCTCAATACTATTAATGCGGAGTTGTTTAAATGGAGAAATCCATTCTTCTTTAAGAGTTTGGAATTCCTCGTTTGAATTTGGTGTTTGATCCACTGTAATTGGGGATCTCATTGAAGGAGTTGGTATTTTTTCTTCAACTGGTTTAACCTTCTCAGGAATTGCCTTTGTTTTCGGAATGTTTGGTTCAGGGGTATCTGGACTGGTTGGTATCTCAGGTGTTTCCGTTTGGAGCACTTCATCGGGTTGGTGCTCTGATTCCTTATTGGTAAAGAAAGAACCAACATTTTGGAAGTGACTTTTGGCATTCATCATCATTCCAGCTCCAAAACCAGCACCTGCTAGGGCAAAGTTCCCAAGGTGTTGAGCAGATGAAAGACTTTTAGATGGTACTTGTGAGGCCACCTCTCTAGTCTTAGTGACCCCTTTTTCAACTTTGTTTCCAATATCACTCGCAACCATACGTGCTTTAGATCCAAGAATGAATTGGATCAGCTCAGCTTTGTATTTCCATAGAAGGAAATATACAAGTCCTTTTGAAACAACTGAGATGAGTAGTTTAAAGACAAGGCCAAAGATGATCAGGGATGGAAGAGTTTTAAGGATACCATCAAAGCCAGTAATGACGATATTTTCTATCATTTTCTCAATGTAGAAGACTAATAGAGTTAATAGACTCGTGATAGCTGGGAAAAGCAGTCCACCAAACATGACTTTCAGAACTCCGAAAATCAAATCCTGCATTCTTGGTACAAAGGACATTAGTAGCACAATTGGAAAGAGCAGAATCATCATCAAGACAAGAGTTTGAGCAATGACGTTTAACATTTGGATCAAAATTACCGGTATCGCTAATACAAAGGCTTCACAAATTTTAAAGATCACATAAAACATACGAGTAAAGATGAAATCTGGCATAGCTGAAACCCAACGGTTCTTTTCACCATCATCATTGGCTCCATTTCCTAGTTCATCTAGATATTTATTGCGATCTTTAGACTTAACTGCTTTAAAGTTTCCATTCTTATCGCCTGTTCCTAGTACCTTACTATCGTCAAAAGTCTCTTGTTTCCCATCTTGGCTATTCTTATATTTTCCATTTTCTTGACCTGTATTGACAAAGACATATGCTTTATAAGAGGTTTCTGCAATATAGCTATCTGCCATGGAATCGCCAATTTTAATGGATTTATTATTGCCATACTCCACCTTGATATTTGTGATATTTTTAGTGACATCTTGGGAAACATGGTTAATGGTATCTAGTAGATACAGACCACCTGAAGTTCCAGCAATTGTCCCAAAATAACCAAAGCCAAGGATGAGAACTAGAAAGACATGAAGGAGAGTTCTTGAAAAAGCCCCCTTAGAAAAGAAAAACTGATAAAAGAGATAGAAAGCTAGAATCAGAAGCAACATTGAAACGAGTGATTGTTTTGCGACTCCACCAGAGCTTGAACCAATGAATTCTTTCCAGATATTCATCGCTCCATTAAATACATAGTTCTTGTAGTTGGAGTAGAGATCAATCTTTTCAAGAATTCGAATCAGCAAAGAAAAGAAGCCCACCACTGCGTTTAGAATGAAAAAGAAGAAGTTGACGAAAAGCTCATTAATCAGTACCCAAGCCCCATTAAAGGAAGCGAACCCAGTCGGCTCCATGTAGGACTTGAGAGAGAAGATATCGACTCCTCTTAATTTGTCAAAAGCTTCTTGCATGGATTCACCTCCTAACTAGCGTATTTATTTTCAAGGCTTGATGATACCGTAGCTTTCATTGGTTTTAGAAGCATATCAATATCTTCAAAGATGTTGTGTACGGAAATCATATTGAGATTGCCATAGACGTCATAGTACAGGCATTGGCCAGAGATCATATTATCAATCCATTCGAGATTGCTTTCAGTGACTTCAAGATTGACGTGTTTCAAGATATCTTCTCGTTCAGACTTTTCATAAAAAGCAAAGATAGTCCCAAATCCCGTTGTATCATCATCATTTTCTGCATCATGTACAGATTGAGTAATCAGTGCCAAGGTATTATTTTTGGAGCGCCCAATCCGACGCATATTTTTGATAACGGCTTTTCCTTCTGCGGACTTCATAAGAATCCAGGCTTCATCAAAGAACTCAATGGTATCTTCATTTTCATTTCGTTCTCCAAAGTGGGTACAGAAGGCACCCAGCGCAAACATGAGGGCAATAGAATTGCGTTCATGATCTGAAATTTTTGTGGAATCGTCCTTTGGTAGTTTGAGGTTATTAACCTCTAGGATGGTCACTCGTGACTCGTAGTTAAGTCCTTGAGAGGTTCCATCTGAAAAGGCTAGTTCCAAGATAGAGTTTGTGACAATTGAAGTCAGATAACGACCAACCGAAGCAATTTCAGAGGAAGTGGATTCTCTAAGTACTTTTAGGACGTGTTTAAATCCGACCTTCTCACCAGTGACCCGTTTTTCTACAATCGCATTAATAGCTTCTGTGATAGCTGTTTTCTGATCCATCGTGACATCATCCACTGCTTGTAGTAGAAACTCGAGCATATTTTTGGCAACCTCTACAGCTTGTTCTTTATCTAGAACAACAATAGGATCTAAGACTCCGTGGTTTGATGGAAGTGAGCTATCCAGTGTCACAAAGTTAAAGTTCTCAATCTGTTTCTTGCGTTCAGGATAGAGACGTGCAAATTCAGGTGAGTTGATCACTTCTTGATAGTGATTTCTGAGTTCACGTTTGGGGTCAATGTAGAGTGTCTTAACATTCTGTAAAGCCACACTTAAAAAGATGATCTGAGCGAGGAAAGACTTTCCTTGTCCTGTTGCGCCCGTAATAATGATGTGCGGGTTCTTGGTAATCTTTCCAGCGATATCTTCTTTATTTCCCACTGTCGCATTGTAGAGTACAATATTCTTTGAGGAATCAATAGCTTTCTCAATATTGTCCCAACGCCCTGTCCAGTTATCTACTCGGCCGATATACCAACCGATACGGTTTCCAGAAGAGGTATTGGTGAAGGGCATGAGCTCTGAAAATCCACGAGCTGTGACCATATGTGTCCAAGTGCGAGTTTTCTTTTGGAGGTTTTCTCCATAGAGCAGGGCTTGAAAGAGATAAGGTCCGTCTTGAGAGGCCTCACTGATTTCAACGCCCATATCATCAAAGTAGTTCAAAACCACTTGCCGTCTTTGACGGAGTTGGTTCACACTAGAAGCAGAGACAATCAGATAGGCTCCATATTCGATGATATCTTCCTTGTTTCCGACTTTCTTCATTAAGTCCTTTAGGGAGATAGAGCCCATGATGATCTCGTCTTGTTGGACAGTATCAGTATTTTCTGCCTCTTCCATGATGTTTCTGTAACGTGTATTCGAGCGTCCCATTCGCCCCTTGATTTTACCAGTATCAATAAATTCTGCCTTGATTCGTAGCTCTACGGGAAAGTTCAAACGTTGGATAAATTCGCCAAGATGAAAACCGTTGAATTGAACAGGAAATTTACCTACAGGAAGAATCGTCACAAAAGAGGATCCATAAGGGCTTTCTAGCTTGAGGAAGCCACCTTTTAAGACTTTGATCAAGGTATCAGTGATATTGAATTGAGCACGATTGGCCAGTACCTCCTTCTTGTAGTGAGGGATATAGCGGAGGTATTGCATCCGCTGGTAATAAAAGAGTTCTTCATTAGATAACCGTTTTGCCCGAAGGACAGAGAAGGCTTGGAAAATAGTGAATTCATCACTTTTATAGTCTTCATACCAAGTGGGACTTAATTCATATTCATAGCCCAGACCTTTTGCGATTTTTTCAGTAAACTCATTAAAGCTCTCATAGGCCAAGTCTTTGACGGTAGCTCCATGATTTTGTTTGCGTAAGGTCACTCCCACGACCCAATCAAACTGATAAGGGATTTCCATTTCATCTGTTAGACGATCCACTGTGTAAAGAAGCAGTTCTTCTCCTAGTTCACGACTGTCATCTGCTAGAGCATCTGAGAAGTCCCGCATTTTCTCTTCTAAGAGATAATCTTTAGGGATCAGAGATATTTCAAAGAACTTATTTTTCTGGAGCTTCTTCATCATTTGAGCAACCGTAATTTTATGTTTGCCCTTTTTCTCATCATCCGTAATGGTGATGGGAGTGTTTGGAATACGATAATAAGCAATGACTGTTTGATCTTTTTTGAGAGCTAGATTTTCATGTGTTTCCCTAATAGGATAAGTTAAAGTAATACTCATAGGTCCTCCTTTTCTATAGATTTGTTTTTTCAAAGACAATTTCTTCTACAGGCTCTATCCGATCTTCATGGTAGATAGCTTTTTTATTGATCTTAAAATCCCAGAAGTAAATCAGGTAATCTCCAATAAAGACGTGCATCTTTTTACCGTGAGGCTCGTATTCAGTATAAAATTTGGCCAATTTGTAAGGGAGATACCAATAGAGCAAGAGAGAAATTGAGTGAGTGATTTTTGCGAGTGGCACAAAGATAAACCCTCCAAAGAGTAACATGGCCACAAAAACGATAATAAAGACAATGAAAAAGGACAACTGCATCGGTGTCGCAAAGTACCATAGTCGAGTGCCCTTTTTTGTCTTGATTTCTTGGATCCAATAAGGAGCATTTAGGCCCTTACTGTAATCATACAGTCTTTCTTCATTCATACTTAGAGTCCTGATTCAATACCGAAGAGTCGCAGGAACCAGCCGACTGCTTTTAGTATATCTTGTCCTTTCGCAATCGAAACAATGACGGCATAGAAACCAACGACTGAGAAGAGTTGAAGCCAAGAGCTGTTCCGCCAAGCCTTGATCGCTAAGAGCACGGCAATAGCTGTCAGGATCCAAATTCCGTCGCCCTGGAGGAAGGTTCGTAGATTGTCTGTATTCATAGAGTTCTCCTATTCTTTATCATTTGCATAATTTAGTGGAATGGTGTGTTCTAGTTTTGTGACATAGTAGGTCTTTTCTTTTTCTGAGAGGGTAAAGGTGAAGTTTTCTGAGTGAGTGGTCCCTCCGACCTCAAAGGTTGCTTGAACATAAGCGATTAGATTTTGACCGTCTTTTTTTAGATAGGTATAATCAATTGTCTTGAAGGTGGTATTGGCTATAATATCCACATCCTTAGCAATCAGATTAAGGTTATCTTGGTTAGTAGTATAGTTGGTAAAGAAGACTTTGAGGAACTTTTCAACTTTTTTACGCTGAGTATCTGAAAAGTGATCATTAGCGATTAGTTGGAGCTGATCGTCTTCACTAAAGTGTCCAGCTTGTGAGGATTCAATAGCAGAAAACCAAGGAAGACCGGAGATATAGTATTTCCCATCTTTTTCATCAAATGGAATATTGAAACCTGTCACAATTTCTTTTTCTTCCGTGTTATTATCCCGACGGATCGTTTCCTTGTATTTGATCTTATAGGTCGCAACCTTTCCTTCTACAGTCACTAACTGAGAATAGAGAAGTTCACTAGGAATTCGAACTTGACCTTGGGCTTTCACATCAGGAATGAAGTTGTAAAAGCTATTTAAGTATTCCACTTGAGCTTGTTGTTTATCTCCTTCCTGTGGAAGGGTGAAATAAGCGTAGACATAATCATTCAGGTAATATTGGAGTTTGTAGTCGTATTTTCTACTAGACTCCATTGGCTGTGCTTTTTGTTTTTTAGTAGCCTCCACTTGAGCTTGTAGTGTACCTACCTTATTTGAGAGTGTGATAGCACGGATAGATCCCATGAGTCCAACAAAAAGGAGGAAAGAAATTCCTCCTATGACTGCAATATTGACGGTCTTTTTATTGGTGACTTTTAGTTTTGGAGGGCCTCCTTTTTTCTCCACCTTTTTAAAGTGTGAGAGATATTCTTTTGCTTGAAGCAAGTAGCGTTTGGCTTTATCCATAGATCCTCCTTTTAGAGAGTAGCGAGTTCAATGAGCTTTGAGCCTTTTGCATAGAGGCGCTTATTGGCTTTTTCGATCTCGCCATTAATGTAATAGTAGCCTCGTAGCTCAGTTTGGAGTTGTTCGATCAGGTCAGGTTTTAGGTCTTTGGCTTCTTCTTTTTTAAGGAGACTATTTAATTCTCCAGCCTTGGTCCAAGCCTCTTTGTGATCTTTCTTTTTAAGTAATTCTCCCAGTTCATTCGTGACTTGAGAGACTTTCTTTTCAAAAATAGTTTTAGTAGCCATTTCAATTTCCTTTCTAAATTTTTCTTGATTATCTTTGATGGTCTTTTGGATATAAGTAATGAGTGAGGGGCGCATTTTTTTATTTACGCTCAACACTTGACCATCTAGCGTGAAACAGGCATGTTCATAGTCATAGAAACCTTTCGCATCTGGTGGTTTTTCGGTAGATCTTCCAGCGCATTCATAGTAGAAGTCCTTTCCTTTTCGTAAGAGAACGTACATATGCCAGAATTCTTGTTCTGGAAGAAGCAGAAAATCTGCTTGATAAATCTTCTTCAGCATCTCAAGAAGCCTCAAGCAGATCATCGTAACCTAGAGCTTGGTAGATAAAATCTGAATCAAACCAGAGCCAGTCATTGATTTGTCCTTCTGTTGGTGTATCACCTGAGAAGATATCTTCACAAATGACGGTTAGAGTATCCACTCCACCACGTTCACGGACAGTGTTCAAGGTGGTTAGTCCACCAGACCAAGCTTTAAAGTTTTCTAGTGAATTGATTTGAACTTTGTATTCCATATCGTTTTTCCTTTCTAGTGTTCATAGTGTTTATTGGCTTTGAGAAGTCGTAACATGGCTTTTCCTCGATCAGTGATCTCTCCGCTGTTCTGAATCATCTTCATGTATTCTGTTTGCAGGATCTTGTCTGCTTCAGTGACTAGTGCAAGAGAGTTAGCAACTTGATAGGTTAGCCAGCGAATCGTTCGCTCAATACTGTAAGGCTGTGGGTTGGTGGAGAGCTTTAAGGGTTCGACACCTCCAAAGAGCCGTTGCCATTTTTCATCGGGTTTGTAGGCTCCAAATCGAGTGAGACCATCATAGACTTGGATTTCTTTATTGATGATGCCTCTAGCGATTTCTCCGAGATCTACACCATTGATGTATTCCTCCACAATACCTTGAGCTTTCTGATCTGAAAACCGCAATTCATAGCGATTCCAGATACCAAAAATCTCCAAGGATTCGTCCAAGGAGATGTTTTCCATTCGAGCTATTTCATAGCGTTTTTCATAAAAGTTGAAGTAGAGTTGACTTTGACGACTTCCAAAGTAAATGGACAAGCCGTGATTCGCTTCCATGTCTTCATTATCTGTGAAAGATCCACCACCTGTGATATTCCATTTCTTGATCGTGTCTAGAACAATCTCTTTGGAATAGAGTTTATCAATCAATTTGGGAATTTGAATTTGTTCGTCCTCGTGACCATAACCCTTATAGAGTTCATCTAGAGCAATATCGAGTCGCTTCACCCGAACGTCTTCATAGGAATAAAGAATGTTTTGAAGAAAGATCTGCCAAGTGATCCCCTTGTCTTCTAGAAGCAATTCCAGCTCACGGCATCCTTGCCCGGATAGTTGAAGACAAGTTTGGTAATCATTGGTCACAGACTTATCAAAGAAATCAAAAATCCAGATGTTTCCTCGTTGCCACAAGTGGGTATAGTTCATAAGACGAGTTTCTTGGTCTGTAAATTCACTTAGGTGGCAGTGAAGAAAGTTTTCACAGAAAGCATCTAAATCTTTTAATCGAGGAAAGGTCAATCGTAGATAGTCGATTTGAGCCCGAAGACTGTTTTTATCGCAATCTTGATAGTAACCAAGTCTTTCTTTTAGTTCTCTAAACTTATCAATCGTCAGTCCTCTTTCGCCTGTTTCATAAGAGCGATAGGTTCTTGTAGGGAGATCAACAGCTTGTGCAAATGCTTTTTGACTAAGTCCTGTTTGTTTTCTGAAATTCTTAATATGAAAAGGACTAATTTTGTCCATTCATCGCAACACCTCTTTCTAACGAAGTGACACACTTTTTTGACGAAAGTGACACACTTCATAAAAATTGAAAACCCAACTCCCATAAGGAATGAGGAGGGGTGGACTTGGCGTTTTTGCCAAATGTAACCCCCCTATTAGAAAACGGGGGTTGAAGTTTCATCATGGCCTAGAAACTTCGGGCTACGGTCTGCGCCTGACCTGCGGTCAGGCTTGCCCTTGCCCTTGTCCTAGCCCATGATGAACAATCGTCGCTTCAACTGCTTTTGGATAAGACCTGCGTCCTCCCTCTTCAAATTGAGCGAGGATTTCAAGAAGAAGTTTTTCTTGAAAAGGATCCACTAGAATAGCGGATACAGTCCGCTCAAAGATGATCCCTTGTTCTGTTAAGAGATAGATAATCTTGCGTAAGGTTGGCATTTTAAGATTTTGTTCGTCCGCAAATTCCTTGAGTGGTCGTTTGTTTGGTTCGTTTTCTATAGTCTCCTCTTCCTCTACGGGATCGACTACTTCAACTAGTGGTTTGTATTCTTCAAACACTGAGAATTCTTCTCCTTCAAACTCCATAATCGGAATGTTAGAGTAGGCATCGTAGAATGAAAAGCCTTGATCAAGCGGTACATAAGGAGAGAAAAACTCACCAGCCAACTCACCATTATTTGCGATATAACCCCGTCCTTTGACCTTGACTCCATTGATTTCATCCAGCTTTTTGAACTCTTTGGTTTTATTCGCATCTCCAAACATCATGTCATAGCCTGTTGATTCTAAATGACCGACGGAGAGACGCTTCATAAAGTTATCCCGAAGAGCCGTTTTGATAAATTCCCCATCGGGCCGTTGCATAGCAAAGATGATAAAGACTCCAGCTTGTCGACCTTCTAGAACTAACTGTGAGAGATATTCCATCAGTTCGGACTGTTGGCTATAGTCACGATCAATCTTGGCCATAAGAGCTGCCCACTCATCCACAAGAATAAATTTTGGTTTCATGTCATAGTGAGTAAAGTTCTTTCCAGCTTGAAATTTTGGCGAAGTAGACATCCGTTCATAGCGTTTTTCCATGAACTCTACATTCTCTTTAAAACAGTTGATGATATCTTCCTTACTAGTGTAAACCCGACCATGAAAGACCGGAATTTTCTTTAATCCAGCAAGGTCCGAATTCTTTGGATCACAGATATCAACAAAGCCATTTTTAGCTAGAGCGTAGATAATGGTCATTAGAACAACGGTTTTTCCTCCCCCTGTTCCACCACCAATGAGAAGATGAGGTTCTTCGATATAATCCCAGGATATATCTTTCATGAGCTGGAGTTTGGATCCCTTGACTTTCACTTCATCGATGGTGATTCTGCTATCAATTCGGTTAATAGCAATTTCATATTTTATAAAGCGATTATCAAAGGTTTTATTACGAAAGTCCCCGTTAAACATGACTTCAAGCGTAGCTCCAAGGTTTAAAAAGCGATCTTGAAATTTATTACCTTCAAGAATAAGACTCACCTCAATCTTGTAGTGAGACTGTTTGATATATACTTGTGGTAAAGTGATTTTTTCAATGATCTTGTTTTCACGTTTAACCTTTTTAACGAGATAAAGGTTATTCTCGAGCAAAAAGCGAGAAAGAATTCGAAGACTGTTTAGCTTTTGAAAAAAGAGCATCTTCCTGTAGCAAACTCGATTGATAAACCAAGAGAAGATCAAAGAAAAGAGAAATCCAGCTCCTAGAAAATATCCTTGGGGTAAGGGATGGACTTTTAATTCTTCTAAATGTAAGTAGCTGTAGAAACTAATAGCCAACAAAAAAGGAAACCACCAGATAAACCATGTGATTCCCTTTAGTTTACGATGAAAAGCGTGAACTCTTTTCCCTCGATAGGTAAAGAGTTTCATGGTGCATCACCTCCTAGTTTTCCTTCTTATTTTCTACAGGTTTGTTTTCTTTAGTTGGTGTACCTCCAGCTTTTTTCTTGATTTTAGAAGCAAAGAGCTTATAGATATCATTACGATTGACGTGGGTATGCGTGATAACAATATCTTCTAGTTCAACCTCTTCTCGGTATTTAATACCTAGATCTTCAATTTCAGACTCAGACATATCTGCGATCGTGAAAAAGAGGGTTTCATGCTGGACAGAAGAATGAATTCCTACGACAATTCCACGGATCTCACCTGTATTGACTTGTACAAATGATCCATCAGGATTTCGTTGTGAACGATCCACTTCAAAGATGATATCAGGACCTTCAATGCCTCGGAAAGTCAGTTTCCCAAGGACAGCTGGGACATCTAGTCCATCTGTAATGACACGATAAGTCTTGTCAGCGATTTGTAGTTTTTCTCCGTAGTTTAATCCAATTTTAGCCATGTGATTTTCTCCTTTTAATTCTTATTTTTTAAGTACCAATTTTTCCGCAAAGACATTGAGATAAGGTGCAACAGTATTGCCATTTAGAGCAGTATCTGGGAAAAAGATTGGGTTAACAGTTTCTACTAGAGCATCTTCTGGAATGACCGTTGTAGAAGCTGGTGTGATGACATGAAAGGCACCGTGCTCTGCGCTGTTTAGGATGTGACGTTGGTATTTGCCTTCTTTTCCAAAAATAAATTTAGGAGCATCTCCTAAACGTTCGTAGTAAGCAGGGCCAATAAATTCTGGTTTCATTTTAAGTGTTTCTGAGATCATAAGTATTTCCTTTCTGAGTGTAAAATAAAAAGAGTTAAGCTAGTTGCTTCACTCTTGAGTAATAGTGTGTAAAAAGTTTGCGTTTAAACATACGACTATAGAATTGAATATCCCCATGAGCATAGCCATTTCTACGAGCATCATCTGCGAGATGGTCTAAATCAATTTGAGCTTGAGCATAGAGTTTAGCTTGTAGTTTATCAGATTCGCTAAACATGCCATAGGTGAATTCATAGTTATCATAGAGTCGTTTACATTGTAGTGCGAAAAAAGTTTGTCATATTTTTCTCCTTTATTGTAATAAGTAAAAAAGCTACTAAGTGAAAAAAGGAAAGAACTTAGTAGCTTGAGAGTAGGTCTATCTAATTAGATAGACAGCAGTAAAGAAAAGTTATTTGGTTGGAAAGATCCCTCTTTCCACGGTGGCAACGTTTAGCAAGGTGCTTTGCGTCAATTACCATCGCTTTCCCAGCCAATCTCATTGGGGAGTCATTATCATACCCTTAAGATTCTCTTACGCCCTTTGGCGAAGCCAGTTCACTTTACTATTCGGAAAAGTGCGAAAGTCCGAAATGCGTGGAAGCCCACAAAAATGTTTTCTATCTTCACTTCAACCATAAAACGGACTTGACTTTACCCATCAAATAGATTACAATAAAGGTATGAAGTTTAGTGTAGTTTGATAGTCAGTCCTCTGGTTGTCAGACGCACTTTTTATTTAATTGTCAATGATCTAAGCCTTCTAAAATAAGGTTATTATTTTTAGAAGATATATACTCTTTCGAATATATTTATATTATATACTCAGTTGAATATATTGTCAAGAGATTATTGCAAAATATTTTAAAATTTTTGAGGAATTAGCAATGGGATTTCCAGAACGATTAAAAGAACTCCGTTTAAAAAAAGGATTGACACAAAAGGAAATTGCGGAAGAATTTGGTATCAAGCAACCTAATTATCAGCAATGGGAAAGTGGTAAAAGAAAGCCATCGTCTGAAACTTTAGAGAAATTTGCGAATTTCTTCGGAGTTACGATGGACTACCTTGCGGGAAATGATGAGAAACTAGATAATGTGGAACTTTTATTTCGTATGAATTCACAAGGTCTAACTGAAGAAGAAAAGAAGATCTTTAAGAAGGAATTGATTGAATTCATGGATGAAAGAAAGAAAGCTTTCAATAAAGGAGATACGAAATTATAAATTTAATTTAACAATAGATTTATCTTGAATAAAACATAAATATATTTAAATTATGGGTAATGCTATTTCTAGAATAAACGAATAAGTACTTCTTCAAAACTTAGAGGACTTATCCGATATTCAACGATTGACGAGCGATGGAATTGATTTTGATGGCTATAATCCAAAGAAAGTAATTCTTGAATTACTGAGAGATAAACCAGAGATAGATTATGAAAAATGCTCTTCTCTACTTTTTAAACTTATTAGCCAGGTCTGTGATAATTATGAAGATAAATATAACAGTAATGGTATGAGAAATATTGTCATGATGTACAAGAAAGATATTGCTCAAAAAATATACGATCAAATGTTGCAAGATGATCACTTTTATATTAAGAACGGGCTCCTTGAGGAAAGTGTAACAGGTACTAGCAATTATAATATTAGTCAGTCGTTTTCTTGTTGATTGATTTTTATAGGTTTATCTTTTAAATTAGGAAGTAATAAGAATAATGAAAAATTTAATTAGTTTATTTTTGGAAAATAGTTTGTATATTCAAATAACTATGTTATTTATATTTTTCTATTTTTATCAAAGAAAAAAAAATGTAGAATCAAATGTAGAACCTAGAATACAAATATTTGATAAGATATTTTTTAAATATTACAAATTATATTTCTATAAATTTAAGGGAGCAGGGCATTATCCTGGTTTGATTCATATATATAATGCTATGGCCATAGAATGCCAAAAACAAGAAATTGATTATGATACAATTAAACGAGTTAATAAAAGTAAAAATTCTAAAAAAAACAATACATTCTTCACTTTCATATCCGGTTCCCTTGTGTTCTTTGGGCTCACAAATTTCGGTAATCTTATAGAACATCTTAGAAATTTACTTAGTTTAATTAATGGTGAAAATTCATCTGATCCATGGAAAAATTTATTAGATTTTTTCAATAAGAACTCAGAATCCATTGGATTAATAACGTATATCGTTTCTTTACTTCTCATAATACTCATTTTTATAACTTTGACGATCTTTTTTATTCGAATGGATAAAGATTCGAATGTTATAAAATACTCAAAAGAAAGTCAAATGGGAACTATTGTAGAAGATTTCTCCAGATACTATGAAAATCAATTTAATAACAATACAAATTGCGAAAATTTTCAACTAGAAGACAAAAATATTCCTCTGTTTAAAATAGGTGTTACTCGTTTAAAAAATGAAATTGCTCTTCATATTCCTGCTTCTCTCTCGGGAACACAAGAGTCACAAAACACTTGTTTTAAAGATGAAAACAAAGTTGGTGAGGTAGTCCTCACTTGGAAAAATGAAAATAAATATAAATTTAATTTTAAAAAAATAGACTCCTGGACATTGATCAAAGTTGAAGATATGGAAGGAAACTCAATTTCTGAAGAGGAACTTAAAAATTTAAAAATACTTTTTGAAATACTTTTTGAGGGTGCAAATATATATTATTCAAATAATGGACTCTTTTTATCTACCATTACTTCTATCGTAAATTATATAAATAAAATTCAAAATAACTGGGTTAAATATCCATTGATAGGACTTTTTGTTCTAATGCTACTTGTTCTTTCTTTAGTTGTTATTTTTGTACTCTGTCTCTTGATAAGAATACATATGCTTTATGTTATCTTTCTAATCTATGCTTGTATTTCTATTTCATCATGGTTATTAAAGAATGTGAATGGGCTTTAACATCAAGCTCACAAGAAAGAATTAAAATACAATATCATTACTCCCCTTATCCAACATCGGAAAGATATCCTGAATAATCGCCTATTTATGAGACAAAGCTTCGCAAAAGTGATATTGTTTTTGATAAACAATTTGTGATTCTTTAAAATTACAAACATTTTAAATAGAATTAGAAAAGAAACAAGGTTCTTGTGATTAATTGATGGATATAAAACTTACGATTTGATACTGCTATCGTTACTAAAGATCTAAAAACAATACAAACTATAGAACTTTAAATTAAAGTTCCAAAAATGGAGATTAAAGTATGGAAAGTTTTGAAATTGAAATACCAAAAATAGAGCATTTTGAAGTTGATATCAGAAAAATGGAATTATACAACTATGATTTCCAATCATATTCATTGACTCCACTGCAAAAAGAAGCCTCTTTAATAATTGCTAATAAGATTAGAAATAATTTATTTACTCATATTCCCGAAGCTAAATTTTTAAAAAAGCTTGTTGAAAAGAATGATAATGACAATGTAGAATACGTTGCAAAATTATCTGAAGTTGCAAAAGAAAAGTTAAAATCGGGAGAATGGAGTTATGGTATACGAAAAAAGACAGGCGAGACCTATGCAGTATTAAAAGATACTGAAACTGGAAAAATTAAAAGTAGTGTAACCTTAGAAAAAAGGACTGTCAAAGAGTTAGGGAATCTTCCTGAGCTTTCTGCAATACAAGGGCAACTAACATCTATTTCAGAACAAATTGAAAGCTTAAATGAACTAGTTATCCGGGTAGAACAAGGACAGTATAATGATAGATTTTCAGGATTTTTCAGTGCGCGTCAACTAATTGTAGAGGCCTTAGCAACCAGAAATGAGCAATTAAAAAAAGATTTACTTCTTTCAGCAATTAAAGAAAATAATAATACTATTGCAAAACTAATGATGTCGATTTACACAGATAGTTTAGACTTTATCAATCGTGACACCAAACCAAGGGACGCAAAAAGAATAAATACTCTGCTTCAGCAATCAATTAGTTACCTATCATCTGCAATGCAATTAAATGTTGTTGCTTATACAGTATTAGAGGAGCATGAGTCGGTTATAGCCGTATTAAGTAACTACAAAGCTTTTACCGAACAAACTTTGCTTGAGCCTAAATATGATGGAAAAAGTTTAGCTTGGAAAATTGATAATTTTACAAAAGGAAATAGCAGCTCTTTTATAAATTTGACACAGAGTATTTCAGAAAATATCAATGCATTGGTTAACCATTCAGAAACATTATTAGTAGAGGAAGATACGAATGAAAGAAGAGAAAGTTAAAACATGTAAATACTTTAGATGTAATAAAGAAGTATACTCTCCAAAAGCAAAATTCTGTGGAGAGCACGAAAGATTTTATAGAGAACACAGGAATAAAATTGGAGGGGCGTTGCTGACTTTTGGAGGAATAGCACTTTCAGCTTTGGTAAAAAAAAGAAATAATTAGACTATGTTTATATATTTAACGTAATATAAAAAAAGTGGACACACATCCACTTTTTTTATATAATAAACTCAACTAAATTGGTTTAGTTTTGTAATTTATACTTAAAGGAGGTACCATTCTTTGGATGAATTGTATACAAGAATAAGTAAGTCTACAAAACATGTGTTATATCAGTACATGAAGGACAACAATATTTCGTTACTAAATTATAATTTCAACTACTTCTTTCAACATTGTATTCAGGAATATCAAATTCAAGTGATTAGTCACCACTTCTCAAATCACAAGATTGAAGGATTAACTGTTATTGATGAATTAGGTATTAGTTTTTCTTATGAAAAGGATAATCCCATTGTGAAGCAAAATTTTACTCTGTGTCATGAGCTAGGACATTTTATCCTAGAGCATGAAGGTAATTATTTTGCTGAATCTATTGATAATCAGGAGAACCTACTAGAGCGAGAAGCGAATATTTTCTCTGCTGTAGTATTAATGCCTGACATTGTTTTGCTGTCTAAGATTTATTATAGTTGCAACACCTTTCAACATATTCAAAATAGCCTGGATGTTTCAAAACAAGCACTGTTTTTTCGCCTCTTAGATCTTTTACGAGAATATTATCCTGGAAAAGAAAGTACCATTAAGCAGGCTATCGATGCTTATATTGATGGACAAAATGCTACACTACTCCTTTTGTTTCACAGTATCAAAGAACAGATTATAAAGGAATTTAACAACTACCAGACTTCTCTAATCAATAAGATAGATCCAGCAGTGAGTAAAAGAGGCTTCGTAACTAGTCAAGAGTATCCAGAACTTCTAGATCAAGAGAATTGGAAAACAATAAAGACTTGCCGTGACAATCTAAAAGTATGGCTCATTTATGATAGAGGAAAATCTATAGCTTATGTTTGGGATAAAAATAAGCTAACTGACAAAGAGGCAAAACAAAAAGCTGAATTGAAATTACTATTAATGTGAGGGAAATGATGTACCAACCAGAAAAACTAAAGGCTCGTAGAAAAGAGCTAAAAATGACTCAAAAAGATATTGCAGATCAATTAGGTATTACCTACCAAGCCTATTCTGCATGGGAACGCGGAATAAAACAACCATCTAGAGAAAAAATAAAGCTTTTGGAGCAGATTCTAAATGCTCCAAAAGGCTATTTTACAGAGCTTGAAATCGTCCGACTATATAATACTTTATCGGATGAAGGTAAGAATAATGCACTTAGTTATGTCAGAGGCCTAGTTCAAAAAGAAAAATATAAGAACACTGTTTCAATGTCAGAAAAACTATACGAATACCATGTTTACGAACAAATGTCTGCTGGTATCGGTTCATCGGTGTATAACGATCAAAACTATGATACTGTCTATTTTGATGAAGAACTAGCCCACGATTTCGCCTCATGGATTTCTGGCGACTCAATGGAACCCAAATATCAAAATGGTTCTGTGGCTCTCATTCGTGAAACAGGGTTTGATTATGATGGAGCAGTTTATGCCGTAGTCTGCAATAGCCAGACCTATATTAAACGAGTTTATCGAGAGGAGCATGGCTTAAGGCTGGTTTCTATCAATCCAAACTATAAAGATATTTTTCTTTCGTATGATGAAGATCCTAGAATTGTAGGAATTATTGTTGGTAATTTTGTACCAATGAAACTCTAATAGTAGTTTTCGTACGTTGATTTTCTATTTCTGATGACTATGTAATAAAGAATATAGAAATCTCTTACTTTGTGACCCTATGCGCTAACCTCTTGAATATTTAGACAAATTACAATTGTTACAAAAATATTTCAAAAACACTTGACATTCTGTAACATCGTAATATAATAGCTAATATGAATTTAGGTGAGGTATCATAATTATGAAAAAATGGACAAGTTTAGCACTTTTAGGCTTAACTTCTGCAACTCTACTAGTAGCTTGTGGTTCTAAAAAAGAGGAAAATAGTTCTTCTGTAAAAGAAACACAGACTTCTATGAAATCTGGTCAAAATAAAACAAATCAGTCCTCTAAAAAGAAAAATACAAAAGCTACTGAATCTAGTTCAGAAGAAACAACACAATCAAGTCAGACAACCACAGCGTCTAACACAACAAGTGGTGACAAAGCTACAGATTCATCTCAAATGGTTCCTGCAGAGCTGGTAGGGACTTGGACAGGTACAACTGAAATCGCAAAAGATGTCCAAATGACAGTGGCTGCGGACGGAACGGTTACTACGACAGCAAACTTTTATCAAGCAGATGTGAACCCAATTCGTACAGCAACGACTAGAGCAAAAGCTGTTCAAGCTTCTGGTAATATCTATTACTGGGAAACAGACGAACCTGGAGCTTTTGATGCCCTTCTTCCCGGTATTGCTGGACTTGGGGGAGCCAATGCCAAGGTAAAAGCCGGTTTCATTTTGGAAGAGGGCCATTATACACCGATTGTATTTGTAACAGGACTTAATGAAGACTTTGATTATAGCAAATACAATGATTTCCGTGTCTCACTCACAAAATAAAGACATATTCAACGCTCTTAAAATTGAAAACACCCCAAAAGTTAGATTTTCCTATCTATCTTTCAGGGTGTTTTCTTATAGCCAAATTGGGAAAGAAATCAAAACTTCATCGCTCTATTTCTACTTATTATATTGTTGAAGTGCTTTATTATATG
>NZ_JUPI01000034.1 GCF_001074805.1 Streptococcus parasanguinis | reverse complement strand
TATGCTTTACTGCCTTTTTGGTAATATTCATGTTCTATTCCAGATATATCGACTGTAATGGTGCCATCCTTAACTTTATATTTTACTGTTGAATCAGTTCTACCTTCTCCTGATAAAAGGAAGGTGTTACTTTCTTGATCAATTGTAAAACTATCAGGCTTCTCTAATCTATAAGATAGAGCGATCTGTGATCAAAAAAAGTTTTGTGACTAGTCAAGAGTATCCTGAACTTTTAAACCAAGAGAATTGGAAAACAATTAAGACTTGCTGTGACAATCTAAAAGTATGGCTCATCTATGATAAAGGAAAATCTATAGCTTATGTTTGGGATAAAAATAAGCTAACAGACAAAGAGGCAAAACAAAAAGCTGAATTGAAGTTACTATTAATGTGAGGAAAACGATGTATCAACCAGAAAAACTAAAAGCTCGTAGAAAAGAGCTAAAAAAGACTCAAAAAGATATTGCTGATCAGTTGGGAGTCAGCTATCAAGCCTATTCCGCATGGGAACGTGGAGTAAAACAACCATCTAGAGAAAAAGTGCAACAACTAGAGCAGATTCTAAATGTACCAAAAGGTTTTTTTACAGAGATCGAAATCGTCCGACTATATAATACTTTATCAGATGAAGGTAAGAATAATGCACTTAATTATGTCAGAAACCTAGTTCAAAAAGAAGCTTATAAGAACGTTGTTTCAATATCAGCAAAACTATACGAATATCATGTTTACGAAAAAATGTCTGCTGGTATCGGTTCAACGGTTTATAATGATCAGGATTATAATACTGTTTATTTTGATAAAGAACTAGCTCAAAAAAATGAAGCACCTATTCCAAACCTATTGGCTCGAGAATTTGACCAAGAAAAGCCACTTGAAGCAATTGTAACAGATTTGACCTACGTCCGTGTTGGAAATCGTTGGGCTTATGTTTGTTTGATCATTGATCTCTTTAACCGCGAAATTATTGGACTGTCAGTTGGGTGGCACAAGACTGCAGAGCTCGTCAAACAAGCCAATCAAAGCATTCCTTACGCGCTTACCAATGTCAAGCTGTTCCATTCTGACCGTGGTAAGGAGTTTGATAACCAGCTGATTGATGAGATGCGGCATCGCTCGGTCTCTAAGTCAAGCAGCTTGTCCCTATGACAACGCCGTGTCTGAAAGTACTTACCGTGCCTTCAAACTCGAGTTTGTCAACCAAGAAACCTTCCATTCTCTGAAAGAACTAACCTTTAAAACAAAGGACTACGTTTACTGGTGGAATCATCACCGCATTCACAGCAGTCTGAACTACCAAACCCCAATCGCTAAGCGAATCAGCGCTTTAAAAAAACACTTTATAAATTTTGTATAGAAAAGTGTTGCCTTTTCATATCTCATTTTTTTACTTAAAGCCTTGACAGACTTGACAAATGGTAGAAAAGAGCCTAAAAAGGCAGAGTCCTGATAAGTTCTACCTTAAATTTCGTTATGAAACAAGTTTATTTCTTTCTAACGTCCTCAAGAACCTCATCGCCTTTCAACTCAAAGACTCTGTGATTCTATTATTTGTAAAACTTCTTTCATATTTTCAACTTTCCATTGCGCTTTGTCATTAAAAAATGGTAATCGGCTATCATAATAACCAATAGTTGCAATTCCTGCGCTAGTTGAAGATTCAATTCCAGAGTATGAATCTTCAATTGCAATACATTGTTCTGCTTGCAATTCTAACTTATGTAGCGTTGTTAAATAGATAGACGGATTTGGCTTACTTTCTACAAAATTCTCTCCGCTAACGATGACATCAAAATATTTTTTTATGTCACACCTTTCTAAAACTTCATTAATATGCTCATATTTTGATGATGATGCTACAGCTAATTTGATTCCGTTTTTCAATGCATAGTCAATAATTTTTAGAATTTCTTTTCTAAAAAGTAAAGAATAATCAATTTTTTCATATTTCTCATCACTAAAAGAAGCATATTCTTTTTCTATAGTTTTTATATCATATTGTTTCCCAATAAATTGCTGTAAAAGCCTATAAAGATTAAAATATGATTTACCAACTAATACCAATAGCTCAGAATCTTCGTAACTAGATTTTGGATTAAGGTGTTTGATAAAATCTTTCTGTATTAGAAAATCTTGGTACTCTGTATCAACTATAACTCCATCCATATCGAAGATTATACCTTTCAAATTCATAAATCCTCCTTTAAAATCAAAATCTATCATATATAATACCCGTGTTGCTAGTTGATAAAAAATCCTAAATTATAGACCAAAATAGCCCGTTCGATCTCTAATTGCAAACCTGCTAAAGAGCGAGCAAGCGGATGTTCAATGTTAAACAATGCATTTAGGACAGAGATCCGAGTTTCGATGGTCCTTCGGATTGTCAGGATAGCAGGATTGTTGTGCTCAGCTGCTCCTTTCATATTTTTACAAATCGACGTCAAAAAGTCTATTCCCTTGGCTTCCAATCGTTTTTTCAGTTCCTTACCCAAGTAGTCCAAATCCGCTAAAACAGGAGTATAGGGGATGGCATCCAGCAACTCTTCTGCCACCTGAATATCATGGACCGAGACAGGCGTAACCAAGTAATCCAAAATATAGCCCGACTCTGTCACCGCCAGATGAATTTTAAAACCATAGAACCACATGTTTTTGGAAGCGCAGTAGCCGATGTTGGCCACCTCATTCAAGACCTTGGCCTGATGATTTCTAACCGGCTGACACAAGAGGACTGGAAAGCTGTCGATAATGACTAATTCATCAAAATCCAGCTGATTGAAATAGAGGCAAATCAGCTGAAGCAGGGGCATCAGATAATGAACACGGCGATAGAAGCGGCTTCTCTCCAATCCCTGAATCCGAAGAAATTTCGGATAAATTGATAAAACTTTCGCTGTGACTTCATCCCAATTTCTGCCTGAAATTGCATCAAGGTTAAAACAGAAACATTCGAAACCTTGCATTGCTCTACATTCTTGCGGTGGATCAACTCATCAGGAGCGACTTTTTGATATAAGTCACGGCAGACTTTACGAAGCTGCGGCATACTGAGTTGAAGGTGATGGCGATTCGGTGTATAATGGAAAATGTCCATTTGGTTTACCTCCCTGCTATTTTTCTTCACTTGCAGTGTACACCAAATGGGCTTTTTTGTTAAGTCAAATCAACTATCAGCAGGAGTATATAATATCTAATGGATTCTTAGATATTATATCAGGAGAAATAGTAAATTTTCTTGTTTTATACCAATTGACACCAACAGCTAGTACATTTGCTTTTTTGGCTGAGATAATATCTGCATCTGAATCACCAAAGAATATCGCATCTGAGGGAGTTGCATTATAATGGTCAAGTATCTTCAAAATTCCTTCACTATCAGGTTTAGAATTAGCAACATCATCATCAGATACAATGTAATTAAAATATTTTTCTAATTCTAATTTCTTCATACTTATTTGTATACTTTTTCGCCCCTTACCAGTAAAAACAGCAAGTCTTTTTCCTTTGTAATTTAATTTTTTTAATAGCAAAGTAATATTTTCAAATACTTTATTTTGAACAATAAAATGATCGTGTAAATTTTCATAAAGAATGTAAAATAATTCGACTGCTTCATCAGCATATTTTTCTTCTACATGGCTCCTTATAATATCTTCCTCACTACCTCCAAATAATGATTCAATATCCGAATCACTCATTTTGATATTTTTATATTTTTCAAACACTATCCTGAAGCAACTAAAACAAAGAGGGAGTGATTCAATAATAGTATTATCAAAATCAAAAATAAATATTTCTTTTTTGTCAATCATCTTAGTCCTCTATAATAGTTTATATAATCAAGATATTCTTGTTCAATGTTATAAGGAAGGGAGTTATAATTGAAATAACTTAACTCCAGCGTTTCTTCTGAACTTACATTCAATTCTCCCGTATAATTAATCGCTTTGTATAGAGAGGTAACTACATAGATTTCATCTTTGTTTTGCAGAACAAAATGATAATCCTGCCCTGAAAAAGTATGAATTAACTTCAATTCTTCAATTGTTAATCCGGTCTCCTCAAATACTTCCCTAATTGCCGTTTGTTCAAGTGTCTCTCCTACTTCCAATAATCCACCTGGCAATCCCCATGTTCCTGAAGACCGTTTTTGAAGCAACACTTGATCTAGTTCATTTTCAATAATAACATTTGAACCTACTAGAATAAGTAAGTCATTACCTATCTTTTTTCGAATTGTTGACACGTAATTTTCTGTTGGTGTGTTAAGCATCTTGTATCACCCGTTTCTTTATCTCTTCAGCATTGATATGAATGTTTCTTAAAATATTAACTATCATTTCGATATCTGCATACGTTAGAAATGGATGCATAGGTAAACAAATTATATTTTTGGAAATATTTTCAGTATTTTCTAAAACAAGATCATTGTATTCAGAATAACAATCCATTTTATGTATAGGAGGAGAAAAATAATTTCTTGTTTGAATACCCTCTCTATTCAAACTCTGAACAACTGTATCTCTATCTAACCCAAATGACCTTGCATGCACTACTATGCATAAATCTTTATATGTACTAATTTGGTTATCCGGTATTTTTTGCAACGATACTCCTTCAATTTCAGATAATAACTGTCTATAATAATTGCCAATCTTTTTACGCTCCGATAGATTTTTGTCAATTACACTCAATGACATTAGACCAGTTATAGCTGCCAACTCACTAAGTCTAGCATTAACACCAATCTCAGTACAATTATAATCTCCCGGATTTCCATATTCTCTTAAAAGTCTAATTTTGCTATCAATTTCTTTATTTTTACTTACGACAATTCCCCCTTCACCTGTAACTAGAGTTTTTGTAGGAGAGGTACTATATACTGAGATATCACCAAAGTTTCCCAAATGTGTTTTGTCAATGGTACTACCAAATGCGTGAGCAGCATCATAGATAAGTTTAAGATTATGGGTTTTAGATACCCTTTCTAATTCATATACTTCTGCTCCAACTCCGAATATGTGCACAGCAATAATTGCTTTTGTTTTAGGAGTGATATATTTTTCAATGTTATTTGTTTCGATTGTAAATGTTTCAGAGTTGCAATCTACAAAAACAGGAATAGCTCCAACCTTTTTAATTGCATGAACAGTTGCACAAAATGTAAAACTAGGGACAAGGACTTCATCACCACTTTTTATTCCCAATGCTTCTAATGCTAAAATTAATCCTATAGTCCCAGAAGAGACAGCAGTTACATAGGGAGCTCCTAAATAACTGCTCACCTCAGACTCATACTTTTCTAAAAATCTCCCTTTTGAGAGCATCCCAGTTTTAAAAACTTCGTTAAAGTATGACTCATATTTTGATTCTGAATAAGTAGGAAACATAGGTTTTATAAATTTTAATTGACTTGAAAACGCTGGTTTCCCACCTAATATTGCTAATTGTTTCATATTCTAACTCCTTAATTCAAATATTCCTTAGTAGCAACTTTTACGTTGCTATATATATCGCAGAATGGATTATTAATTAACCCTGATTTCATGCTATTTGCAATTTCTTCTACTCCAACTTCAATAGACTTCTGTGATGAAAAACCCAACTGCTCTATTTTATCAAAAGAAACACTATAGCTTCGATTATCTTCCTTTAAACCATCTAAGTTAACTTTAGTATTTCCAGTAGCTTTTGAAATTATGCTAGCTACTTCAGTAAGATTATAATTTTCAGAATTATTACCAACATTAAATACTTCTATACCGTTATCTGTATATTTATTTTTACATCTTTCTTCAAAAAGCAAATTGATAGCTCTGGCCACATCTCCACAATGAATAAATGGTCTCTCTTGCTGACCGCCGTAAACATTTATAACTCCGTTATTTAATGCAGAGGCAGTCATTACATTTACAGCTAAGTCAAATCGCATCCTCCTCGATAAACCAAAAACGGTACAAAATCGCAATATGATAATATTCAACTTATCCTTATAATTTAATAAATCTTTCTCTGAAAGTAGCTTTAGCTCTGCATAATAATCAACAGGATTGGGAATACTATGTTCATCAAACTTATCTTTACCAAAACCATAGACACTACAGCTTGAGGCAAAAATAAAATTTTTCACCCCCTTTTTGACTGCACATTCTACTAGATTTCTTGTTCCACGAACGTTAATATCGTAAGCGATATCTTTGTCAACAACACATGAAGGCTCTCCAACTAGACTTGCCAAATGAATAATTGTATCAATTTGATTTAGGGATTTCAAAATGTCCTCTTTGATTCGAATGTCCCCCTTAACTAATTTAAAACGTTCTGAATATAAAAACTCAGATAGTGAATCAAAACCAAATATACCGCTGTCTAAAACAACAACCTTATTTTCTTGATTATTTAGCAATTCTTCAACTAATCTTGAACCAATATAGCCACAACCGCCTGTCACCAAAATATTACTCATGAATCATTCTCCTTTTTCCATATTGTCTTGTCAATATAACAATTATTCCGAAAACAACATCAGTAGATTTAATCAATCATACTATCTTTCAGGGTGTTTTCTTATAACCTAATATAAATAAGAAATCAAAACTTCATCGCTCTATTTCTACTTATTATATTGTTGAAGTGCTTTATTATATG
>NZ_JUPI01000033.1 GCF_001074805.1 Streptococcus parasanguinis | reverse complement strand
ATTGAGACCTTAGGCTCAATAATTAGTCATGGAACTTCGTAGAAGTTCGCTGACGTCCGTACTTACCTAAGGAAAGTTTTTAATATGACTTTGTCTTCAATCTAAAAGAATCCTGTGGCTTCTTTTTTCAAGCTTTCAACCCTTCTTCGAAACTCTTAGAAGGGGCCTCGACTTGGATGGTTTCAAGCGTTAATGGATTGGTGAAGGTCAAGCGGTGAGCATGGAGCATGAGTCGCTCTCTGCGTTCAGGGTTATAGAGAGGATCCCCGACAATCGGGTGCCCATGATGGGAGAGATGAACCCGGATCTGATGGGTACGGCCCGTCTTGAGCTGGCATTTGACCAGGCTGTTTCGCCCGATTTTTTTCAGTTGCGTCACCTGGGTTTCTGCATACTGCCCCTTGCGTGGATCGACCAGGCGCTTGCGCCGATCGTGGCGATCACGTCCGATTTTATCCTTGTAGATGATGGTCTTTTGCGCTAAACTTCCTTGGATCAAGGCCCAGTACTCGCGTTGGATTTTTTTATCTTCCAAAATTCGGTTGAGAATAGGCAGGATAAAAGGATTCTTGGCAAATAAAATCGCTCCGCTGGTTTCCTTATCTAACCGGTGCACGACGTAGCAGGTGGATCCAACATAGCTGGAAACATGGTTGAGAAGAGCAATTTCCATCGGTTCGTTGGCATGGGTTTTCATGCCTTCGGGCTTATTGACGATGATGACGTGCTCATCTTGATAGAGTTCTTCGACAAGACTGGGGTCTCCTTCTAGGAGCTCTTTTTCAGGGTAATCGTCTGCGTCAAAGATCAGCTGGATCTGGTCTCCTTTTTGAACGGGGCTCTGCCAGTTGATGATCTCTCCATTCACCAAGACGTGTTTTTTGACCCGTAAAAAATGCCGGATCTTACGGGGGATGAGGAAGTAGTCTTCAAGGAGCTCTTTCACAGTCATCTGGGGAAAAGATTCTGGAATGGTAAATTGATAGTTCATGACCCTATTGTAGCAAAATCTAAGCTTAAAGAAAACTAAATGAGAAATAGCGAGGAGCTATCTTTTCTTGCTAGGACAAGGATAAGGTGTTACAATAACAGGTATGAATAGAATAAAAGAATTATTTGAAAATCTGATCACTTTTTTTAGAAAGGATCATCCGCCCAAAGCAGTGGCAGAAGAAGTGCCCGACACGGAATTGCCGGAAGAGACAGTGGAGCCAACTTATAGTCGCTCAGGCAAGCACAGAAGCAAGCCTCTCTCTCAGCACCCCTTCCGTCGTTTTTGGCGCCGATTCCATTTGACCAAGATTCTCCTGATCATTGGACTAGGCTTTAGTCTCTTGACAGGGGGCTATCTCTTCTATCTCGCAAAGACGACCAACGTCAAGGATTTGCAGAATGCACTGAAGGCGACCACCATTATCTATGATAAGAATGGGGACCAGGCTGGAAGTTTGACCGGACAAAAAGGAACCTACGTCGAACTCGATGCCATTAGTGAGAATCTGCAAAATGCCGTGGTCGCAACAGAGGACCGGAGCTTTTACAAGAATAGTGGGATCAACTATGGTCGCTTCTTCTTAGCAATTTTGACACTGGGTCGCTCAGGTGGTGGATCGACCATCACCCAGCAGCTAGCTAAAAATGCTTATCTGTCCCAGGACCAGACGGTGGAGCGCAAGGCCAAGGAATTCTTCCTGGCACTTGAAATCAATAAGAAATACAGTAAAAAAGAGATCCTCACCATGTACCTCAACAATGCCTATTTTGGAAATGGGGTTTGGGGAATTGAGGATGCTTCCAAGAAGTATTTTGGGGTTTCAGCCAGTCAATTAAGCCTAGATCAGTCAGCGGTTCTCGCAGGCATGCTCAAGGGACCGGAGATCTATAACCCGCTCTATTCAGTAGAGAATGCGACCAACCGCCGCAATACGGTCCTTCAAAATATGGTAGCGGCCGGCTATATTGACCAGGCAACAGCCGATCAATCTGCTGCTGTTGATATCCATGGCCAGCTAGTCGATGCCTATGAAGGCAAGTCAGAGGACTACCGCTACCCATCCTATTTTGATGCGGTCATCAATGAAGCTGTCAACGAATACGGTCTCACCGAAGAAGATATTGTCAAAAATGGCTACCGGATCTACACCGAGCTGGATCAAAATTACCAAGCAAGCATGCAGGTAATCTATGACAATACAGCCCTCTTCCCAGTAGCGGAAGACGGCACGCGCGCAGAGTCCGGTAGTGTGGCCCTTGATCCTAAGACTGGTGGAGTTCGGGCTCTCGTAGGTCGTGTCGGAAGCGATCAAAATCCAGGATTTCGGACCTACAACTATGCGACCCAGGCTGCTCGTAGTCCGGGATCGACCATCAAACCTTTAGTGGTTTATAGCCCAGCTGTTGCAGAAGGTTGGTCGACCAATAAGGAACTGGATAATAGTACCACCCAATACGGAAGTTATGAAGTCAATAACTATGCAGGAATCCAGTCGAGCCCAACGGTACCGATGTACCAAGCCTTGGCAGAATCCCTCAACCTTCCAGCAGTAGCGACCGCTAATGAATTGGGTCTCAATACAGTCTTTGAGTACGGGAAAAAATTCGGTCTCAACATGGACAAGGTGGACAAGTCGCTTGCTGTTGCCTTGGGAGCTGGTGTGACAACCAATCCGATGCAGATGGCCCAAGCCTATGGAACCTTCGCCAATGGCGGGGTCATGAATGATGCCCACCTCATTACTAAGATCGAAAATGCCAGTGGCCAAGTGGTCAAGAGCCACAGTCAGAAATCAACACGAGTGCTCAGTGGATCCACAACGGATAAGATGACCAATATGATGCTGGGAACCTTCAGTAATGGTACGGGGGTTAACGCTGCGCCTTATGGTTATACCATGGCAGGGAAAACCGGTACGACAGAGACCAGCTTTAACAAGGACCTCTCTGGAGACCAATGGGTGATCGGCTACACGCCAGATGTGGTCATCAGTCAATGGCTTGGTTTCCCAACGACCGATGAAGGTCATTACCTGACCGATAGTAGTGCCGGAACGGCGTCAGAGATTTTCCGTAATGTTGCCAACAGTGTCCTGCCTTATACAGACGGTACCCAGTTTGATTCGGTGAAGAACTCTTATGCTGAAAATGGCATTGCGCCAGTCGGAGAAGAAACGACAGAAACAGACAGCAAAGAAGACAAAGGTTTCTTTGAGGATGTCAAAGAAAAGGCGTCGAATATGGTCGATGATGCGAAAAAAGCAATCGACGAGGCCGATATCCCAGGAAAAGCGAAAAATGCTTGGGATACCTTTAAAGGTTGGCTTGGTTTCTAATCAAAAAAACGATTCAGAAATTCTTCTGAATCGTTTTTAATTAAAGTTCACTATCTGACAAGCTAAAGGTATCGCCGTGTTGGAGATCCCCGTACTGGTAGCCCCGTTTGAACCAGCGCATGCGTTGCTCCGAAGTCCCGTGGGTAAAGCTATCTGGCACCGAGTAGCCGTATGCTTGCTCCTGGAGAGTGTCGTCACCGACTGCATGGGCCGCATTCATGGCTTCTTCGATATCACCGATATCCAAAAGGTTTCGGTCTTGAATGGAGCGGGCCCAGACACCTGCTAGGTAATCTGCTTGCAGCTCGATGCGGACGCTGATGGCATTTCGTTCCTTCTCAGAAAGTCCTTGCTGCATTCGGTGGTATTTGCCAAGGATTCCCAGCTCATTTTGTACGTGGTGACCGACTTCATGGGCGATGACGTAGGCCATGGCAAAGTCGCCGCTAGCCTTGTATTTGGTAGTCAATTCCTTGTAGAAACTCATATCCAAATAAATTTTCTTATCGGTTGGACAGTAGAAGGGGCCAGCCGATGCTTGCCCAACCCCACAGCCTGTCTTTGTCCGTCCGGTATAGAAGACTAGTTTGGGCTCCTGGTAGGTCCGTCCTTCTGCTTGAAAGACCTTGTGCCAATGATCTTCTGTTGTCCCAAGGACTTTGCTGACGAACTGGGCGTCTGCATCGTCGACATGGGTCTTATTGGTGCGCGTGACTTGGGTGGACTGGTAAGGTTGTGAAGTCCCATTTCCAAAGAGACCCCCAAGGCTAGCGCCACCACCTCCTAGAAGAACCAGAAGAAGGATGAGGACGATCTTACTTTTGAAGCTCCCCGGCGATAGTAAGATCTGTAAAATGCCTCCGCCAAGATTACTATTGCCTGAAGACTGGGAGTAGCTTTGCCCCCTGCGGTCTTCGATATTTCTACTTTCTTTTAGGTTATCACTTTTCATATTCGTCTCCTTTTGTTTTATTTTACCAAAAATGAGGAGAAAACCAGAGTGATAACGCTTTAGATTTGTTTTTTTCTTGACAGGAGATTTTCTGTTCTTGTCAAAACGTGGAAAACTTGCTATAATGGGGTGAACGGAGGCGTTATGGCATTAAAAAAAGCAAGTCTAGCGTGTACGGTTTGTGGGTCACGCAATTACTCCATTAAGTTGAGTGGGACGCCAAAACCAACACGTCTAGAAGTCAATAAATTCTGCAAGCATTGCAGCAAGTATACCATCCATAAAGAAACACGATAGGAGAGAGTTGTGAAATTCATTAAAGATATTTTCGTCTTACTAAAAGATACAACTTGGCCAAATCGCAAGGAAAGATGGAAAAACTTTATCTCAGTGATTGAGTACACCGCTTTCTTTGTTGCATTGATTTATTTGTTTGACAAAGTCATTGCACGTGGCCTATTGCACATGATCAATTTCTTTTAAGAAAAGAAGCCAGGCGGGATCCCAAGGGTCCTGCTTTTTATGGTTTTTCTTAAAAATAAATCAGCAAACCTCTTTGCATTCCGGCAAAATGTGGTATAATGAAGCTAGGAAAAGGAAAGCCAAGAGGCTTTTTTTAGTATGTTCACAAAAGCTCGAGCAGGCTAAACAGAAAGAAAGGATGCCCAAATGGACAGTTTTGATAAAGGCTGGTTTGTACTACAAACCTACTCAGGATATGAAAACAAGGTAAAAGAGAATCTTTTGCAACGTGCGCAAACTTACAATATGTTAGAAAACATCTTGCGCGTAGAGATTCCAACTCAAACCGTACAAGTTGAGAAAAACGGTAAAACAAAAGAAATCGAAGAAAACCGCTTCCCAGGTTATGTCTTGGTCGAAATGGTCATGACAGATGAAGCTTGGTTTGTTGTCCGGAATACCCCGAACGTTACTGGTTTCGTTGGATCCCACGGAAACCGTTCAAAACCAACTCCATTGTTGGAAGAAGAAATCCGCAGTATCTTGCTCTCTATGGGTCAAACCGTTCAAGAGTTTGATTTGGATGTCAAGGTAGGCGATACAGTTCGTATCATCGACGGTGCCTTCACAGACTATACTGGTAAGATCACTGAAATTGATAACAACAAGGTGAAAATGGTCATTTCTATGTTCGGTAACGATACGGTTGCAGAAGTGAATTTGAACCAAATTGCTGAATTGTAAGAAAGAGAGAGTGGGACAGCTTTAACAGTCTGGGAGACTGTTGAAGGTTGCAGATAAAGGAAACATAGTTTCCGTCAACATAGGGTATTTTTGAAGCTTAAAAAGCGAACAAAGACTTAGGATACTTGCTTCGCAAGTTCTATCCACCACCTCAAAGCAGTGCTTTGAGCACTCAACCACTGCGTCTTGCTCGACAATCCAAAAATAATTAAGAGGCTAGGACTTTTGTCCTAGCCTCTTTGTATGGATCGTTATTGATTTTTATCCAGACCTGTGATCTTTTTTAACTGCTTGGTTTCTGCAGCAGACGTAACATTGAAGATCTTATTTCCTTGTGTAGAGAAGCTAGATTCATCTCCGTTGCTATCTTTATAGACATAGCTAGTCCCATTTTCTGAACGCATAATGGCATAGGGTTTTCCGAGACGCTCGAGAGCTGTTTTTGGTGTATCGGATTTGGAAATGCTGCCAGTAGACTGGTGGTTGGCATCGCCCCCTCTTAGTCGGAAGGTGATATCTGTTAACACATTATTACGAAAGAAAGCCATGATATCGCCATTGTCTGTTGCCCAAACATTGACCCCATCGCCAGGATTCGCACTGTCTGTACTACTTACGGGTTGACCAAAGGCTGCAACTACGTCATCGTAACTGCTTCTTTCTTTTGGCCCACCAACCTCTTGTCCATCTTCGGTTCTTAATACAAAACCAGTGGTAGGGTGGAGGTTCTTAAGCTTTTCGATCTCAGGAATAGATGCAGCTCCTGGCACATATTGGAGAGATGCGCCATCATCTGGATCCAAGCTGAAGCGATCTGAAAAATCATCTGAGCTAGTGCTGTCTGAAGAAGTGCTCGACGGTTTACTAGATGATGTTTTGGTTGAAGATTGTTTGATCGGTTTTCTAGAACTAGAAGCTGTTTTTGCTGGTTGCCCAGAATTGGCAGGTGAGCAAGCTGCTAGTGTTACTAGTGAAAGAAGGCCGATCGTAAAGAAACGAATGTTTTTCATAATGACCCTTTCTAATGTACTTCGCCGATCAGGCGAGATTTTATTATATCAATAATCAAGGAATGGAGCAAATGGAAACAAAAAATCCCCTATTGCTAGGGGAATTTTTAAAAGATAAAAGATGATAAAAAATTTTATTATCAAGGCGGTAGACGGATTTGAACCGACGATCAAGCTTTTGCAGAGCCGTGCCTTACCACTTGGCTATACCGCCGTAACATATAATATTGTAACCTAAAAAACAAGATAGGTCAAGAAAAACTTTTTCCTTCAAATCATTACAGATGAAGAATGCTGAAAAAATCTCTCAAATAGCTTGCGAATTCTAGGGATTTCTGCTATACTTATAGAGTTGTCTAAGACAGCAAATACTCATCTCGGATCCATTGTGACACCGTTGCCCTTGTGGTCGTGTTGCAAGTTGACGTCTGAGAGAGGAGAAAAAAACAAAAAAGGAGAAACTACTCATGGCAGTAATTTCAATGAAACAACTTCTTGAGGCTGGTGTACACTTCGGTCACCAAACTCGTCGCTGGAACCCTAAGATGGCTAAGTACATCTTCACAGAACGTAACGGAATCCACGTGATCGACTTGCAACAAACTGTAAAATATGCAGACCAAGCATACGACTTCATGCGTGATGCAGCTGCAAATGATGCAGTGATCTTGTTCGTAGGTACTAAGAAACAAGCTGCTGATGCTGTTGCAGAAGAAGCTGTTCGTTCAGGTCAATATTTCATCAACCACCGTTGGTTGGGTGGAACTCTTACTAACTGGGGAACAATCCAAAAACGTATCGCTCGTTTGAAAGAAATCAAACGCATGGAAGAAGATGGAACTTTCGAAGTTCTTCCTAAGAAAGAAGTTGCATTGTTGAACAAACAACGCGCTCGTCTTGAAAAATTCTTGGGCGGTATCGAAAACATGCCTCGTATTCCAGACGTAATGTACGTTGTGGATCCACATAAAGAACAAATCGCTGTTAAAGAAGCTAAGAAATTGGGTATCCCAGTTGTAGCGATGGTCGACACAAACACTGACCCAGATGATATCGATGTTATCATCCCAGCGAACGATGACGCTATCCGCGCTGTTAAATTGATCACTGCGAAAATGGCTGATGCTGTTATCGAAGGTCGTCAAGGTGAAGACAGTGTTGCTACAGTAGAAGCTGAATTGGCAGCTACTGAAAGCCAAGCTGATTCAATCGAAGAAATCGTTGAAGTTGTAGAAGGCGACAACGCTTAATTTCATTCAATAAGTAACGAACCTAAGAGGGCAGGGCTCAGCCCGACCCTCTTATTTTATTAAAAAAATATAGGAGAACAAAAATGGCAGAAATTACAGCTAAGCTTGTAAAAGAATTGCGTGAAAAATCTGGTGCTGGTGTCATGGACGCTAAAAAAGCATTGGTTGAAGTTGATGGTGATATCGAAAAAGCGATCGAATTGCTTCGCGAAAAAGGTATGGCTAAAGCAGCTAAGAAAGCTGACCGTGTTGCCGCTGAAGGTTTGACTGGTGTTTATGTAGACGGTAACGTTGCAGCAGTTGTTGAAGTGAACGCTGAAACTGACTTCGTTGCGAAAAACGCTCAATTCGTTGAATTGGTAAACGCAACAGCGAAAGTGATCGCTGAAGGGAAGCCGGCTAGCAATGAAGAAGCTCTTGCTTTGACAATGCCTTCAGGTGAAACTCTTGAAGCTGCATATGTATCTGCAACAGCTACAATCGGTGAAAAGATTTCATTCCGTCGTTTTGCTTTGCTTGAAAAAACAGATGCACAACACTTCGGTGCTTACCAACACAACGGTGGACGTATCGGTGTTATCTCTGTGATCGAAGGTGGAGACGAAGCACTTGCTAAACAAATCTCAATGCACATCGCTGCAATGAAACCAACTGTTCTTTCATACAAAGAATTGGATGAGCAATTCGTGAAAGACGAATTAGCACAATTGAACCACGTCATCGACCAAGATAACGAAAGCCGTGCAATGGTTGGTAAACCAGCTCTTCCACACTTGAAGTATGGTTCTAAAGCTCAATTGACTGACGAAGTTGTCGCTCAAGCTGAAGAAGATATCAAAGCTGAATTGGCAGCTGAAGGTAAACCAGAAAAAATCTGGGATAAAATCATCCCTGGTAAAATGGATCGCTTCTTCTTGGACAACACGAAAGTTGACCAAGCCTACACTCTTCTTGCACAAGTTTACATCATGGATGACAGCAAGACAGTGGAAGCTTACCTTGAATCAGTAAATGCTTCAGTAGTTGAGTTTGCTCGCTTTGAAGTTGGTGAAGGTATCGAAAAAGCAGCTAACGACTTTGAATCAGAAGTTGCAGCTACAATGGCAGCGGCTCTTAACAACTAAGAATACAAAAAAAGAGGTTTCGATGGGAACCTCTTTTTTTGTAAGATAAATTCATCTAAATAACTTTCCTTAGGTGAGTACGGACGTCAGCGAACTTCAAAGAAGTTCCATGACTAATTAAGATACAAAGGGCGTCAGCGGATAAAGTCAAAATAGGAAGTTTAACGAAGAATCTTTAGATTCTAGGAAAACTTATCTTTTTGACACAATCCGCCGCCCGTGTTCAATTAGTTTTGGACCCATTCGCTTTTCAAATTTTAGGCTCATGCTAAAACAATTCCCCGAACTGTTTTACTTCCAAAACTCCCGAGTGCTAGAAACATGATTGTTTCTAGCACTTTTCTCACAGCGGAAAGTTTTAGTAGATGACTGATTAATTCTAATAAATAAATTTTTTTGTTTTATAGAATTTATTAGATTTGTAAAAAAACAGTTTGTCTATACTCTTAGAGGAACTGAAGCCTCTTTTTTGTATGCAAAAAAGAGGCTTCAGTCTTTTGGTTAGTGTGCGAAGGTATCGATTCCTAGAAGAAGGGACAGAGTCCCCATGATGAGGCCGGCTAGAATTACTCCGAGCATGACTGCGAGGCTACTGCGTTTGAAGTCCCAGTCAAGGATAGAAGATGCAAGGGCACCGGTCCAGGCACCAGTCCCTGGTAAAGGAATGCCGACGAATAGGAGTAGGGCCCAGAAGATTCCCTTGTCTCCTGCAGTTTTTTCTAATTTCTGTCCGCCTCTATGACCCTTATTGAGACACCAGTTAAAAAAGCCTCCGATGATCGGTTTTTTTGCGCCCCAAGTGAGGATATGGCGGGCGAAAAAGAAGATCAGAGGAACAGGGAGAAGATTTCCGATCACTCCGATCAGAAGCGCTGTCCATAGTGGAATGCCATTTGCAATGGCAAAAGGGATGGCTCCGCGCAATTCAACGAGGGGAACCATGGAGATCAGGAAGGTAAAGATATATTTCATTGGTTATGCCTTTCGATTAGTCTTTTACATTCTATCGTATCTTTTCTCAATTGACAACTATGATCTTTTTAAATCTTTTATCTTGACTTTCTGGTGGAGGAAGCATATAATAAAGATATAGTTAATTAGAACCATTATAAAAAGGAGAAACGACATGACAACTATGAAACATGAAGCAGCTACTGATGTAGCAACTTTTGCACCATCTAATAAAGAAACTCTTCCAGAAACAAAAGCCCTCTTGAACCAAGTCGTAGCAGATCTCTACGTCGCTCACATTGCCCTTCACCAAGTACACTGGTATATGCGTGGACGTGGCTTTATGGTTTGGCATCCAAAAATGGATGAATACATGGACAGCTTGGATGCAACCTTGGATGAAGTGAGCGAACGCTTGATCACTCTTGGTGGCGCTCCTTATTCTAGCATGACTGAATTTTTGGAACACAGCAATATTGAAGAACGCCGTGGAGCATTTACAAAAAATGTAGAAGAAAGCTTGACACGTATTCTTGAAATCTTCCATTACCTTGATGGCCTTTACCAAAAAGCTTTGGATGTTACCGACGCTGAAGGCGACGATGTAACCAACGATATCTTTGTTGGGGCTAAAGCAGAACTTGAAAAGAATATTTGGATGGTGGCTGCTGAACTTGGTCAAGAACCAGGATTATAAGATCATAAAAAAATAGAAGCCTTTGGCTTCTATTTTTTTGGTTCGTAGGAGATTTCCACTAATTAAAGGAATTCTTAATCTAACTATAGTTGGGGTGAAATTGAGGCCTATTCCTCCTCTTTTTTTGGTATAGTTAATATGTGATTTTCTGTAAGCGTTCGCAGATATAAGAAAGCGCTTACAAATTTAATTGTTAAACCTAAGAGGAGGTTCTTATGGGAAAGTCTTTTTTTGAAAAGCGTCCTGTGTTTAGTATTCGGAAGCTCTCTGTTGGAGCTTGTTCTGTTGTGATTGGGCTTTCTGCCTTTGGGCTTTCAAGGGTCCATGCGGAAGAAAAGCCAGCCCTCGAAAGTGAGCCGACTTCGATTGAGACACCAAGTGTTGTGACGGAAAATTCAGGAACGGAAGTTCCTGAAGCTGTTGCAAGAGTTTCAGAAGCTCCAGCTGTCATTACCCCTACCAGAGCTGAGGAAAAACCAGCGTCTCAAGACGATGGTCAACCCGTTTCTACTTCATCTGAGCGTGCTACAGGAACGGAAGCAACAGCTGCTCCAGATCAAAATCGTGTAGCGGAGGATATTGTGCAAGATCGAGAACGTGATTTTAATAAAGATTGGTATTTTAAATTAAATGCGGCTCCTGGTGCAGAAGGGCGTCAAGTGGATGTCAAGGATTGGAAAAAATTAGATCTTCCTCATGACTGGTCTATTTTCTTTGATTTCGATCACAACTCTCCTGCTCAAAATGAAGGGGGACAATTAAACGGAGGGGATGCTTGGTATCGTAAGACCTTCCGTTTGGACGACAAGGATCTAGATAAGAAGGTCCGCTTGGAATTTGGCGGGGTTTATATGGATTCCAAAGTCTATGTGAACGGACAATTCGTCGGTCATTATCCAAATGGCTACAATGCCTTTTCTTATGATATTACTCCTTATTTGAATGCGGATGGAAGTGAAAATACCATTGCCGTTCATGTGGTCAATCAACAACCAAGTAGCCGTTGGTATTCTGGTAGCGGGATTTATCGGGATGTTAAGCTGAGTGTAACGGACAAGGTTCATTTAGCGCAGTATGGGACTACGATTACGACCCCTCAGTTGGAAAAACAGCAAAATGGGGCAGTAGATACAGTGGTGAAGAGCCGCATTGTCAACCAGGATGATCAAGCCCATAGTATTTATGCGGAATATGAAATTGTCGATCAAAATGGCCAAGTGGTGAGCGAAAAAACGCGCAGTGAAGCACAAGCTGTTCTAGCAGGTCAAGAGATCAATCTATCTCAAACCCTCCATGTTGAAAAACCAACCCTCTGGGATGTGAAAACGGATCATCCAGCTCTCTATACCTTGTATACGCGGGTTTATCGGGATTCGCAGTTGGTCGATGTGCAAAAGGAACGCTTTGGTTATCGCTATCTCAACTGGACGCCAGAAGGTGGCTTCTTCCTCAATGGGGTGGCGACGAAATTCCACGGGGTATCCCTTCACCATGACCACGGGGCTCTTGGAGCTGAGGAAAATTACAAGGCTGAATACCGTCGTCTCAAACAGATGAAGGACATGGGAGTCAATGCCATCCGGACGACCCACAACCCAGCCAGTGAACAAACCTTAAAAATTGCTGCTGAGTTGGGCTTGATGGTCCAAGAAGAAGCTTTTGATACCTGGTATGGTGGCAAGAAACAATACGATTACGGTCGTTTCTTTGAAAAGGATGCCACTCACCCAGAAGCTCGTAAGGGGGATACTTGGTCCGATTACGATCTACGGACCATGGTAGAGCGGGGCAAGAACAATCCAGCCATTGTCATGTGGTCGATCGGTAATGAAGTCGGTGAAGCAGATGGTTCAGACAAATCTGTCGCAACCGTTCGTCGGTTGGTCAAGACCATCAAGGACGTGGATGCAACCCGCTATGTCACCATGGGAGCTGATAAATTCCGCTTTGGTGATGGATCAGGAGGCCATGAAAAGGTAGCAGCAGAGCTTGATGCGGTTGGATTTAACTATTCAGAAGCTAACTATGAAAGCTTACGGGCCAAACATCCAAACTGGCTCATTTATGGTTCTGAAACCTCTTCTGCAACGCGGACACGGGGCTCTTACTACCACCCTGAAAGAGAATGGGTCGGCAGCAACCAAGAAGACCGCCATTATGAACAATCAGACTACGGCAATGACCGGGTTGGTTGGGGTCGGACAGCGACCGCCTCTTGGACCTTTGACCGTGATCATGCCGGCTATGCAGGACAATTTATCTGGACTGGTACGGACTATATCGGTGAGCCAACCCCATGGCACAACCAAAATGATACACCTGTGAAAAGTTCTTATTTCGGTATTGTCGATACGGCCGGCCTTCCAAAGAATGATTTTTACCTTTACCAAAGTCAATGGGTATCGGCTGAGAAACATCCAATGGTGCATCTCTTACCACATTGGAACTGGGACAATCCAGAATTAGCCAATCGTGTCATGGATGAAGAAGGACGGATCCCTGTTCGAACCTTCTCCAATGCCCACAGTGTGGAACTGATTGTCAATGGGGAATCACAAGGAGTCAAGACCTTTACCAAGAAGACCACAGCTGATGGCCGGACCTACCAAGAAGGGGCAAATCCGGATGAACTCTATCTAGAGTGGTTGGTCCCTTATGTACCCGGCAAAGTGGAAGCTATTGCGCGCAACGAAGCAGGAGAAGTGATCGCGAAAGATCAAGTCGAAACAGCCGGCAAGCCTGCGAGTGTTCGTTTGTTGAAAGAAGAACACGCGATTGCAGCGGACGGTAAGGATTTGACCTATATTACCTACGAAATCGTCGATGAAGAAGGTCGTGTCGTGCCAACTGCCAATAATTTGGTGCATTTCCATTTGCATGGACAAGGCCAAATTGTCGGTGTCGATAATGGGGAACAAGCCAGCCGTGAACGCTACAAAGCGCAGGAAGATGGCTCATGGCAACGCAAAGCCTTCAATGGCAAAGGGGTTGTGATTGTCAAATCAACTGAGCAGGCGGGAGCCTTTACTCTGTATGCAGACTCAGATCGCTTGCAATCAGACCAAGTCAGCCTCTTTACAGGTAAGAAGGACCAAGCAGAACGCACTGTATTAGGCGTGGAACCTGTTCGACAAAGTGCTTATCTAGGAGAAAAACCAACCTTGCCAAGTAAGGTCAATGTGGTCTATAGCGATGGCAAGGCCCAAGAAGAAGCCGTTGAATGGGATGCGGCAGACTATAGCCGTGCAGGCCAAGTCCGTGTGACAGGACATGTTCAAGGACGCACGGTCGAAGCTCTGGTCGATGTGATCGGTGTGGAACAAGTCCTTCCAGTCATCAAACAAATCCCACAGGGAGCAGATCTATCAACGGTGGATAAGGCTGTGCAATTAGTCTTTACCGATGGGACCAGTGCTCACTATGACGTTGATCAATGGACCTTGGAAGCTGGTCAAGAAGATCAGTTGTCTACGCCAGGAGCACGCTTGAAAGCGACAGGACTCCTAGGCAATGGGGAAACGGTTCAAGCAACACTAGTGGTTGCAGGAGGAGATGTAGCCAAGGCTAAGAAACCAACGGTTCAGCTAGATGGAGTAGCTCTTCCAAAATTTGGTAGTGGTAACCATACCATTTTCCGTTCGCTGGTTTATGGTCAAGAACCAGGTCAAGTCACTGCAAGTGCAGAAAATGCCCAAGTGACGGTCCTACAAGCTAGCCGTGAAAATGGTTTGAAAGCTCAAATCTTTGTGACTGCTCAGGATACGGGAGCTGTTCAGACCTATGTGGTGCAATTCCAAGAAGAAAGTCCACAGATCCAGCGCCTAGAATTGCGTCTGCCAGAAGGACAGGAACTCAAGGAAGACCAAACGGTACCACTTGAAGTCATTGCCCATTACCAAGATGGCAGTCTAGCAAGTCTGAAAGCAGATCAAATCGATGTCAAAACAACAGCTGGTAGTCAAGGAAAAGCGGTTGCAACCAATAAAGGTTTGGAATTGCGAGAAGCAGGATTGGTTCATTTAGAAGCCAACTACCAAGGACAAACGGGAGAAGTCACCTTTACCATCACGCCAAATCCAGAAGAAAAGACAGTTGTGAAGGTGCGTCCTGTACGGATTAGTACGGATCGAAACGTTTTGCCAGCTCTTCCAGAGACCGTCTTGGTCGAGTATGACAAGGGATTCCCTAAAGAAAAACGCGTGACCTGGGATGCTGTGACCGCAGATCAAGTCAAGGATTACCATAGCTTTACAGTCACAGGTCATGTAGAGGGTGTGGAAAAAGAAGCCCAAGCTCAAGTCACCGTTGAAGGCATTATCGCTGTAGAAGAAGTCAGCACGACAACGCCAGTTGGTGAAAAACCAGCCCTTCCAGAAAGCGTGCGGACTTATCACTCCAATGGCAAGACCTATACTGCTAAGGTTTCCTGGGATGCGGTCGATCCGCAACTCTTGGCCAAAGAAGGAGAAGTTGTCATAGCCGGTCGTGTAGAAGGAACGGATCTTCCAACCCGTCTTCATATTCGTGTTTCCGCAAACACAGTCAAGGGAGCCAATGTAGCAGAGCAATGGACAGGCTCAGTCTTGCCACTCGCTTTTGCAAGTGACTCTAACGATGCGGATCCAGTTGCTAAGGTCAATGATAAGGTCATCTCCTTTACCGATGCTCCAGCTAACCGTTGGACCAACTGGGGCCGTGACAATGCGAAAGATTCTGTTGGTATCTTGTTTGGGGATTCTGGTATCTTGACCAAGCGAGCAGTGGACAACCTCCATGTTGGTTTCCATGAAGACCACGGCGTTGGCGCTCCAAGTGAATATGTGATTGAGTACTATACAGGGGAACAAATCCCAACTGTTCCAAGCAATCCAAATCGCGTCAAAGACGAAACAGACCATCCATTTAACAATCCAGCCAACTGGAAAGAAGTCAGCAACCTAACCGTTGAAGAACCGGTAGCAGCTGGCAAGATGAATCATTTCAGTTTTGATAAAGTCGACACCTATGCCGTTCGGATCCGCATGAAGACACCAGAAGGCAAACGTGGAAGCTCTATTTCAGAGATTCAAATCTTTGCCAATAAGGTTGCGGCAGAAGAAAAGAGCCAGTTGACCATTCGTGTCAACGGTGAGGTTTTGCCAGGTGTCAACCCAAGTGTGACAGATTACTACATCGATGAGCGTGATCGGGCTTATCCACAAGTGGAAGCGACAGCCAGCCATCACGGCCTTGCAACGGTTGTGCCAAGCGTCCATGAAGGTGAGCCAATCCGTGTCATCCATAAAGCAGAAGATGGTACTATCTTACAAGAGTACCGCCTCCATCTCACAAGTGATGCAGAAAAACTGAAACAAGCTGCTCCAGTAGCAGTAGAAGCAGGCAGACGTTTTGTGAAAGTCGGTCAAGATCTAGTTCTACCATCTACAGTAGGTGTCTACTTTAAAGGGGACACAGGTTATGAACGCAAGGAACTTACGGTGGACTGGCAGGCTATCCCAGCTGATGCACTTTCTCATGAAGGCAGCTTCACGTTAGAAGGAAAGGTCCTCGGTTATGATCTGACAGCTCAGCTGACCGTCCGGGTGTCAGAAAAGACAGGAGAAAACCTCTCTGTGAATCGTGACTACAATGCAGAAGATACCAGGGCATTTGCTAGTGAAACCAATGATCTCGATCCAAATCAAATCGACTATATCGATTACATCAATGATGGTGGCTACAACGAGTACTATCGCTGGACCAACTGGAAGAGAGAACCGGATCAAACCGAAGCCTTTGCTGGTCTTATCTTCAAGAAAAATGGTCAAGTAACAGAGCGTTTGGTCAATAAAGTAGCGGTCGACTTCTTTGCAGATCAGGAAACAGGTCTGCCAACGAAAACGGTTCTTGAACGCTATATTGGTCCAGACTTTGATGTTCCGGATGATTATGGCAATCTGAAGAATCTTCCAGATCATCCATTTAACCAAGCCTCTAACTGGGAAGAAATTCCGTATAGCTTGGATTATGCCTTTGAAGCTGGTTATATCTCTAACCTCAGCTTCAACGAAACCAGAACCAAAGCCATCCGTTTAAGAATGGTCCGTGATGAAAATCTAAAAGGAATTGGAATCATTGAATTGAGCGCCTATGCCCCAACAGAAGAGGCCCAGGCAACAACTGACGTCACGATCCAAGTCAATGGCAAAGACCTAGAAGGTTTTAAACCAGATGTGACAGATTATCATCTAGAGTATGAGGGAGAACGTCCAATCGTTTCAGCACAAGGCAAGAATGGAACAGCCGTTACGGTCGTGGATGCTAAAAGTGTCAATGCTCCAGTTCTTGTCAAGGTTGTCTCAGAAGATGGCAAGCTCGAAAAAGTATATCAACTTTCTCTCTCCGCAAAAGCACCTACAGGTTCAGCCATTCCTGAAGAAGGGGTTAAGAATCTGGTCCATACCAAACCAGAGTTGGTGATTGAGCCAGAAGAGATGGACTTTGAACGCTTAGAACGTCCAAATGCGGATCTTCCAAAAGGTGAGAAACGTGTGGTTCAAGAAGGTCAAAAAGGCCGCAAATTGCGCTTGGTGGAAGTCTCTCAAGAAAATGGTGTAGAAAGCCGGAAGGAACTGGATGCCTTTGTAGAGCTAGATCCAGTGGCAGAAATCACAGAGGTGGGCACGAAAGAAGTACTTCCAGACACTCCACAACCAGAGCCACAGCCGCAACCGCAGCCAGAACCACAACCAGAGCCACAGCCACAGCCACAACCACAACCGCTTCCGAACCCAGAGCGCCCTCATGTCTCAGAAGGACCAGTAGCTACCGCAACTCCTCAAGCATCTCTTGAGGTCAAAGCGGTACGTCAGGAAGGGACAGATGCAGCAGGGAAGGAAGTCGAGAAAACAGCTCAAACACCAGCAGTTTCAGCTGCTCCAGTTTCCGAAGGTAGATTACCAAATACAGGAACGGAAGAAAGCGTCGCAAGCCTTGTGGCAGGTCTCTTAGCAGCAGGTCTTGCCGGTGCTGTGCTGGATGATCAGAAAAAAAGAGCCGATAAGGCCAAGTAAAACAGCTAGAGAAACTAGCAAAAAACGGTGAAAAGTTCACAGGTAAAAGAAGGAGGATGGGGGAGCCCCACCCTCTTTACCTGGTGACATAAAGGAATAGAATATGGGAAAAAGATTAGTTGATCAGAAAAATCGATTTGGCATTCGCAAGCTCTCAGTAGGCGTCTGCTCGGTAGTCGTAACGACTTGTTTTTTAGGGGTGACTACCAGTTACGCAGAGGAACAAGCTGAGAGGAGTGAAACTCGCGAAGAACGGGTCGACACAAGCGATGTTGATCACCAAGGAAAGGAGGAGAAAACTGTGAACGAGCACCAAGAAGAATCAGAGCATGCCTCAGTAGCTACTAGCGAGAAAGAAAATCGCACAGCCAGCCAAGGGACAGAAGCCACTCAACCATCCACTTCTCTAGATGAGGAGACTGAGATTGCGGATTATGGACCACTTCCAAGCAAGGCTCAGATGCAATACCACCGCGAAGAACTAGCAGCTTTCATCCACTTTGGGATGAATACTTACTACGATCGTGAGTGGGGAGATGGGCAAGAAGACCCTTATTATTTCTATCCAGAGCATCTGGATACCGATCAGTGGATCAAAACCCTGAAAGACGCGGGCTTCAAACGAACCATCATGGTCGTCAAGCACCACGATGGCTTCCTCTTGTACCCTTCCAAATACACCGACCATACCATTGCCAAAAGTGGTTGGAAGGATGGAAAAGGTGATGTCCTAGCCGAGGTTTCTGCTTCTGCCAGCAAGTATGATATGGACATGGGGGTCTACCTCTCTCCTTGGGATGCTCACAGCCCGCTCTACCATGTGGATACAGAGGACAAATACAATGAATACTATCTCAACCAGCTTAAGGAAATCCTTGAAGATCCAAAATATGGGAACAAGGGTAAGTTCGTAGAAGTCTGGATGGATGGAGCGCGTGGCGATGGGGCTCAAAAAGTCACCTATACCTTTGACAAGTGGTTTGAAGCCATTCGCAAGGCCCAAGGGGATATTGCTATCTTCTCAGCTGAGCCGACCAATGTTCGTTGGATTGGAAATGAAAAGGGGATTGCCGGAGATCCAGTTTGGCATAAGGTCAATCCAGATAAGATCCGCAACAATCCATCCAATAGCTACCTCAATCACGGGGATCCGGAAGGGAAGCAATACTCAGTGGGAGAAGCGGATGTTTCTATTCGCTCCGGCTGGTTCTACCATGACGACCAAGAGCCTAAGTCCTTGCGCGAATTGATGGACATTTACTTCAAATCGGTCGGTCGTGGAACTCCGCTTTTGCTTAATATTCCACCCAATCAAGATGGGAAATTTGCGGATGCCGATGTAGCCCGTTTGAAAGAATTCCGCCAGACCTTGGACCAGCTCTACAGTGTGAACTATGCGGCAGGAGCTTTGGTAGAAGCTGACTCGACACGACGCAACCCGCTCTACAAGGCCAGCCATTTGACAGATGGTGATGAAAAGACCAGTTGGGCCCCTGCAGATGATGCCAAGACCGGATCTTTTGTCCTGGATCTTGGAAAAGAACAGCATTTTGATGTGGTAGAGCTCAAAGAAACCATCGAGAAAGGCCAACGGATTTCTGGCTTCACCATTGATGTGGCTGTGAATGGCCAATGGGTTCCTTATGGGGCTGGCTCAACTGTAGGATACCGCCGATTGATCAAAGGGCAACCAGTTGATAGTCGCTATATCCGGGTGTCCATCACCGATGCCCAAGCTACTCCAATCTTGAACGGAGTCTCTGTCTATAAGACGCCAGCCAGCATTGAAGAAACTGATGGCTATCCGCTTGGTTTGACTTATCATTCTGACCGGACTGCTGACCGGGCCAATGGTCAGTGGAATGAAGAGGGAGAAGGCGTTCGAGGCACCTCTATGTGGACCAAGGAAAAGGGAGCTTCGGTGACCTATCAGTTTGAAGGCACTAAGGCCTATGTGGTCGCAACTGTCGACCCTGGTCATGGGGAAATGGATGTCTATGTCGATGGCCAAAAGCTAGCGACCGTCAATACCCAAAGCCCAAGCCGCAAACGTAGCCAAAAGGTCTATGAAACACCGGATTTGACAGCAGGATCTCACACCTTGACCTTGGTCAATAGCAAGGGAGATGCGATCGCAACGGAAGGGATTTATGCTCTCAATAACCAAGAAAAGGGTCTCTTTGAATTTGCTCAGCCAACCCTAGCTGTTAAAAAAGGCGACCCAGCGCAAGTCGTCGTCAAGAGAAAAGGTGGCTCTAAAGGAAGTGCCAGTCTGAAATTGATCACAGAACCAGGAACAGGGGTTCATGGCAAGGTCTATAAAGATACCAACGTCACCCTTGAGTTCGCAGATGGCGAGACAGAAAAAACAGTCCAAGTTCCAACCCTTGATTTTGCAGGAAAAGCGACCGATGTCTATGACTTTAAGGTCAAATTGCTCCATCCGGATCAAGGAAGCCTGGTCGGCTTTATTCCAGAACTGACAGTCCAAGTGATGAATGAAGACCAGTTGCCAGAAAATCGCAAAGAAGTGGATGACCAAGATCCAAAACTGCACTATAGCCAAGGCTGGCATCATGAGACAGACAACAAAGACTTCTCAAATGGCACAGAATCTTGGTCCAGCTTTAACCAAGTGACCGATGAGGAAGGCAAGAAACACATTGAAGTGACCATTACCTTTAAGGGCACAGGTGTGGAGGTTCGAGGAGTGGTTGATCCAAGTCATGGACTCTACAGCGTCACCCTGGATGGAAAAGAAATGGCCTTCGAAGAAGGTCGGGGCCATGATTATGAGATCGAAGGCGATCATTATTTCAGTGGCTACGGAGACCAACGCAAGCTCGACCAGAGTTTGGTCAATCTGCAAGGTCTAGCAAAAGGCTACCATCAGCTACGCCTGCATCTGGATCCAGCCCTCAATGATCCTCAGTCATCTAGAGCCATCCAGGTAGACCGATTTGTCCTCTCAGGGAAAGATAGTCAGCTACTCAGTCAAGAAGAGTTGCAACAGATCATCAGAGAAGGAGTAGAAAAGATCAAGGCTACTTCTCTCGAGCGCTTGAAAACAGACCTCAAACCAACTGTTCAAGGACAATTGACGAACTTGACTCAGTTGTTGGATCAAGAGCGCCCAGATTTGGTTGCTGCAGCTAATCAAGTCGAAGCCCTTGAAACCATCTTGGAAGATGCTCACAATTATGAACCGCTGACGCAAACACGCCCATATCAAGGTATTCGGGATTTGATTCTTGAAAAGCCAGAACTTCTCATCGAAGCGGAGGAGATTCCATTTGAGAGTCAAACACGTGAGAACAAGGACTTGGCCAAGGGCGAGAGCCGGATCCTTCAAGCAGGGAAGGTCGGACGCCGATTGAAATTGATTGAGGTCCGACAAGAAGAAGGCAAAGAAATTCGGACAGAAGTCGATGCCTTTGTCGAAGTGGATGCCCAGGACCAGATCACAGAAGTCGGAACGAAGGAAGCGGAAAAAAGTCCGTTGATAGCTGATATGCCGACTCCAACCACTCCTGTCACTCCAAGTAAGGTGCAACCAGAAGTTGCGACTCTTTCTCAAGCTGAAGACAAAAAAGAAAAAGAAAGACCAGTTCTCTTTCAACCGAAAATCCCAGAAGCAGTTTCTGTTTTGACTTCAGACCATCTGGAAAAAGAAGGTGTTGAAAGTCCTTCTCTACAATCGGAAGGAAAACTACCTCAAACCGGTACAAAAGAAAGTGGATTGTTTGCTTGGTTAGGCCTTCTTGGTCTAGGATTCTTGGGCGGAGGCGCCAAATTCGCTCGTCGCAAAGAGTAGTTCATTCTTCGCATAGGAGGTTAGTTCTCACTAGCCTCTTTTACTTTGTATTCTTAAGAGATTCCTCTTTCCATAGAGTCTTTGCTTTATTTACAGCCGTAAAAATTGTATAATAGTCAAATAAGGTCAATGATGAGAAGGAACACTCCAAGGCCATTTTTTATGGGCCAAAGAGCAGAGCATCCATCTAGAAAAAAACAAGCCAGAAAGGAGCATCATGGCAAATAAGAACACATCTGATAGCATTGAAGCTTATATCAAGGCCTTGCTGGCTCAAGCTGGCATGGCAGAGCTCAAAAGAAGTGAGTTAGCCGATGTCTTTCAGGTCGTACCCAGTCAGATTAACTATGTCATTAAAACTCGTTTTACCGAGAGCCGAGGCTATATTGTAGAGAGCAAGCGCGGTGGTGGGGGCTATATCCGCATTGGCAAGGTCCAGTTTTCAGATCACCATCAGATGCTCCAAGACTTGGCAGCCAATATTGGAGAGACCATCAGCCAGCAGGTCTTTAATGATATCCTCCAGATGCTCTATGAAGAAAAATTATTGACAAAACGTGAAACGCAGCTGTTGCTTGCGACAACCTCCGATGAGGTCCTAGGTCGAGATGCTCTTATCCTACGAGCAACGATGCTGAAAAAAATCATTCAACAAGTAGATAGAAAAGGAAATACCGACTAGATGAACTATTCAACAGCACTGTTAGAAAGTATAGAAGCGGCCCAAATACTAGCAGGCCACTATCAGGGGCATACCTTAGATACTTGGCATCTCCTGACGGCTATGGCCAATAATCCCTATAGCGTGGCAGGTTCTGTACTGAACGATTATCCTATGCAGATCGATGAGTTTCAGGATGCAGCGGAGCATATCACAGGCCAAGCTTTTCAAAGCGACAATCGGTATGAAATCTTCCCATTTTCTTATCGGATGGAAGCCATTATGAAACACGCAAGAGAGATTGCCCAGGTCCTTCATGCTAAGACCTTGGGAACAGAGCATGTGCTCCTCTCTCTTCTAGCAGACCGTGGGACCTTGGCTAGCCAAGTCATGGAGTTTGCTGGCTTTGCCTTTACAGAGCAAGACAAGGGAGTTCCTATTGCCTCCCTTCGCAAGAATTTAGAAGACAAGGCAGGCTGGGACAAGAATGATATTAAAGCCATTCGGAGTCTCTATCGCGCCCAAAACCCTAACCGCCAAACCATGGGAAATATGATGGGCATGCCCCCAAGCACCAGTGGAGGTCTTGAAGATTATACCCGTGATTTGACAGAAATGGCGCGTACAGGCCAGCTTGAGCCTGTGATTGGTCGGGATGCAGAGATTTCACGCATGATCCAAATCCTCAGCCGCAAGACGAAGAACAATCCTGTATTGGTGGGAGAAGCAGGGGTCGGGAAAACTGCCCTTGCCTTAGGTCTGGCCCAGCGTGTCGCTAGTGGCAATGTTCCAGCTGAAATCGCGCAAATGCGTGTCCTTGAATTGGATCTCATGAATGTCGTTGCAGGGACGCGCTTCCGTGGGGACTTCGAAGAACGGATGAACAATATCATCCAGGACATCGAAGAAGACGGTCACGTGATTCTCTTTATCGATGAACTGCATACTATTATGGGGTCAGGATCCGGTATTGATTCGACCTTAGACGCAGCCAATATTCTAAAACCAGCCCTGGCACGGGGAACCTTGCGTACAGTTGGAGCGACGACCCAAGATGAGTACCAAAAGCATATCGAAAAAGATGCAGCCCTTTCTCGGCGTTTTGCGAAAGTCACCATTGAAGAGCCAAGTGTTGCAGATAGCATCCAAATTCTCCAAGGTTTGAAAGAAACCTACCAAGACCACCATCATGTGACCATTACCGATGAAGCGATCGAAACAGCTGTCAAATATGCCCACCGCTATTTGACCAGCCGTCAATTGCCAGATTCAGCTATTGATCTCTTGGATGAAGCGGCAGCTACTGTACAAAACCGCGATTCCAACGGTCACGTAAAAGAAGAGTTGACCGCCTTAGACCGGGCCTTGATGGATGGCAAGTGGAAGAAAGCAGCCCAACTCTTAGAAGTAGAGGCCGCTCCTATTGTCTACAAAAAAGAAGTCACTGACCAAGATGTCTTGGTGACCTTGAGCCAATTATCTGGTATTCCAACTCAAAAACTGACCCAAACCGATGCCAAGAAGTACCTAAACTTAGAAGCAGAATTGCACAAGCGCGTGATTGGCCAAGACCAAGCCGTTTCGAGTATCAGTCGGGCTATTCGACGCAATCAATCAGGTATCCGTAGCAATAAACGTCCGATCGGTTCTTTCATGTTCCTAGGACCTACCGGTGTCGGAAAAACAGAGCTAGCCAAAGCTTTGGCAGAAGTTCTGTTTGATGATGAATCGGCCCTCATCCGTTTTGATATGAGTGAGTACATGGAAAAATTCGCGGCCAGCCGTCTCAACGGTGCCCCTCCAGGCTATGTGGGCTACGAAGAAGGAGGCGAGTTGACCGAGAAGGTCCGCAACAAACCATATTCCGTTCTCTTATTTGATGAGGTGGAAAAAGCCCACCCAGATATTTTCAATGTCCTTTTGCAAGTCTTGGATGACGGAGTCTTAACCGATAGCAAAGGCCGGAAGATCGACTTCTCCAATACCATTATCATCATGACCTCAAACCTGGGAGCAACAGCCCTTCGGGATGATAAGACCGTTGGCTTTGGTGCCAAAGATATCCGCTTTGACCAAGCTAATATGGAAAAACGTATGTTTGAAGAATTGAAGAAGACCTATCGTCCAGAGTTTATCAACCGGATTGATGAAAAGGTGGTCTTCCATAGTCTCTCAAGCGAGGACATGCAGCAGGTAGTGAAAGTCATGGTCAAACCGCTCATCGCGACCTTGGCAGAACAAGGCATGACCCTCAAATTCCAGCCTTCAGCGCTCAAGTTGCTAGCAACCAAAGGCTACGATCCAGAAATGGGAGCTCGCCCACTGCGTCGTGTCTTGCAGACCGAAGTGGAAGATCAACTAGCAGAGCTATTGCTGAAAGGCCAAGCCCAAGAAGGGCAAACCATCAAGGTTGGAACGACAGCCGGAACGATCAAGTTCGAGATTGTCTAGGAGGACGTCATGACGCTTCAGCGATTAACCCGTATTTCGCTTTTGGCGGCCCTTTGTGTCGCTCTACGTCAGGCTTTTGCCCCTTTCCCAAATGTCCAACCTATTTCTGCTATCTTTTTTCTCTTGGTGATATTTGAAGGGTATAGCTTTGCTTTTCTTGTGATGATGATCACCATGTTTGTCTCCGCCTTTTTCCTGGGGATGAGCTTGATTGTGTTCTTTCAGATTGTCGCCTTTGGCTGTTTGATGCTCATTTGGCGCATCAGTTACAAGTGGTTGCCCTTTGTCCTTCAGATCCTTTTTGTGGGCCTACTGTCCTTTGCTTATGGGGTCTTGATCGATACTGTTTATGCCTTGATATACCATATTCCTTGGTGGACCTATGCTTTGGTCAATGGTTTTAGTTTTAACCTTGCCCATGCTCTGTCGACGATCGTTTTCTATCCCATTATCTATCAAATCTTTAGGAGATTTTATGTTGAAAAAAACCATTTCTAGCTTGATGACTTTACTTGCAGCTCTTCTTTTAGCGAGTTGCGCTCCGTCTCATAGCACAAACAATCAAACAACTACTTCAAGCACAGAAGTTGCCAAGAAAAACGAAATTTCGATTACGATTAGTGTGACGCCAGAAGGTCAAAAAGCGCAATTGAAAACCTTGAAAGTAGCAGAAGAGAGCAACCTTATGAAAGTGCTCAAAGCCAACTACAAGATTGAAGAAAAAAATGGCATGATCACCTCGATTGACGGTCACAGCCAAGATGAAGCCAAAGGTCTTTACTGGATGTACAAGATCAATGGCGAAATGGCTCCAAAAGGTGCTGCTGAAACCACTGTTAAAAAAGGGGATAAGATCGAATTCTATCAAGAAGTGTATAAATAATGAGGAGAGAGTGGGACAGAAATCGGTAATTCGTTAGAATTCGATTTCGTCGTCCCACCTCCGCACA
>NZ_JUPI01000032.1 GCF_001074805.1 Streptococcus parasanguinis | reverse complement strand
AGCCCTACTCAACTGTGCGGAGGTGGGACGACGAAATCGAATTCTAACGAATGACCGATTTCTATCCCACTCTCTTTTTGATTTCAAATTGACTTTTGCAACCCTTTTCACTACAATAGAACTACAGAAAAGGAGGCGGACATGAACTATATTGAGTTTACTGAAAAAGAGCGTCTGTCCACGATTGTCCTTGGGATGATGCGAATCAGTCAGATGAGTGAAGATGAGGTGGAGGCCTTGGTGGAGGCGGCCTTGTCGATTGGGATCAACACCTTTGACCTGGCGGATATCTATGGCGATGGCCAGTGTGAGGTCTTGCTGGGGAAGGTTCTCAAGCGCCGTCCGGATCTTCGGGATCAGATGTGGATCCAGTCCAAGTGTGGGATTCGCAAAGACGGCTTTACCTATTTTGATTTTTCGAAGGACTATATTTTGGCCTCTGTTGATGGCATCCTCGAGCGTCTGCAGATCGAGCGCTTAGATAGTCTCCTCCTTCACCGACCGGATGCTCTCATGGAGCCGGAAGAAGTGGCAGCAGCTTTTGATCACTTGGAGCAAGCGGGCAAGGTCCGTCATTTTGGGGTGTCCAATCAAAATCCTATGATGATGGAATTGCTCAAAACGGCTGTCAAACAACCGCTCAAGGTCAACCAGTTGCAGTTGAGTGCTGCCTTTACACCGAGCTTTGAGGCTGGTTTTCATGTCAACATGGAAGGGCCAAAAGCAGCTGTGCGAGATGGCAGTGTCTTTGAGTATTGTCGCTTAACCGATACGGTGATTCAAGCCTGGTCTGTCCTCCAGCATGGCTATTTCAAGGGGAATTTTGTCGGCAAGGAAGAGTTTGCGGCCCTCAATCATGTCCTCAATGACTTGGCGAAGAAATACCAGGTCACTCCGACAGCCATCGCCCTTGCTTGGGTCCTCCGCTATCCGGGTAAGATGCAGGCTGTCATCGGAACGACCAAACCCCAGCATGTCCTTGAAGCAGGGAAAGCAGAAGCAGTGACCCTAACGCGCAAGGAATGGTACCAAATCTACTTGGCGGCGGGAAATGATTTGCCTTAGAATCTTGTTAGTAGACCAGACTTCACTTGTATCAGTGGGCTGGTCTTTTGTTTTATACTTTACGAATTTTTCTTGACAAGTCTTACTTTGTTATGGTATTCTTTATGCAACATATGTTGCGTAACAACTGTTGCGCGAAAGGAGTCTTATGCCACCCAAGGTTAAATTTAGTAAAGAGACTATGATTGGGACGGCTTTACAATTGGTGAGAGAAGAGGGCCTGGCTAGTTTGACGGCTCGAGCTTTAGCAGAGAAACTGGGAGCCACGCCAAGAGTCATTTTTGGGCAATTTGCCAATATGGCTGAGTTACAAGCAGAGGTTATTGTTGCTGCGGAAATGGTCGTGGTGGAGTATATACGAAAGGCTTTAGAAGATGAGAAGCCCTTCCGTTCTGTCGGGGTTGCTTATATCCTGTTCGCCTCAAAAGAGCCCCAACTCTTTCAGTTGCTTTTCCAAAATCCTAGCAAAGATCCGATTCGTCGCTTTCAAGATTTTCTTCCCATGAAGGATCATAGTTACCAATTGGTTCTGGAATCGATTGTCGCAGACTATCCATTGACGTTAGAGGAGGCTAGTCGCTTGTACGAGCATCTATTCATCTACTCACACGGGATGGCCTCTATGGTTGCTTCTGGTATTTATCAGTTCAGCATGGAAGAAGTGATTGGTTTATTGACAGAAGTTTGTCAATCTCTCATCAAAGAAATGGTAGGAAAGAAATGATTCAACTAGAAAATGTTCACAAAAGTTACGGACAAACAAAGGTCTTAAAAGGGATTGATCTGCAGATTCAAGACCAGGATGATGTGGTTATCCTAGGTCCTTCTGGATCAGGAAAGTCTACTCTCTTAAACGTGTTATCCGGATTAGAAAAGGTAGACGAGGGGCATATTCTCATTCAAGGACAGGATTTGTCTCAACTCACGGATGCTCAATTGACAGCCTTTAGACGTGAGAAGATAGCCTTTATTTTTCAGCAGTATTATTTATTACCTAATCTCACGGTCAGACAGAATGTTAAGATGGGAGCTGATCTGGCAAACAATCATGATTTTTTGCAGATCATCGAGGATTTGGGCCTTGGCGATAAGCTGGACAAGTATCCGAGTGAATTGTCTGGTGGGGAACAGCAGAGAGTCTCCATTGCTCGTGCCTTGGCCAAAAAGCCAGAGATTCTTTTCTTAGATGAGCCGACGGGGGCCCTGGATGAAAAAACAGGGCGCAAGATTCTCGACTATATCTGGAAGTTGAAGGAAAAGCTAGGCTTTACCCTCATTATGGTGACGCACAACCAAAATATTGCGGATATGGCCAGAACCATCATTCGCGTCAATAGTGGCAAGATTACCCAAGTTGTGATCAACGATCAGCCTCAGACTGCCTATGAGATTGGATGGTAAGCCATGTTTTCAGTAAAAGATATTCGAAAATTAGTTGTCGTCAGTATCATTGGGGCTTGTGCAGTCTTTGTGGCCAATCTCTTCTTAAATTTTTACCTGGATATCGAGCAGTTGGAGATTTCTAAAACCAATCCCATGATTCAGACCTACTATGATGCCCAGGTTTCGCTCTCTTGGATGGTGGCCATGGTCAGTGGGGTCGTCTTGTCCTTGACGTCGATCCTTCTCATGTGCTTTTATATCAAACAATTTGTCGATGACCACAAGGAACAATTAGGAATTTTAAAGGCTTTGGGTTATAGCAATGGCCAGTTGGCGAAACGATTTTGGGCTTTTGGACTCAGTTTTGGAATTGGAGCACTTCTTGGCTATTTCGCTTCTTTTCTTATGATGGGTCATTTTTATGACTTTCGCAATGAGAAGGGGATTCTGCCAGACATTACCATTCATTTTCATTGGCAGCTCTTGGTCGCTTTGGTGATGCTGCCAACGACTTTCTTTATGGTCCTTGCGATTAGCTATGCTAGAAGACAACTACAAACGCCGGCCCTTCGCTTATTGAAAAAATCCCCAAGTCCAATCAAGGTCAAAAGGAGAAAAAGGGCTTCTAAGAAAGAGAAATCCTTCCTAAAAGAGCTGTCTTCGTCGCTGATTTGGGGGAGAAAATCGATCCTGTTTTTTGTGGTCTTTGGCTCTATGTGTTTCGCGTCCATGGTTCAATTGTCTTTTGGCCTAAGGGACTACACAGATGACATCATCCAAACCATGATGATTATGATTGGTTTGATCCTTTCTTTCTCAATCCTCTTTTTGTCATTGGGAATTGTCGTTTCAGAAAGTCGCGAAACCTTGGCTCTTATGAAGGCTTTTGGCTACACCGATCGTGAATGCCAAAGTCATATTCTCGCTCCTTATCGTTTCTGGGCTTATCTAGGATTTGCCCTTGGGACGGCTTATCAATACGGCATCATGGAAATCTTGATTGGTGTGATCAAAGATACGGTACCTGAAAAGATTGAGCACCACTTTGATGGGAATGTGTGCTTTTGGACTTTGCTCGGTTTTGCGGTGGTTTATGAAAGCCTCTTTTATCTATTCAACAGAAAACTCCAAAAACAAACCATCAAAGAAGTGCTCTTAGCTGAATAAATAGAAAAGAGAGTGGGACAGAAATTGGTAATTCGTTAGAATTCGATTTCGTCGTCCCACCTCCGCACAG
>NZ_JUPI01000031.1 GCF_001074805.1 Streptococcus parasanguinis | reverse complement strand
GTAGCTGCCATCACTTTGACGGACTGCTTTGTGCCATACTAGATCATCTTGCCAGTTCTTGTCTGACCATGTTGGGATCAAGACTTCTTTTAATCCGTTTGGAGCTACTACATTGCGAATAACTGCATCAAACGTGCCCGTCTCAACATTATTATTTTCAATCGTTAACGTGCCACTTGGTTTAACGTGGTGTATTTCTGTCGCAGTCTTTGTGATGTATGTCGTGGTTTCTGTTATGTAGTTCCGTTGATTATTTTGATCTACATAGTAGACATGGATATGGTACTTACCATCTTCATTTTTATGATCTGAGGCTTTGATGGTTGCTCGGTAGCTTCCGTCACTTTGACGAACTGCTTTGTGCCATACTAGATCATCTTGCCAGTTCTTGTCTGACCAAGTTGGTATCAAAACTTCTTTCAATCCATTTGGAGCTACTACATTGCGAATAACTGCA
>NZ_JUPI01000030.1 GCF_001074805.1 Streptococcus parasanguinis | reverse complement strand
ACTAAAGACAACCTCTTTTTACATAAGAAAACCTAGTGCTATTAAAAAAATTATAATGATATAAACAATTAGGATCATTCAAACACATCATACAATGAAACTTTCCGCCGTGAGAAAAGTGCTAGAAACACGGTTGTTTCTAGCACTCGGAATTATTGAGACCTTAGGCTCAATAATTAGTCATGGAACTTCGTAGAAGTTCGCT
>NZ_JUPI01000029.1 GCF_001074805.1 Streptococcus parasanguinis | reverse complement strand
TCAAAGTGATGGCAGCTACCGTGCGACTATCAAAGCCACAGATCATAAAAATGAGGATGGTAAGTACAATGTCCATATTTATTACGTAGATCAAAATAATCAACGAAGCTATATTACAGAAACTACGACAGAAGTGCGTCAAGCCCGCCGTTCTGGTACGATCCTAATCCAAAACAACAACAAGGATACAGGTACCTTTGACGTCATCATTAAGGATGTCTACAATCCTAAAGGTGTGCGAACTGTGCAAGTCCCAACTTGGTCGGATAAGGACGGACAGGATGATCTCCGCTGGTACGAAGCAACTCGCCAAGCGAACGGAGACTACAAGGTATCTGTTAAAGCAAGCGATCACAAGAATTCTACTGGTAAGTACCATGTTCACCTTTACTACATTCAAAATGATGGTTCTCGTGTAGGTGTTGGTACCACGACTACAGAAGTGGAGTTCCGAAATGCCAAGACCAAGACGCTAGCTTCTATCAAGAATGTCAATTCTGGTGCTGGAACTTATACAGTAACGGTGGATCAAGCGCCTCAGGGCCGTCGGATTAAGAACATCCGTGTCGCAGCCTGGTCTCAAGCACACCAAGAAAATCTTTTCTGGTATTCAACAGCACCTTCTGGAATGCATACAGAAGTGCAGGTCTCTGCAGCCAATCACCAGTACCAATCAGGTAACTATACCACTCACGTCTATGTGGATTATGTCGATGGTGGCGTTGAAGGCTTTAACCTTGGTCAAACAGCCCTTCATCCCCGTGCGACAGTAGATCAAACTGCTTTTAGTCCTCGTGTAACGAATGGACAACGGGACCGTGTCTTACGGGCAGCAGCTAGTCTAGTAGGCGTTCGTGGCGGAACTGCAGCTCACCAACAATTGGTCAATGATTATAACAGTGTTAAACCACTTCCAGTTGGTTATGCAGTGAAGACGACCGATGACTGGTGTGATATCTTTGTCACAACAGTCTTCCAGCGGGAAGGTTTGAGCGGTTTGATTGGCCGTGAATGTGGAGTCGAACGTCACATCCAGATCTTCAAACGCTTGGGCATCTGGAATGAAGATGGTACCACTACACCAAAAGCAGGGGACATCATCACCTTTAACTGGGATCAAAATAGCCAGCAAAATAATGGATTTGCGGATCACATCGGAATTGTTGAGAGCGTCTCAAATGGGATCATTCATACCATTGAAGGAAACTCCAACAACCAAGTGCGTCGCAATACGTATCGGATTGGACATGGTAATATTCGTGGATTTGCAACTCCTCGCTATCAATAACAAATAAAAGAAGCCATAGGCTTCTTTTAAAATGTAGACAAACTATTTTAAAGTAAAATAATTAAGCGATCCTGCTAAGAAATAAAAATGAGTTACAATTCTTAGATTGAATCAAGAAAATACCGAAACTTTCCGCTGTGAGTAAAGTGCCTGAAACAATAACGATTCAGGCACTCGGAATTATTGAGACCTTAGGCTCAATAATTAGTCATGGAACTTCGTAGAAGTTCGCT
>NZ_JUPI01000028.1 GCF_001074805.1 Streptococcus parasanguinis | reverse complement strand
TCAGCTGGGAGAGCATCTGCCTTACAAGCAGAGGGTCAGCGGTTCGATCCCGTTAACTCCCATAGGTCCCGTAGTGTAGCGGTTATCACGTCGCCCTGTCACGGCGAAGATCGCGGGTTCGATTCCCGTCGGGACCGTTAAGATAATGAAAATTATTTTAAGACTCGTTAGCTCAGTTGGTAGAGCAATTGACTTTTAATCAATGGGTCACTGGTTCGAGCCCAGTACGGGTCATATTTTGCGGGTTTGGCGGAATTGGCAGACGCACCAGATTTAGGATCTGGCGCTTTACGGCGTGGGGGTTCAAGTCCCTTAACCCGCATAGAAGAATAATAATGAGCCGGCTTAGCTCAGTTGGTAGAGCATCTGATTTGTAATCAGAGGGTCGCGTGTTCAAGTCATGTAGCCGGCATTTTTTTATATAAAGAAAGCGATGCGAACGTAGTTCAGTGGTAGAACACCACCTTGCCAAGGTGGGGGTCGCGGGTTCGAATCCCGTCGTTCGCTTGAGGAGGCCGGGGTGGCGGAACTGGCAGACGCACAGGACTTAAAATCCTGCGATTGGTAACGATCGTACCGGTTCGATTCCGGTCCTCGGCATAGATAAAGGTTGAAAGAAGCACCCTTAGCTCAACTGGATAGAGTACCTGACTACGAATCAGGCGGTTAGAGGTTCGACTC
>NZ_JUPI01000027.1 GCF_001074805.1 Streptococcus parasanguinis | reverse complement strand
CGAAGAGGCTAAACGCGGCGGACTGTAAATCCGCTCCTTCGGGTTCGGGGGTTCGAATCCCTCCCCTTCCATCCTTTACGGGCATAGTTTAAAGGTAGAACTAAGGTCTCCAAAACCTTCAGTGTGGGTTCAATTCCTACTGCCCGTGTTAATACTTATGGCGGGTGTGGTGAAGTGGTTAACACACCAGATTGTGGCTCTGGCATGCGTGGGTTCGATCCCCATCACTCGCCTATTTATTAATATTATTATTGGGGTATAGCCAAGCGGTAAGGCAAGGGACTTTGACTCCCTCATGCGTTGGTTCGAATCCA
>NZ_JUPI01000026.1 GCF_001074805.1 Streptococcus parasanguinis | reverse complement strand
CTGAGGAGCGAAGCGACGTGAGGGCTATAGCGTAAATAAATTAAGCCTGTAAGGCGCAACCGAACTTAGAGATATTGATCCTGAGGAGCGAAGCGACGTGAGGGCTATCACACACCAGAGTCATGTAGAAATAACTTTCCTATTTAAAGAATAAAAGAGAAAAAATAGAGTTTCGTGAGAAGCTTCTTTTTTGGATTTTTTAGCCTAAAATAGTGCAAATATGCAAACGATTGCTATTGCGTCGTTGCTTGATTTGTGAAAATAAAAAAATTAGCAAATGAAAACGTTTTACAGATTGGTTTCCCTTGATTAAATCCGTGTAAAGCGATATCATAGAGAAGAACAAAATTTGGAGGAATAACATGTCTCATATTAAATTTGACTACTCAAAAGTTTTGGGTAAATTTGTTGCCCCACATGAAGTGGAATACATGCAACCACAAGTGACTGCAGCTGATGAATTGATCCGTAAAGGAACAGGTGCTGGTAGTGACTTCCTAGGTTGGTTGGACCTTCCTGAAAATTATGACCGTGAAGAATTTGACCGCATCTTGAAAGCTGCTGAACAAATCAAATCAGACAGCGATGTTTTGGTCGTAATCGGTATCGGTGGATCATACCTTGGTGCGAAAGCAGCCATTGACTTCTTGAACCACCACTTTGCAAACTTGCAAACAAAAGAAGAACGCAAAGCTCCACAAATCCTTTATGCTGGAAACTCAATCTCATCTACTTACCTTGCTGACTTGGTAGAGTATGTTTCAGATAAAGATTTCTCAGTCAATGTGATTTCTAAATCAGGTACAACAACTGAACCAGCCATCGCTTTCCGTGTCTTCAAAGAACTCTTGGTGAAGAAATACGGTCAAGAAGAAGCTAACAAACGGATCTACGCAACTACTGACCGCCAAAAAGGTGCTGTTAAGGTTGAAGCAGATGCGAACGGTTGGGAAACATTTGTAGTTCCAGATGATATCGGTGGACGCTTCTCAGTATTGACAGCAGTTGGATTGCTTCCAATCGCAGCATCAGGTGCAGATATCAAAGCCCTTATGGAAGGTGCGAACGCTGCCCGTAAAGACTACACTTCAGACAAACTTTCAGAAAACGAAGCTTACCAATATGCAGCAGTTCGTAATATCCTTTACCGTAAAGGTTATGCGACTGAAATCTTGGTAAACTACGAGCCATCTCTTCAATACTTCTCAGAATGGTGGAAACAATTGGCTGGTGAGTCAGAAGGGAAAGATCAAAAAGGGATCTACCCAACTTCAGCTAACTTTTCAACAGACTTGCACTCATTGGGTCAATTTATCCAAGAAGGAACTCGTATCATGTTTGAAACAGTTGTCCGCGTTGACAAACCTCGTAAGAATGTGATCATCCCTACTTTGGAAGAAGACCTTGACGGACTTGGCTACCTCCAAGGAAAAGACGTTGATTTCGTTAACAAAAAAGCGACTGACGGTGTTCTTCTTGCCCACACTGACGGTGACGTACCAAACATGTACGTGACTCTTCCTGAGCAAGATGCCTTTACTCTTGGATACACTATCTACTTCTTCGAATTGGCTATCGCCCTTTCAGGTTACTTGAATGCGATCAACCCATTTGACCAACCAGGTGTTGAAGCATACAAACGTAACATGTTTGCCCTTCTTGGTAAACCAGGATTTGAAGAATTGAGCAAAGAACTCAACGCTCGTCTTTAATAAATAGACAAAACGATCTCGCAAGAGGTCGTTTTTTTACTTGCTAAACAAACTCATATTTTTGTCCCCTGGAATCAATTATAAAAACACGATCTAGTTATGTTTCTCAATCATATGGTTAACTGATTGCTATTGTCCCCCTTCGCAAGAAATTTTAATAGAAATTTCTAAAAGGTCCGATCTATCTCCGATCTTTTTCAGTCTTAACAGACAGGAGTTGGTCCTTGCTTGGTTTTATGTTATAGTAGAAGAGAAGAATAAAAAGGAGAATTCGAAATGTCCGAGAAAGATCAAGAACAATTTATGAAACAGACGCCCTTAGAGGGTGCGCCTCAATTTGATGTGGCTGCGCCAGCCTTTGTCCCAAAAGAAGAAGCCGAAGACTTGGTCGTTCCAGAAGCTAGTGGTCTTTCAGTGACGGAGACGGAAGCAATGAAAGAAGAGGCAGACAAGCTAGCTATGTCAGAAGCAGTGGAGCTTCCAAAGGTGGATGAAGTGACTGTTGGAGAACATCCGGATGTAGTTGCCGCTCCCCAACCGACTCCTCCATTCCAGCCTGCGCCTCAAGCTCCTCAAAACATGGCAGCTGAACCAATTGGTCCGCAAACAGTGCCTGTTCCTGAGACACCTATTCCACAAGCTCCTCTTTCTCCTGTTGGAAGACCGATGGATACTGCAGACAAGAAGGCGATTCGTTTTGCCCTTGGGATTTTAGTTGGGCTTCTTATCGGTGGAGTCAGTGGTTATTTGATTGGTCATGCTAGCCCTAGCACGTCATCATCTAGAAAGCAGACTTCTTGGTCAGGTAACCAGTCTGGTTCGTCTTCCAATATCGATTTGGATCAATTGACCGCAGAAGATGCGGAAGCCAATTTTAGCTGGGAACAATCTGATATCGAGCAACTTCAGTTTTTGACTGAAACGGATGATGGGGAGACTCCTGAGGAAATGGTCGACGCTTATGGAAAGGCTAGTTCTGTTCAATTTGATAGTGGAGAATTGAAATTATTCTGGGATGATAACTCTTATAATAAAGAGGTCAAAGCGACTTACTCTAAGAAAGGGAAAGAATTCCAGCTTGTCAAATTTGAATTTAATCAATTTGGGAAAAATCTTACGGTTGATGACAACTTTGCAGATGGATTCAAAGTTGGAAATAGTGAGACCGGTGCTGGAGGAACCTCTTACAAAGAGCTTTTAGAAAAATACGGTGATGCAGTCAATCTGACGGTGAGTTCATCTGATGATTCAGACGAGATAGAATTGGTCATGGACTTCCAAAAGAAAAACGGGGACTATGTAGATTTGACCTTTATTCGCCAAGAAAATGGAGATTTTCTCTTGAGCAGTAAAGACAGCTACTAAAAGGATCAGACAAGAAAGAGGCAAGCGCCTCTTTTTTGGGATAAGACGAGACAAATACGCTAATTTTCTATACAATAGAAAGAGTTTGAATAGAAAGAGCATGAAGGATGGAAGAAATGAAACAGTGGATAGAACATCATAAGCGGATCCTCCAAAAAGCTGCAAGTGCTTTGCTGGCTTTTATGGTTGGTGTTTGCTTGGTGTTTATGATTCATCCAGTGAAAACCTTGCCCAAAGATCGCTTGTTGAGTTTGTCTCGCATGCAAGAAGACAGCCAGCAATTTGTTGCGTCTTCTTCCAAAGAGCCGGCTTTAGAAGACTTGTTGTCATTGGACCTTGCAAGGGGAGAAGGAAAGACACAAAAAAATTGGGTGACTTTATCTGCATTCGTCAAAAAAATTGGAAAAGCAGCGAGTTTTACACAAGAAGATACGACTTTTGGAACGCAAGTCCAGCTAGGCTATGGGACTCCTGTGCAGGGGATTCATCCTTATACCATAGAATTTCAAAAGCAGGATGATACCTTTTATTTGAGCTCGATTCAAGGCTTTGCGCCCAAGTCGGCTCACTATCAGAGCAAAAAGAACTTAAAACTGGCAGATTTTACAGGCTATCAGACGCTAGATGGAAAAAAGGAAAAGGGGACAGCAGTAGAAGATGTCTTGAAAAAATCAGGTCTTCCCAATTCTCTTAGTTTGACCTCTGAAAAGGACAAGCAAGTCCTAGCCCTGTCTTATCAGGTGACAGATGGACTGGTCTCTTTAACCTTTGAACGTGACCATAGTGGTCAGTATCGTTTGACGAAGAAGGGGTGAAGCAGATGATCGAGTGGATGAAAAAGAATCGAAAAGAGCTCTTGCTGCCGTTTTTGTGTTTTGTTTTAGGATTGTTACTTGCGATTGCAAGCATCCAGGTGCAGGAGCAGGGAACCGATACCAAGGAGGACCAAACACTGACTCATTTCCAGCCAAAGGATTACAAGAATTTGGTCAGCAAGGAACAAGAAATCAAACAGTTTAAATGGACCATCGAAGCTGTGGCGAATTTAAAAGTTCGTCTCAAGCAGAGTCAGCAACCAGGAACCCGCTTGGAGACAGTTGTGGCTAAATGGGGAAAAGCTCAAAAAGTTCGCTACACTAAGACAGCTCAAGGGGATAAAACCGTTCTTGTCTTGACTTATGCGGCTAAGCAAACCGATCAGGGTAAGAAAAGTGTGACCTTGTGGTTTGAACAGGAAAAAGACCAGGGGTATCGCTTGATGATGGTGGATGCGACGAATTTGTTGGACGCAAAAGAGAAGACAAGCAGTGAGAAAGAAATCACTACTGAAAAAGAGAAAAAAGGTACAGAATTCGCCCAGCTCATTAAGCAACTTGGAAATCCTCAACGCTTGGTCTGGGGGGAAATGCCAGATGGCGGAATGGGCTATCGCGCGACTTACCAGGTGCCAGGGCAGCCAGAAGTGGTGATGGAATTCAAGAAAAAAGCCAAGAAATTGGTGTTGGTATAAGAAAGGAGACATCATTGGACGATCAACGGACAGACATCAAGGCAGCTTCCTCTCACCAGGGTGGGAGCCGCTTGATTTCAGAAGCCGATCTGGCTTCAATAGGGATGGACAATCATCAGGATACTAGAAGCCATTCAGATACGATGGAGTCTTCCCCTTCTTCCTCAAAAGAGGGGATTGGTTCGCTTTTGCGATTTTTTGGGTGGTTCGCCTTGTTAATGGCTTTTGTGTTTGTGCTTCAAAACGAAGTTAATAAAAGCTCTTCTTCATCTTCTTCGAGTGAGGGGATCAATGGTTTATCACGTGATGGTATCAGAACGGAATATCTGACCAGTGAAAATAGTTCTTATATCGCCTCAGCTAATGAATTTCAATTTCAGCCAACCTATGAAAAGGCCATGTCTCTCATTCCTAATTTTGCAGTGGAAGAAAAAAAAGACCTCTTTTGGGACGGTAGATCCACAAGATGTCGTTGCAGCATTAGGTAAAGCAAGGAGTGGGGAAGCAACCTATAGTGGTAGCAGTTCTAGTCCCTTTTTGCTGACATTAGATTACCAATCAAAGGATGCAGATGGGAAGGTTCTTCTTGAAAAAACAGGTGCCTTTTACAGGATCTCTCTTTTAAGTTTGAAACACTTAAAAAGTGACCGATTTGCGAATAAGAATGGGAGCTTGACGAAGGACGATTTTGCCACTATCAAGGTCGGAATGCCTTATTTAGACCTACTCAATACGGTAGGGATTCCGGATGAAATATATGTATCTGGGCTTTTAGGTTACGGGGAAGCGCCTTCCTTTACCTATCGATTATCGGATTCTCAAACGGTTCAAATCCATTTTGATAGCCGGCAAACCATCAAGGATATCAAATCGAAAGAGGTAGCGACCACACCAGCTTCCTCTACATCTACAGCACAGTAAAAAAATCAGCCGAAGCATTTTAAATAAAAGGAGAGGACAATGGGAAATAAAGACTGGTCGCATCTACGAAATGAGCACCAGAGTCGGTTTTCGAAAGGCCAGCCGAAAGAAGCACCCTTAGAAAAAGGAAGTCCTGAGAAGCTAGAAGATACGCTCGCAAAAGAGCCAGAAGTGGTAGAAGTCCCTGCTTTTCAGGAAGAGGTGAAACAAGAAGAGGAACGAAAAGACGAACCAGCGATTGGTGTGAAGGAGGAATCGTATGATCCAAAGGAAGGCTCATTTGCTACACCTGAAGACGAATCAGCTCAGGTCGTTCTTGCTACACCACTAACAGAAGAAGAAAGGTCAGAAACACCAGCACAAGATACAATAGGGCAGTCTCCTTCAGCTGAGAAAAAAGTAGAGCACCAGGGTGGGAGCCGCTTGATTTCAGAAGCTGACCTGGCTTCAATAGGGGGAGGCAGGCATTCAGAACCAAGACAAACGGTACTAGACTCCCAATCGGATAGGGCGAAAACCTACTCTCCTTCCTCTAATAGTGGAGGGTCTTCGCTGGCAGCCTTTTTTGGATTATTGGCCATGCTGGGATTATTTGCCTATCTAGCTTCAGGAGGTATCCATAGTGAGGAACATCCTTCTTCTACTACTAGTGAATACGGAAGTCCTGGCCGGTCTTATGGAACCAGAAAGGAAACCTTGAAGAGTGGTACGAGTACCTTGATTGCACCGGAAGGTGAATTTCAGTTTCAAGTGACCTATGAGAAGGCGATTTCCCTGATTCCTGGTTTAAGTGAGGGGGATCAAGGTCGTACCTCTTCAACTTATCTGTCTCCGCAGGATGTGGTAGCTGTACTGGGCAAGGCTAGTAGTGGGGAAGAAACCTACCAAGAGGGTAGTGTCGGTCCTTTCATGACAAGCTTGGATTATGAGGTTGAAGGATCCCCTTCTTCTGTATCTGTTTTGCTTTCAAATATGATTAGTAGCCGTCTATCTTCTCTTAATTTTGAGAACTTAAACAGTGAGCGATTAGCCAATAAAAATGGCAGTTTGAATAGAGAGGATTTTGCCAATATTAAAATAGGAACCAGCTATGCAGATCTTGTGAATACAGTCGGAATTCCTAGCCGTGTTTCTTGGTCGAGTATGATGAGTTCAGAGTCCTTCTTAATCTTTTACTATAAACTTTCTGATTCGCGATCAGTCATTATTCGTTTTGGAAGTAATCGAACTATTAGTGAAATCAAGGGTCTCGAAGATCCGGCGACATCCACATCGCCTTAGGTATTCATCTCTTTGGGATTGTGGTATAATATGGATACCTTTAATTGAAATGAATGGAGAATCTCATGACTGCACAAAAAATGTCTGCACAAGAAATTATCGCTTTTATTGGAAATGCAGAAAAGAAAACAAATGTGAAAGTAACTTTTGAAGGGGAATTGGCAACGGCTGTTCCTGCTTCTGTCACAAAACTAGGTAATGTGTTGTTCGGTGATTGGAAAGATATCGAGTCGCTTCTTGCCAACTTAACAGAGAATAAGGATTATGTGGTCGAACAAGATGGCCGTAATTCAGCTGTTCCCTTGCTGGATAAGCGCTATCTAAATGCGCGTATCGAACCAGGCGCTATCATCCGTGACCAAGTGACCATCGAAGATAATGCTGTCGTGATGATGGGGGCTGTGATCAACATCGGTGCTGAAATCGGTGCAGGAACCATGATCGATATGGGAGCTATTCTTGGTGGCCGTGCAACAGTTGGTAAAAACAGCCACATCGGTGCAGGTGCCGTTCTTGCGGGTGTCATTGAGCCAGCTTCTGCTGAGCCTGTTCGGATCGGTGACAATGTCTTGGTCGGTGCCAACGCTGTTGTGATTGAAGGAGTTCAAGTTGGAAACGGTTCAGTCGTTGCCGCTGGAGCGATCGTTACTCAAGATGTCCCTGAAAATGTGGTTGTAGCTGGTGTCCCAGCTCGCATCATCAAGGAAATTGACGAAAAAACACAACAAAAAACAGCCTTGGAAGACGCTTTGCGTAATTTATAAGATATGAATGGTAGAGGCTGGGCAAAAATTGTCCAGCCTTTGATGTTTGAAGGGAATAATTGTATGACGCAGTGGTTGATTGGCATCTTTGTTCGCTTGATTAAGCTCCAAAGATGACCTAATCAACTGTGCGGGGGTGGGAAGACGAACTCCTTTTAAATAATAGGAGTTCTTTCCCACTCCCTATTCTAATAGAAAGAAGACAACGATGACATTGGATTTAATCAAAATCAGACGGGATTTGCACCAAATCCCTGAAATTGGCTTAGAAGAATTTGAAACCCAAGCCTACCTCTTAGAGCGAATCGCAGAGATCACAGCGGGCAAGGACTTTGTAGAGCAACGGACCTGGCGGACCGGGATCCTGGTGTATCTCCATGGGTCTGCACCTGAAAAAACCATCGGTTGGCGGACAGATATCGATGGTTTACCGATTGTGGAACAAACGGGCCTTGATTTTGCCTCTAAGCATGAAGGACGGATGCATGCTTGTGGTCATGATATGCACATGACAACAGCCCTAGGGCTTTTGGATCAACTGGTCCAAGTGCAACCAAAAAATAACCTGCTCTTTCTCTTCCAACCAGCTGAAGAAAATGAGGCTGGTGGGATGCTCATGTATAAGGACAATGCTTTTGGCGACTGGCTCCCTGATGAATTTTATGGTCTGCATGTACGCCCTGATTTGAAGGTGGGAGACATTGCGACCAATACGGGTACCCTTTTTGCAGGGACCTGTGAAGTCAAGATCACCTTTACAGGAAAGGGAGGACATGCGGCCTTTCCACATGAGGCCAATGACGCTCTTGTAGCAGCCTCTTACTTCATTACCCAAGTCCAATCGGTCGTGAGTCGAAATGTCGATCCAATTGAAGGTGCTGTGGTGACCTTTGGTTCCATGCATGCAGGAACCACCAATAATGTGATTGCTGAGACCGCCTTCCTTCATGGGACCATTCGGACCTTGACCATGGAGATGAACCTACTGACTCAAAAACGGGTCAAAACGATTGCGGAAGGAGTTGCAGCCGCTTTTGATGTCGAACTGGATCTGGAACTTAAGCAAGGAGGTTACCTACCTGTGGAAAACCAACCAGAGTTGGCCAAAGAACTCATGGACTTTTTCACAGCTGAGGAAGACGTGAATCTGATTGATATCCTGCCTGCGATGACAGGAGAAGACTTCGGCTTTCTCTTGAGCAAGGTCCCTGGGGTCATGTTCTGGTTGGGGATTGATACCCCTTATGCCCTGCACCATCCGAAGATGAGCCCAAATGAAGCAGTCCTTCCCTTTGCTGTGGAAAACATTGGTAAATTTTTGAAAATGAAGGCCAACCAATAAAGGAATGATTCAACTCCGTCTGGAGTTGGATTTTTACTTTCTTGTGTAGAAACTATTCGGATGTTTCATAAAAAATGATACAATTAAAGCTATACAAAAGGAGTAGGGAATGAAGAAAACACTACGAAAAGAAACCATAGCAGCCATGAAACGGTTGCCAGAATCCGTGAAAACTCAAGCAGATGAAGAGCTGACTCAGCGCCTCTTGGGACTACCAGCTTTTCAGGAGGCAAAGACCCTTGCGACCTATCTGTCTTTTGGCCATGAAGTTTCCACAGCTGGCTTGATCCAAGCAGCTCTTCAACTTGGGAAACGCGTCTGTGTTCCCCGTACCTATCCACAAGGGCGGATGGTATTTGTGGAATACGATCCTGACATTTTGGAAAAAACACGCTTTGGTTTGCTGGAGCCCAATGAAAAAGGAAAGCTTGTGGAACAGTCAGAGATTGATCTGATCCATGTACCAGGCGTGGTCTTCCAGTCAACAGGCTACCGAATTGGCTATGGTGGTGGCTATTATGATCGTTATTTAGCAGATTTTACTGGAAAAACGGTTAGTACGATTTATTCCATCCAGCAGAAGGATTTCCAGCCAGATACGTTTGATCAGGCAGTTCAGGAGGTGCTAGTCTATGAAGTTACTCTTTGATCGTCGTTATCCTGTGACTAGCCTCTTGTTGTTAGTGACAACGGCAGTCTTTCTTTCCATGTTTATCCGATTTGGAGGCGACTACCAAACAGGTGCTGCTATTTACTATAGCGGTGGGATTATTGGAGAGGTTGTGAAAGTCGATCCTAGCCAGTTATGGCGAATAGTGACAGCTACATTTGTTCATATCGGCCTAGAACATTTTGTGCTCAATATGATCACCCTCTATTACTTAGGACGTTTGGCAGAAGATCTCTTTGGATCGAAGGCTTTCTTAGCTCTCTATCTCTTATCAGGCATGATGGGCAATGTCTTTGTTGCTATTTTTACGCCAGATGTGATTGCAGCAGGAGCTTCTACAGCCCTCTTTGGACTGTTTGGGACCATTGGTGCGCTGCGCTTTATTGTCCAAAGTCCCTATATTCGCCACTTGAGTCAGTCCTATACCAGCTTGATTGTGGTCAATTTGATCTTTAGCTTCATGCCAGGAATCAGTATGGCGGGGCACATCGGTGGCTTAGTAGCTGGGGTCATGTTGGCTTATGTCTTTCCAGTAAGAGGGGAAGCTCGTTTTATGAACCGAACCTATCAGATGAGTGCAGCCCTCTCTTATCTCTTGCTTTTGCTTTATTTCTTAGGTAAAATCTTGACTCTATTTTAAGAGAGAGTGGGACAGAAATCGGTAATTCGTTAGAATTCGATTTCGTCGTCCCACCTCCGCACA
>NZ_JUPI01000025.1 GCF_001074805.1 Streptococcus parasanguinis | reverse complement strand
TGTGATATATTTTACATGCTCATTATACATCTAAAAATAAGTCTGGTCAATGAATATTCAAAAGTTTAGAAAAGTTTAAACTTTTAATGATATTCTGAGTTTTCCCCCGTAAGTATTCATCTCATCCATCATAATAAAAAGTTACTGTTGGAAACATATTGGAGATTAGAAACTATGGTATACTAGTGATAATAAATAGTTATCGGTAGGAGAAGGATGAAAAAACTAAAACAACAATTTATTTCTGATTTTAGTGCAGCAATGTTAGAAAATAATGTAGCTGTTTTTGCTGGCGCAGGACTCTCAGTTCCCTCAGGGTATGTAAACTGGAAAGAACTATTACGGCAATTTTCTGATTCGATTGGACTAGATATTGATAAAGAACACGACTTAATTTCAGTTGCACAGTACTATAAAAATTCTGCACATTCAAAAAATCAGATTACACAAAAACTAATACAAGAATTTACTAAAGACTCTAAAGATAATAATTTGCTGACACTTCTAACAAGTATGCCCATCGGGACTTTTTGGACAACTAATTATGATCACTTAATTGAAGACAACTTGAAGAAATCTGGAAGACGCGTAGATGTCAAGATTGATAATAACGATTTATCAATTACACCCCCAAATATTGATACTACTGTATATAAATTTCATGGAGATATTTCTAGACCCTATGAGGCAGTGTTGACTCGGGATGATTATGAGAGTTTTGATGAGAGTCACAAACTTTTTATCCAAACACTTCGAGGAGATCTGATTAGTAAAACATTTGTATTTGTAGGATATAGTTTAAATGATCCAGATATTCAGCAAATTCTAAGTAAAATTAGATTATTAATCGGGGAAAATATTAGAATGCATTATTGCTTTCGGAAAAATTTATCTATTGATATGTTTAAAAATTCCAACGCCCCTGAAAACGAATTAGAATATGGCAAGATAAAACAAGAGCTCGAAATAAATGATTTAAAAAGATATGGCATTCATACTATTTTGATTGATAATTATAATGAGATTGATGAAATCTTTAATCAGTGCTATCAGTTATATTTAACCAACAGTGTCTTTATTGCTGGAAGTTGCAGAAATTATGGAGAATGGGATGAGACTAGTGCTACTGAGTTTTTATATCTTTTAGGATATAAGTTAATTGATAATGGAATTATTGTTGGAAATGGGAATATAGAAGGTGTAGGACCACAGGTGATTAATGGTGTGATGACAGCGATTAATGATAAAAATCTTGATATTTCGAAGTATTTAAAAATTAAAACTCTCCCATTAATTAAGGGGAGCGATAAACATATTGATAGATCTGCAAAACAAAGATTTCAAGATAATATGATATCAGAAGCAGGAATAGTTATATTTGTATTCGGAAACCAATATTATGATGGGACTTTATCTAATTCTAGGGGAGTACTGGAAGATTTTGATAGGGCAATGAAGCAAAATAGATTTATTATTCCTGTAGGTTCAACTGGTTGGAGCTCTTTAGAAGTATATCAAACACTTTTATCTGAAATTGATAAATATTCCTATCTCACTCCTTTTCTAGATAAGTTACTAACGGAGAAGGATCCTGAAATTCTATCTCAAACTATTATTGACTGCATTAAATATATCAGAGAGTCTTACATCATGGATAGCAAGTATATAAAGAATGCTCCCGTAATATAAATAGAGACTCACCGATTGACTTCACTTCGATGGATCTCTATTTTTGTTTGATATTCTCTAAATTTCAATCACATATATATGTTTGTGTATATTTCTTGGATAATTTCCAGTATTTTAAAATGATATTCTCCCTGAAAGTCTTTCCTAAATAAGCGTTCTTTTAATAATTGAGTTATTTCAGTACAAAATAATATTTCGTGAGTTAGTTTAAAATCTCCTGACTTTTTCTGCTTTCTCAAATATTGAGAGAAGTTATCTATGATAAAAATAGCGTCAATATTGTTTACAGTACAACACCGAATCTGTTCTAATAAAAAGTTACCGACATAACTGCTGATTGAAAACTTAGGAATATCTCTACAAACAATATTGTTCAAATGCAGTAATATAAAGCGATCTACGATATAATCTATCTCTTTTAACGATGATACCGTTAATAAATTATAATTTTTTAAGAAGGTATACTCACTAGGAATATCTTCTTTTTTTATTTTATACAATACTGGAAAAAAAGGAATCCTTTTCTTCATCGCATAATCTAGCTCTTTTATACACCATGCTTTGTTAAAGAATGTTTCATCGAATATAAAAATAATTCCATAATAATCAGCACTTTTATCGAGTACAGTATATAGATTATCAATTATTTCATCTCCAATGTTAATTTCAAATTTGTCAATCCAGGTTTTTAATCCTATTTCGTTTAACATATTATTCAGATGATTTACAAATTCGTAGTAAATATCTCTTGAATAACTTATGAAATATTGAAATTCTCTCACATTTCTCTCCTACCGATAACTATTTATTATCACTATACAAAATGATTAAATAAGTTTAAAATAACATGATTATTACTAAAGGAGATATTCATGGATTCTAAACTTATTTCTACTTACTTAAGTTACTGCGAAACGCATAAGCGTTTAAGCACACATACAATTCGAGCTTACAAAAATGATCTTTTACAATTTTACAATTCAAACTACAATAATGTTGAATCATATATTGAGTTTTTAACAAAATCAAATATAAAATCAAACACTCTACGACGAAAAATCGCAAGTTTGAAGGTTTTTTATAACTATTTAAAATTTCAAGGCATAATTGATGAAAATCCTTTTAATCAACTACGATTTCAATTTCGGAAGGAAAAAATATTACCTAAAACCATACCTTATGATATTTTAAAAAGTGTCTACTCATATTCAGAACAAAAAGTTATCTATTCAAAATCTAAATATCAAAAACAAAAAGCTGAAAGAAATTTACTAATCATTTCCTTATTACTTTCAACTGGCATTCGGATTTCTGAACTTTGTCATATTCATTTTAAAGATATTAATTTTTCAAATAGAACACTTCATATTATCGGGAAAGGAAAAAAAGAACGTATCCTTTTTTTAGGAGACCAAACAACCTTTAATTTATTGAAAACATATATAAATAAATACTACATCCGACCTAATGACTATTTATTTACTGGTCAAAATCCTCTTAAAGCACTGTCAGAACAAAGCGTACGTCTAATTTTAAAGAAGCTAGTTAAGAAAAACAACTTATCTTTAACTATCACGCCACATATGTTCAGACACAGCTTTGCTACAATGCTACTGGATAAAAATGTAGATATTCGTTATATACAGCAAATACTTGGACATAGCTCTATTTCTGTAACTCAGATCTATACTCATGTATCTCAATCAAAACAAAAAGAAATACTCACTCTGTGTAATCCCATATCTTCCATTCGTTCTCGACCACAAAAGTAAAATAACTATAGCTAAATTAAAGCAGTTTGATGATTTCCCTCTAGAAATTTTTACTCTATTTATTTTAAAAGAACAAGTATCTAATTTCATTATTATCAACAAAAGGTAGTTCTATATTTTTGAACTACCTTTTACATATTATAAATATTTCGTGTCTTCTGTTTTATTTAGATTATGTGATTTTCTCTAGCTAAAGATACACTTTTTTATGAACAATCTTCCAGGAGAACTTTATCAATAATTTCTTATTTTAATTTAGGAAAATAAGAACGATTCTTTACTTTTTTTGCGATTTCTATTCCATAACGATCAATCAATTTAATCATGTACTGAAGATTAGAAATGTTTATCCCAAATTGATTAGAAAGACGTCTAAAGCTCTCCCCTTGCTTTCTCAATTCATATATTTTAACTATATCCTCATACATAATAAAAGCACCCCAAAAGTTAGATTTTTTCTGTCTAACTTTTGGGGTGCAGTTCAGAGTAGTCGATTTCTATCTATTTCCTTTATTTTTAACTTGAAATTTTCTAGCTTTTTTAAAACTTCCATTATTCTGTCTCGTAGATATATTTTTAGACCGCTGATCAACTTTATGTTCTTTTTTAAAATTATTCTGCATAACTTTCTGGTTCATTTTCTATTCCCTCACTTTCCTTAAATGGATTGTTAATAAATAACAAATAAAATCCTACTAATACCGTAAATATATTTATCGTTATTCCTAGAATATGTATATCCGAATAAAATTGAGGAACTATTAAGAATACAATTGAAAATAAAGCATATAAGCTTGAATTAGTAGAGTAGATTAACCCCATATTTTCATAGTTATATTCAGAATAAATCATTTTTTCAAACATATTACCAGATATACCAATAATTATAAAGGATAATCCAAATAGCAAAAGCTTAATCAATGGAATTGGTATTACAAATACTAAGAATAAAGAGAAGCCCGATACAATATAATCAATAAAGAAAAACTTTTTATATGATATTTTTATCCTAGGTGCCACAAAAGCACCTGTCAAATCTGCTAATCGTTGTACTGCCAATACCAACCCAAGATACTGAATGGGAATTCCTTCCGATACAAGATATAAGGGGGCTAAAGTTAAAAGTAGATCTGTTCCACCACTTAAAATTGACTCTGTAATTACAATAAAAGACGCAAATTTTGATTCTCGAAAAGCAGAAATTGTGTCCAAGAGTTGAAAAGTTGATTCACTTTCGCTTTCTATATTTTCAGACATACCATCTGACTTTTTTTTATCAGGTATATCTAACTTGATTTTCAACATAAAGTATATCGCAGCTACAAAAAATGGAATACTCATATTGAAAACAACAAAATAGGATAACACTCCTAACAGTAACGAGGCAAACAGGTTACTAATAATGTCTAACACATTTGAAGCCATATACTGAACATCTATAGATTTGTTTATCGTTTCTTCATCATTTTCTAATGTTTCTGGAACAATCTTCATTTGTAATGTGTTGAGTAGATTTGTTGATAAACTAAACAAAAAATTAAAAATATAAAGATAGAATACTTCAAAGCGATATCTTAAGCATAGAATAGTAATGAAAATTATAAAAAGTTGAAGAACTTGAAAAGTTACTAGCCAGACTTTATCTCTTTGGATTTTATTTACAAAACTTCCATAAAAAACGGCAAGTAAGTTAGGGATAAAACCTATTAGAGTAAATAAAGATAACTGACCAGCTTCAATATTATAAACTTTGATTAACCCAATCGACAATGCAATGAAGTAAAAACTATCTGCAATATTTCTAGAAGATCTACCTAATATCAAGTTTTTAAAGTTACTACTGAATTTTTCTAATATCATGTTGATATACCTCGAAATTCATACAATCGATTTGGATATAATTTGTTATATTTAATAATCCTGTCAAGGAATCCAATACTTTGTAGGAAATAATTGCTGCTGCCATATACGATATCGGTGAAATTACACTGTACGGTGTCTTACTATTTAAAATATGATCATCTGATATCATAAAATTCCCATAGAACTCTCTTAAAGAAATAGTTTCTCCAGGAATAATGTGCAAATAGTTTATTACTGTAGATGCGTAGGAACCCACTATAATTGGTTTATTATACTTATGTGCTAAATCATCAAACCAATAGTCAATTTCGATACTTGGAGTATCAGCACAACATAGTGCAATATCAAAACTATATGATTTAAAAAGTTTCTCTAAGTCATTCTTACATCTCAACTGTTTGGATATAGTCACAACTTTTGAATCAGAAATTGCTTGAATATTTCTTTGTATTACCTCTACTTTTGATTTACCTATATCAGATTTTTTAAAACCGCTTTGTCTAGTCAGATTTGATTCTTCTACAATATCAAAATCAACTATAATGAATCTCCCTACTCCTAATCGAGCTAATATTTCCACAACCGTAGAACCAATGCCACCTACACCGACAATTAACACTGTAGATTCTAATAGCCTTTTCTGATACTCACATGGATTTAAGTTTTTAGAAAGATCTATCCATTCAAAAAAGTTGATATTACGAGAGTATTTTGTATCATCGTATTGATTATTAGTTAACAATCCTTTTGATAACATAAATTTTACAATTTTTCGCTCTTCAATAGATAACTGTTGAATGTCAACATCCTCGTCTAACTTTTTAATCAAGTTGATATTCATCTCATTACAATCAATATCCCTCTCAAGAGAAACATTTCCAAAACCAAATTTTATTTTATCATTCAACACATAAGGCTGAAGAGTTCTCTTTACTCTCACTTAGATAACCTCCATTTTGAAAAGTAGTAATCTATACAAAACAGAGTTTGGAGTTAGTAAGCTCCAAACTCCAGTGTAATTAACGGCCTCCTACACGATGACCAGGGAATGTTTGTACTGCAACAACAGTCATTTTCTTTTCCTCCTTCTTCTACTACATAATATTAAAACTCACATTATTAAATAAGATAATATAGTTCCAACAATGTAGATATTTCCTTACTAAGTAAAGACAAAATAAGATATAAAAATACGATTTGCTAGCTTAATTTTCATCTGCGAATAATATTAGCTGGACCCGGATCAATTTCTGTAGCCATTTTATGAATTTGAGGTTTCCCTACAATCCCTAGCAGAATTAATCCAATAACTAGCACTGTAGCAATTTTCCTAAACAGACTTCTCATATATCTCTCCTTTAATTTTCTTGCATTTATTTTAGCACTCCAACATCATGTTGTCAATATATTTTATAAACTTTTTTTATTTTTTTTTATATAACTCATTTTTGTATCTGTGCAATATTAAAAAAACGATGCTCAATTGAACATCGTCTTCATTATTCTGCCATATTTGCAATGTAATGTTCGACTTTCAAAGCCATTGACATATTTTCATCCAATTTATAAAGAAAATGTGCTGTCTCAAAATATTCTTTTACCGAAATCTTAGAAGAAAAGTCCTTACTTACATTTCCCATCAATAAATACAAATCAGCTAAAAGATAAGTTGTTCTGTAAGCCTGACACTGCTTTATAGTAGTTGTGATTTTAGTAATAGCTTCTTCAATATTATTCTGCAGCCATAGATATCTACAAACGTTATAGTTGAACTTAATAAATAGTTCTAACTCTTCAAGTGTATTTAAATTGAGTTGATTTACTTGATACTCTAATGTTTCTCGAATCTCATCAAATCGCGTTAAATCTCCAATATCGTAATAAAAATTGAATAGAGTATTTGAAACTTGGAGATAGTTCATATCAGAAATACTTAACTGTGACAGCACCTTCTCCAATCTTTCAACTGCCTCCTCTTGTTGCCCATAGAAATAAAAATCTATCAGAGATTTTATCCACTCCATATAAAATTTATCTGCTAGAGATAAACGATGAGACTTTACATTTTCTAATTCATATATATATTTCAAAGACTCATAATTTCTATTTATGATAAATGTATGTGCTAATTTCTTAAACTCTGCTAACTCATCAACCTCCTCAACAATCTGCTCATCAAAAAAATAATCCATACTAACTTTTAATTTCTTAGCAAGTGCATGCAAAAAATCCGCCCCCGGAGTGAACTCTCCACTCTCTAATCGACTAATTTGCCCCTGTTTACAAATGCCTTCGGCCAATTCTCGCTGGGACAATTTTAATTCTTTTCGTCTATTTTTTAATCTGGTTGCTAATAATGTACCCACGTTTGGATATTCCTTTTCTAATTGGTTTTGACTTCAATTTTAATTGTAACATGATTAAATTAAAAATTCAAATATATGTCCAGAAAGATACAAATTTTATATAAAAGGTGTCAAATGTTTTTTGATCTACCTCGTCTTCTTTTGAAAATAATCTACTCAAATAATTTCTAGTTTGTCAAATTAAGTTAAACTTTTCATGTAACTCAGAAAAACATATATGGGATTTGAGAGTTCAAGTAATTCCTAAAAGTCTTTGAAATTAAAAACGCATAATATCAGGTATTCAAAAAACTGATATTATGCATTTTATTTTAGTCTAAATTAGGGAAATTATTTCCAGATAAAGTTTTTGGCAAGCCTCTTATCTGTTTAAGGTACATTTCCCCATCGAAATGAGCGAGCTACTCTTATTAAACGATCAAAAGAGTTAGGTTTACCTAATTATGGTTTTCAAATATTCCGCCATACTCATGCGTCTTTAATGCTCAACGCTGGAGCAAATTGGAAAAAACTGCAAGAACGTATGGGACACAGATCTATTTCAACCACAATGGATATCTATGCGAAATTAGATCCTAACCGAAAGAATGAAGCAGTCGATATTTTAATAGAACGACTTGCACAAATTAAAAAAAACTAATTAGAGACTATTATATTTAGCTATAATAAATCACTTTACAATTAATGTAAATTTTATAATGTTACTATAAAATTTTAGGTATACAAAGATCTATAGATACTTTATTGGTAAGATTAATTTTATAACATTACTACAGTTAAAAAAATCCTACATTATAGTTTCAATTGTAAAAAACTCATTATTGATATAGGAATGTTCTCAGAGATTTTTCAACTACTTTTGTACAATGTAAGTCAAATACAAAATTACCTACTTAATAATAGTTTAGAATTTTTTCAAAAAAGGCCTTAATGGTTGAATTATATAATCTTTAACAGTATAATCAAGGTAGTAGCTTTATCAGGAGGTTCTATGCTACAATATAGCGGGTGGCACGGCACCACCAATAAAAGGAAAAATAAGATCCTATCTGCTGGTTTTTCTTATAAAAAATATGAACCTGGTATTAGTAAACAGAGACATCCGAACGACTTGGGTAATGGTGTTTACTTTTTTCTGCCTTTTAATAACGATACTGGTAAAACTATTGCTTCTGCTTATGTAGCAAAGTATAAATCATTTGAACTAAGCAAACCTGGGGTTACGCCCGGATTAGTTAATGCCGAAATCACTATAAAATCTATAGACAATATTTTTATTTTAGATGACCCAACAAACCAAAGTCTATTAGATGAATATCGACAAAAGGCATATATTGAAATTGAACGTGAGATTGCAGGTATTTCAGATAGCGGAGCCAAAAATAGAGCTACTCTTCTTAACCAAAATCAAGGGTTAATTATTGAACTGCTACTTGATTTAGCGTCTCAGTATGGAAAGAATTTTAAAGCCGTACAGTCCAAAACATATACTGATATTTCATTTTTACCAGTGATTAACGGCAAGAATGGAGAAGAAATTTGTATCCGTGATTTAAATTGTATTACAAATATTTTATAAATAAGGAGGCTTTTATGAGTTTATTATCAAACTTTTTAGGAACTGAAGAATTTTCTTTGATGGATTCTCCAATGTTTCAAGAATTAGTTGAAAATATTAAGGCCAACAAAATCTATTCAGTAAACAATGAATTTGATTATTATTTGAATATGTCAGGAAGTCCTAAAAAATATAAAGATGAAATACATTTTACCTCTCAATTAGATAATCAAAATGATTTTTATGATTTGAATTCTATAAATAAAGTAGATGCAATGTCTAAATATATTATAAAAAACAAGAAATCATGTTTTTCATATTTCCCAATAGATTCTGAAAACTTAATTACAACAAAAGAAAGTAGTGAGGTGGCAGCTTAATGTCCTCTTTACAATTTAAAGATTATTTTTTAAATGAAGTATCATATCGAAGAAATCCTAGTTTTGATCAAACAAATAGTACTATTAATTTAAAACCTGAATTATCTGCACAAATTTTAATAAGAAAGTCTGAAAATCTTGCTTACGTTAACTTAATAACAAAGCAAGGAAATATACATTCAGATGATTCTGCTTTTGAGCTTATTGTAGATATTGTTGGAGAATTTTCGTTTATATACGACAAAACAGAATTTGATATTAGTTTTGAAACTTTTCTTAAAGAGAATGGTTTAGCAATTCTTTGGTCCTATATTCGGCCTATTGTATCTGACATGATCACTCGTGGTAATGAGTTCCCAAACTTCTTATTACCTGTCATTAACATTAAAAAAATGCTTGAAGAAAAAGATTCAATCAAGTTAACATACGAATAAAAATAGTGTAATGTTTTTCAAAGATCCAATGACGTGCTTTTTCTACTTTAATGTACATTTAGAAGGTCTTTAGGAAAATATAAATAAATAAGTAAAATTTGTGATGAAAATAAATACACCCAAAGAGTTTTGTATTGTAGTGATGCAAGTTAAAACTCTACCTTTTTCACTACCTTTTTTGAAATAAAAATAATGATTAGGATATTTAAAAGAAGAGGAACTTTAGTGTGAAGTTCCTCTTTTTGTTATTTGTTCTTTTACTTATAAATTGTAATATCTGTTTTGAACACCTCGTATTTGAATGAATTTCAATATATGCTTAATATCAATGTTTCCACATGTTTTTAAGAAAGAAATATTTCATCTAATTGAATAACTTTCAATTGAATGGTGTGAATTTTACCCTAAAAATAAACGAATTGAGCTAGATTTCACCAAAAAGTTCACACCATTTGAATTGTTACTGTTTTGTACTTTTTATAGATTTAGAATTCTTTGTTTTCAAATAGTTTAGTGTCAATGTAAAAAATTACTATTGAATAAATAACAGTTAAAAGTAGTTGAATGGTGTAGCTAATTATCGAAATATTCCTTTCTTAAGAACTGGTTTTGAAAGTATGGGTTTCAGTTGGACTAAAAGCAGCTTAATATCGAGACTTTTCAGAACGATATTTACTGATTGATTTCATAAAATTTGAATCAAAATTTCTTAAATAGATGTAAAGTATCTTACAAAGTTCTTTTAGCAAAGAAAGATATTGAAAAAGAAACTACCTCAATATATAACATTAGAGTACAAAAATTACAACATCCACGGGATTCTCTTATCATCTAGTATTTCATTGGCATGTAATGAAGCTATTTCATGTTCAATAATTTTTAATAGATCGGTTTCCTCAAGTAATCGAAGTATTTCAATATTTTTTTGTATTAGCTCCTCGTTGGAATCACATATTCCAATTCTAATTGAATGAAAAGCAATTGCATCATATCGCTTAAGTAATTTTGCTGTCTCAACAACTATTGAGCAGATATAACTACACATAGGAAAGTGTTTATAATAAAAATAAACAGTAGACAGATTGGATAGTATTGCAAGCTTTAAGGGTAATATATCATGGAAATTAGAGTATTTTTCTAGTCTTTGAAGTACTAACTGTGTAGTATCTATAATTGTCTCTAAAGGAAGGCAGAAAAGAATAGAATTTAAAATTTTAAAATCTGATTCATACCACGTATCATGATGCTCTAGATCATTCCACAAACAACTTACAAGATCTTTCGTCAGTAAATCCTTGTTGGATAGTCCATGCTCTCTAATTTGAAGTATTATCTTCAAAGAATAGTAAAATTTTTGAATAGAGATATCGTAATTGGTTTTTAGATAAGACTCGCATTTATTTATAATATATTCAAGTTGTTCTGTTCCGCTAATTGTATGAAGATTACTTATATCATTAATTATTTCAGTATGTTTATTAGGACGATAAAGATTACATATATAATCGAATTCATCAAAACTCATATTGATTTGTTGAAGTAAGAAAGCCATGTTCTCATACTTTGGAACAACATTCCCATTTTCTATCTTAGAAAGAGTTGTAGTAGACAATACATTTCCACACACATCTGACTGTCTTAAATTTTTAGATTTTCGAATTTCTTTATAAATTTTACCAAAATCATATCTCATAATATAACCTCTAAAACAACTTGAAAATAGTTAAAAAAATAATTGGTAATTCTGAATGTATTGTATACTTTAGTTAGATGAAAAGCAAATAAAAAGAAAATATTTTAGGAGGCGATCAGGTGTTATTTTCTCGTGTTCCTTAATTATCACTATGTAATTATATGGGGTTGCTGTTATGTTAGATAGCAATTGGAGGTGAGTACATTGGTTTGTATAACATAAAATTTGTTAGGCTAAATTTATCATTGTAGTTATAATTATATACAGCTGTACATAAGTTACTAAGGAGTAGGAAAAATGAAAAAATTATTAGCATTGGGATTAGTTGCTGGTGCAAGTGTTTTGTTGTCTACAGGAACTATCGTTAAAGCAGAAGAAAGAATGACAAGTCAACAGATTGAACAAGTAACTCAAGGTCTTGAGGATGATCAATATGTATTAACCACCCCTGGAGGAGGTGTTATAACTAACAAAGATGGGAGCGATAATTTTCCGTCAGAACAGGTGGCTAGTGAAGGAAAGGTAATGAAGGTAGCTGACTATAAAAAATATCTAGCTACGCAAGATATTTCCCAAAACCAAGAAACTCCTTCTGGCACTACATTCTTTGGTGCTTGGATTCCGACTCGCGTGCATGTCTTATATCCAAATCAAGAGTATCAATCTAATCCGTTTTATGCAAGAGGTTGGCGCTATGGTGAAGAACGCTTTAAACCATCTAGAGGTAGTGGAGACTACTTGTATTGGCAAGCTCAAGGCGATAGTGGTTTAGTAGAAGATGGATATGGTATTTCGGTTGTAGTAAATGATGGTGGGTATGTAGCTGTAAATAGTCGACGGGGAACATTTTTCAAAACATATAATCCTAAAACAGGATCAAGATATAAAGTAAGTAATCCTGTTTAATATAGGAGGTAGAAAGATGGCAAAGAAAAAAATGTTAGTAACTCTCTCAGTTTTATCATTGGGTTTGGTTTCATATGTTTTATTTAAACCAGCTATTGCAGAGACTACTAGTGGCATAACAAGAGAAAACAAAACTATAGAAATTTATAAAGATTTATTAAAAGGTAAATCAGAAAAAGAAATTAATGACTACTTTTCTGATTTACCAGACAGTAAATTGATTATTGCAGATAAATCAGGAGGTTATACAACTAGCTTAACTGATGACTATAGTAATCCTGTGGAATCAACTGATGAAAATGGCAATGAGGAACTAAAATCATTCCACGATAAAAGTGTTGCTGCAACAGTTGGTGAAATTAAAGAAGCGTTAAAATAGAAAAAACTAGGTAATCAAAATACTGGTAATAAGAAGGGTTCTACTGAAAGTGTAGAACTCTTTTTATATTACTTGTTAAATGGTTGTAATTGGGATTTTCTTAAGTTGAACTTGTAAAATAGAAGTGTATACATTTTTAATCTATAGTCGTAGAGTTTTAGTAAAACTACAGCCAAATATAGATCTTTTTCTATAATTTACTAATGTCTGTTATAATGGACATTATTTGAAATTTCCATTATAACAGACATTGATACAGTTTTGTAATATTATTTTGGTAAAATTAAAATTATAGAAGGAGGCTAAAACTATGAGAAAAATAATAGGTATACTACTACTTTCATTATCAACCATTTCGTTAATTGCTTGCTCTAAAAACAACTATCAATCTTTAGATGGTGAGTATTATTGGATCTCAAGTGAAAGAAACGAATTGGCGTTTACTATTAAAGGAGAAAATGCTTCCATTGAGCATGGAGAAGCCGACAGCTTTACCATTAACAAACAAAAGAATACGATCGAATTAACTGGACAAAACATTGCGAGTCGAATAGAAGAATATTCATTTAAAGATGGGGTCTTTTCTGTTGATATTAGTGGAGTTAAGCATGACTACTATCTTAAAGGTAGCGAAGCATATAAAAACGCTCTAAAACAATATGGATATAAATAACATTATTCACACCTATTTTACCGAATAGGTGTTTTTTGTGCTGAATAGATTACTTCAAAAAACTTTTAAGCTTATTCTTAACCGAATAGCTTATATTTCATGTAAATTAGCTTAATCAAAGAAATTGGATTATACTTTATAACACAAGAAATCAAAATGTTACCAAATTAGAACGGGAAACAAAATCAGTATAGTTATTTGAGATACCATGAAAAAATTATAAGGCTGATAGTATTAATATCACTATCAGCCTTACAGGTTATTTAACGTTTCAGCAAAAACTATAATGTCAAGATTAACTATACAGTATCTAATTCCTTCAAATAATTTTCTATCTTCATCAACATTAAAGGATTGTTATAAATCTTACATAACTCTCTTGCTTCTATATAATAATTTTTGACTTGTTCTTTGTCTAGAAACTTGGCTCCAGCATTTCCTACAAGAATAAGTAGGGGAGCCAGTTGGTAGCTTGTCTGTCTTTGTTTACAGAGTTCAATCGTCTCAAGAGCTTCTTGGATGGCTTCGTTATATTTTTCCTTTGACACTAGGTAGTGAGCGTAGTTGTAACGAACTCTGATGTAGCCAAATAAAAACTCTTGATGCTCAAAATTTTTTGTCTGATATAACTCTATTAAATGAGAGTAGTTTGCCTCATATTCTTGTTCACGACCCACTAAGGAATAGAAATTAGATAGAGTATTCAATGCCTTTAAATAAATCAGAGTATTTGAGGAGACTTTTAATAATATATTTTCCAATGAAGAAATAGCCTCACACTTACTGTCATATTGATAGAAGTCAATAATAGCTTTAATCCATTCAAGGTAAGTTCGGTCTTCTAGTGTTAGAAAAGTACTTCGTTCGATCTCTATTCTATAAATATATTCCAAATCTTCATAATTTCTGTCATCTAATAGTCGAGCAGATAATTGCTTGAAATTAGAGAGGTTAGATTTAATTTCAATTTGTTCATTAAAAAAATAATCTAATGGTACTTCAAGTCGTTGTGAGAGTTTGAACAAAAGGTCTGCGGAGGGAATGAAATGCCCTCTCTCAATTTTACTAATCTGGCTTTGTTCACAAATTCCTTCTGCAAGAGTTTGTTGGGAGAGTCCTAGCTCTTTTCTTTTTAATCTGAATTTCTCTGCGAGTGTATTCATTAAAGATAATAAACCTTCCTATTTGCTTAATTTCATTATAAAATTTTTAGTTCAAAATAGCAAGTTAAAGGAATAAATAATTCTTTATGGTAATAAAAAAAAAAAAAAGTTCAAAGCGCAATAAAAATAATTGCATAAATAATATATATGTGTTAGAATAAAAATAAGGAAAAAGAAAGGGGTTTCATTGCATGAGAAAAAAACGTGGAATTAAAAAATTAGTTACATTTGCATTACTAGGTGTTTTTATGTTTAGTAATACAATTCCTTACCAACAGTTTATTCAGAAGAATAAACAATTGGAGATTCGAGTGCAATCACAAAAGGAGTCCAATGGTCTTGATGTTGGGAAGGCTGATTAGTTGATTAAATGATGAAAATACTAATTAACTATAAGGAGGGACTGTGTTATGGTAACTAAGTATTACAAGTATATTCCTTGGTTGATCTTAGGAGCTATTGGATCTTATGAGTCCGCAACTTATTTTGGACATGGCACATTTGATACGCTGTATTTATCTATTGTTTTTATGATTGTTTACGTAGCTTTATTCATTCTACACGAAAAATATCTGAAATATAAATATAAAGAAATATTTACACATATTATGAGCAATCCTGAAAAAGATCATCATCCCTAGTAAGATATAGCATAATAAAGCCCTAGCAACCAGATTGTACTGACTCCAAAAAAGTTAGGTAAATAGGCTATCCAAAGGATTTAGTTCTGTATTGCACATGACTGAGTCCTTTTCTATTATTTGTATAGAAGTGTATACATTTTTAATCTATAGTCGTAGAGATTTAGTAAAACTATAGCCAAATATAGATCTTTTTCTAAAATTTGCTAATGTCTGTTATAATGGACATTATTTGAAATTTCTATTATAACAGACATTGATACAGCTTTGTAACATTATTTTGGTGTAGTAATATTATAAAAGGAGGCGAGAAACATGAGAAAATTTGTTAGCATATTATTGTTGTCATTATCAATAATTACGCTAATTGCTTGCACTAAAAATAAGCAACAATCTCTGGATGGCGAATACTATTGGATATCAAGTGAAAGAAATGAATTAGCATTTACTATAAAAGGGAATAGAGGTTCAATAAAACACGGAGAAGCTGATAGTTTTACAATTGATCAAGAAAGTAACACCTTCCTTTTATCAGGAGAAGGTAGAGCTGATTCAACAGTAAAATATAAAGTTAAGGATGACACCATTACAGTCGATATATCTGGAATAGAACATGAATATTACCAAAAAGGCAGTAAAGCATA
>NZ_JUPI01000024.1 GCF_001074805.1 Streptococcus parasanguinis | reverse complement strand
AGCTGATGAAATCAGCGTAGTAGAGCCCACTCAACCACTGCGTCTTGCTAGACAATCCAAAAAAAATTGAGAGGCTAGGACTTTTATCCCAGCCTCTCTTATAATCTATAAATCTTTTTGTGTATTTTGACTCTTTCATTCTCAATATTTTGAAATCATTAAATAGCTATGATAAAATACTAGTTAGTTATAAAATATAGCTTAAGGAGTTTCTAATGAACAAAAAATCAATCTACGGGTTATTTCTTGGGCTGGTTCTTCTATGTATCGCCTTTTTTGGAAAGTCTCAACAAAAAACGCAGCTGGACCACACGAATTACCTACAAAATACTCGTCCTACCTTATTTTTTCATGGTTATGGCTCGAGTGCCAATGCAGAAAAACACATGACAGATGCGGCAAAAAAAGCAGGGGTTACAGAGACCGTTATTACTGCAAACGTGGCTACCGATGGACAAGTAAAGCTGATAGGGACCATTCCCAAAGGTGCGGTCAATCCAATTATCAAAGTGGAATACCAAAACAATCGCACGCCCGATCCAAAAGTCATCAGCCATTATGCCTATCAGGTAGTTAAAAAACTTCAAGAAACCTACCATTTTAAAGAGATGAACGTCGTCGCTCATTCTATGGGAAATATGTCCGTCTTATATTATCTTCTGGAACATGGAAGTGATGAGAATCTGCCAAAAATTGTCAAGCAGGTCGCCATTGCCAACCATGTCGCTGGACTCGAAGGGATGAATTTACCCCAAGGTTTGGCTCTAGATTCACAAACAGGTAAGCCTTCATCAATGAATGAGCAGTACCAACAGCTTTTAGCTCTTCGGGAAGTCTATCCAGAAAATCAGATCGATGTGCTGAATATCTATGGAGATATCGGTGGAGAAACGGATGGATCGGTTCTCAATATTTCTTCAAAAGCCCTTCGTTACCTAGTAGCAGAACGTGCAAAAAGCTATCGTGAAGAACAGATTGATGGCAAAGGTGCTCAGCACAGTCAACTTCATGAAAATCCAATAGTAGATAAGCTGTTGATCCAGTTTCTTTGGGGAAAATAAAAATGTCATGCATTCTTAAAAAAACTGTAAGCTTCTTTTAAGAAAGAAACGATATAATAAACATTGAAGTGAATAACTCTTTTATTGGCTTCTTTTTTTCATCTCTAGTCAGGTGAAATAGTCGATAAAATCTACTCAGCGTGGATATGAGATAGAAAGAAGAGAGAAATGAAATTAAGAAAAATTGCTTTATTTGTAGCGTCGACAGTTGCCCTCTTTAGTGGAATTCCACATGTTTCTGCAGATACTAATGTCCAGAAAGTCATTGATGAAACTTATGTCAAACCAGACTATGTTTTGGGTTATTCTCTAGACCAAAGTCAAATTGAACAAACCTTGAGTTTGCTGAACTACGATAGTTCAAAAGACAAAGAAGAGTGGAAGACCATGACACCAGAGGTTTACTCTTCGATTATGAACGTTGCCAACGATGATAGTCTAGAACTCTATTCCTCCGTTAAAATTCAAAAATTAGGTAAGAATAAGGCTCTAGAAGTGAATATCGTAACGCCTCAAAACATCACCAAGGTTACCGCAGATATGTATCGTAATGCAGCCGTTACACTTGGATTGGAGCATGCTCAAATTACAGTCGCATCTCCTGTCCAAGTAACAGGTGAAAGTGCCTTAGCTGGTATCTATTACTCGCTTGAGAAAAATGGTGCTAAGGTTTCGCAAGAAAGCAAAGATCTGGCTCAAGAAGAGTTAAAGACTCTATCCGGGATCAACGAGGAAAACGCTGGCAAGAAAAACTTCGATGCAGATAAGTTAAACGTCGCATTGACCGATATTAAAACAGCAGTAGCCAATGCCAAACAGAACAATCAGGATTTGAGTAAGGATGATATCCGGAAAATCGTCGAAGAAACGCTCAAAAATTATAAGCTAGATACAACGGTGACAGGTAACCAAATCAATTTGATCGTGAATTTCGCAGTGAACCTCTCAAAGAGTAGCGTCATCAGCAGCAAAAATTTCACCAAGACCTTGACAGACCTCAAAGATAGTATCGTAGACAAGGCAGGCGATACCTTTAACAATATCAATCTCAATTTTGATACAAATGCCATTTTAAAAGATAGTGGCAACTTCTTCACAGATGCGTGGAATGCCATTGCTGGCTTCTTCGGAGCCATCTGGAATGCCATTGTCAAATTCTTTAGTGGTTTGGTTGGATAAATGAAAAAAAAATAGAGCACTCCTGACAACCTGAAAAAGATTACATTCCTTTTTGGGAAAGCGATCTAAAGTTCTATAAAAGTAGCATTGGAGCCAAAATTCCACCGAATATAAAATAGGCACAGAAAAAGCACATAGCTGAAAGATTTTACAATCTTAAAGTTATGTGCTTTAACAATGTAAATATTGTTTTGTGCAGATAATCAATTCAATAGATAATCACATATTTTAACAACAGCAATTCCGTTTATAACAAAATTACATATAAAATGTGACGTCATTGTAACATAGATGTTTTTGGTTTTAATGTAAGATATGCTTAAGGGCAAAGCCCATATCATGCATAAGAAAACTCCCCAAATTGAAAATGTGTGTTCTAAAGCATATGCAAACATGCTAAACAAGGTTGTCAAAATTAACATTTTCCCATTCTTAAAAGATATAAGGTTCTTTCTATAAAACACCTCTTCTACGATTGGTGGCAGTATTATTGTAGATGCTGCAAATAGAATAAGTTTTAACCAATTATCCGCTTTCAAATGAATCATTTCCGTACTAAGATATGGGAACATATTTTCTAAGATATTTGTAAATACGAAAGCAAGACAAAAGAATAATGTCGTCAATATAACCTGTTTCCAAAAAGCAATCCCCCCTTTTATAGAAGCTATCCACTCTTTGATTAAAAAATCTTTTCCTAACCAGAAATATATTGCTAAAATTATATAAAACAAAAAATTGATGTATATATAATATCCTTGAAATAGCAAGCATGCTAGTACAAACAGTACTTCAGTAATAATTGGAAAGATATTTATTTTGATATATTTATTGTCCATCTGATCTGCCCAGTTTCCCTTTTACACTATTTCCACAAAAGCCTTCCACCATATCAGTGGAAGGCTTTTTAAACAATTCAGCTACATTCAATAACTTCCTTTTGAACGTACTATTTCAACCTTTTAGTATCAAAATAGTATCACTCAAGAGTGTTTTGCACCATTTAATCGCTAAAACCCACTGTTTTCAATGGTTTTATAGCAGCGACATATTTGCTTATGTCATTCCCACTCTACAGTTGCAGGTGGTTTACTTGTGATATCATAGACGATGCGGTTAACGTGGTCAACTTCGTTTACGATACGGACTGAGATTTTTTGGAGAACTTCCCAAGGAATTTTAGCGAAGTCAGCTGTCATTCCATCGATAGAAGTGATAGCGCGGATAGCGATAGTGTAGTCGTAAGTACGGCCGTCTCCCATAACACCTACTGAACGAACGCCAGTGTTAACAGTGAAGTATTGCCAGATATCGCGGTCAAGACCAGCTTTAGCGATTTCTTCACGAAGGATAGCGTCTGACTCACGAACAGTTTCGAGTTTTTCTTCAGTGATTTCCCCCATAACACGGATGGCAAGACCTGGTCCTGGGAATGGTTGACGCCATACGATGTGATCTGGCATGCCAAGCTCGGTACCAAGGGCACGGACTTCATCCTTATAAAGAGTGTTAAGTGGCTCGATCAGTTCAAACTGCATGTCTTCTGGAAGTCCACCAACGTTGTGGTGAGATTTGATGGTTTGAGCAGTATCAGTACCTGACTCGATCACGTCAGTGTAAAGAGTACCTTGTGCCAAGAATTTCACATCTTTGAGTTTACTTGCTTCGTCATCAAAGACATAGACAAATTCGTTACCGATAATCTTCCGTTTTTGTTCTGGATCTGATACGCCAGCCAATTTATCTAAGAAACGTTTGGCAGCGTCCGCTTTGACAATATTGAGACCAAATTTACCACCAAGCATCTCCATCACTTGGTCAGCTTCCCCTTTACGAAGAAGACCGTGGTCTACAAAAATACAAATCAATTGATCGCCGATGGCTTTTTGAAGGAGAACCCCAACAACAGAAGAGTCAACACCACCTGAAAGGCCAAGAAGGACACGTTTGTCTCCGACGGTTTCACGGATTTTTTTGATCTGCATGTCAATGAAGTTGTCCATTGTCCAGTCACCTTTAGCCCCACAGATGTTCAAGGCAAAGTTACGCAAGATGTCATAACCGTGAACAGAGTGACGAACCTCAGGGTGGAATTGGATCCCGTAGATTTTCTTGTCTGGATTTTCAATGGATGCAAATGGACAGTCGGCAGAAGTACCAGTGCGGATAAAGTCAGCTGGAATTTCTGTAACAGCATCTCCATGGCTCATCAAGACTAATTGTTTGTCTGGTGTATCCGCAAAAAGAGCAGAAGTTTCTGTCAAGCTGAGTTCAGATTGACCATATTCACGGTTACCAGCGTCACCTGCTGGAACGACCTTCCCACCCAATTTATGGGTCAACAATTGCATTCCGTAACAGATTCCAAGGATTGGAATACCGAGTTCAAAAATTTCAGGATCGATATCAAAAGACCCTTCCTCGTATACTGAGTTTGGTCCGCCTGAAAGAACGATCCCAACTGGATTGATTGCACGAACTTCATCAGCAGAAATCTTATGGCTCTTCAATTCTGAGAAGACACCAATTTCACGAATTCGACGTGAAATAAGCTGATTGTATTGGCTACCGTAGTCAAGCACAATGATTTTTTCAACATCATGCAAATCAGTTGATAGGTTTGTCATCTTATCCCCTTCTTATAGAAACTTACTTTCCTCTATTCTAACACAAATGCCTTGTCTTTACCAATCTCTGATTGAAGAATTATGAATTTTACGCTACAATAGAAGTACCACAGAGAAAGAGCAAGGTTATGATTCCAGCTTACATTCAAATTCATGATCAGATTAAGTCTGAGATTGATCAAAAAATATGGAAAATTGGAGAGCGGCTTCCCAGTGAACGCGATCTAGCTGAAAAATTCCAGGTGAGTCGGATGACTCTTAGGCAGGCCATTACCCTTCTGGTTGAAGAAGGAGTACTTGAAAGACGGGTAGGAAGTGGTACCTTTATCACTAGCACGCGCGTCCAAGAAAAAATGCGCGGAACGACCAGTTTTACTGAGATTATGAAATCGCAAGGTAAGGAACCATCTAGTCAAGTGATTTCTTACCGTAAAACCATTCCTAGTCTCCAAGAAGTGGATAAATTAGGCATCGATAAGACAGACACCATCATTCGGATGGAGCGGGTCCGGTATGCGGATGGGATCCCTGTCGTTTATGAAGTAGCTTCCATTCCAGAGAAATTTATTAAGAATTTCAATCGCGAAGAGGTGACCAGCCATTTCTTCCAAACCTTGGAGCGTCATGGTTATAAGATCGGAAAGTCGCATCAGACCATCTATGCGCGATTAGCCAAAGATAAGATTGCGGACTATTTGCAGATTTCAAAAGGACAGGCTATTTTAGGATTGACACAGGTTTCCTATTTTGAAGACGGGACGGCTTTTGAGTATGTAAAAAGTCAGTATGTCGGGGAGCGGTTCGAATTTTATTTGGAAAACAATTAAGCGAACAATGAACAGAAATAGAAAACTCTTCAAATGTCCGAGGCATATTACCAGGGCATTTGGGAGCTTTTTTAGTGAGAACTCATTCTTTCTAAATAGTGATAGTATGGTCATAAATAAAAGATTTGAAAAAAATTTTAAAAAATTTTTATTTTTTCTTCAATTTTTGATTTTTTTTTACGAATTAATAGATAGAAGCTAGTTTTAGATCTAAAAAAAGATATAAGGCAGGAAAAAAATGAAAAAAATTAAAATTGATGTGGTAGCTGTTCCCTTGAGTGGGCATCTGTACCCAACTTTAAATCTCGTCAAACCCTTATTGGATGATCCAACCATGGAAATCCGGGTTTTCACAGGACCTCAGAAAAAGGCCGTTGCAGAAAGTCTCGGCTTCACTGTAGTTCCTATCCTCGAGGACAAAGTAGAAGAGTTTGAACGTGCGGCTAATAACGATAAAAAACTCAATCTCTTTTCAGCCTATCGGCAATTGTCCAAAAGCCTCGATTTGATTAATCATGTATCGGATCAATTGCTAGAAGAGTGGCGCGTCAATCGTCCAGATATTGTGATTGCTGATTTTATCACTCTATCAGCAGGCTTTGTGGCAGAACAGTTAGAAATTCCTTGGATTACCACCATGGCGACCCAATTTGCAATCGAAACTCCTTATGGTCCCCCTTGCTTCTTCGGAGGGATGGGAATTGCGCGAACCAAGAAGGAAGAAAAGATACAGGCACTATGCCGTAAACTCACGCGCATTGGAAAATACTGTGGGGCTTTCCTCTTACGCAAACGATTAAAACGTTACAATTTCAAGTTGTACAATCAAAATGGAGTGGAGACTATTTACTCTCCTTATGCTATCTTTGGAATTGGTATGATGGAGCTGGAGTTGAAAACACATTTCCCTCATCAATATGCTTGGCTTGGCCCTTTGGGGACTTCTCTTGAAAAAGCAGAAGATTATCCTTTGGATCTCAGCCCTTATGAAGACAAAAAGAAGGTTCTCGTGACTTGTGGGACTCAGTTGCCGTGGGCAAAAGAAAATTTGCTCCATCAAACCAAGCAGTTAGCCAAAGAGCATCCAGAATGCCACTTTTTTGTCACACTAGGAGACGGGGCAAAAGAATTTTCTGAAGAAGAAGTAGCGCCAAATGTGACGGTTGTAACTTATCTCCCTTACAAAGAATACATACCGCAAATGGACTATGTGGTTCACCATGGAGGGGCTGGAATCTTTTATCAGTGCATCGAATTTAAGAAACCAGCCTTGATCTTGCCGCATGATTATGACCAATTTGACTATGCCATTCGAGGAGTAGAAGCAGGGATTGCTTTTCAAGCTCATCGAAATCGCACTGAAGAGATTCAAGCAGGTTTTAACGCCCTGTTAGAAAAAGAATCTTGGGAAGAGTTAACGAGACTAAACAAACTATCAAAAACCTACAAACCGTTGGATACCTTAGAGTTTGAAATTCAACGATTATTAAGACGTGGAACGGATGGAAAACTATGAATATTCTTGTAACAGGCGCGACTGGCTTCCTTGGAAAATATGTGATTGAGGAGTTATTGGATCACGATTATTCCATTGTAGCCTTTGGCCGAAACGAAAAAGTTGGGAAGGCTCTGGAAAGTGAGCGCGTTCAATTTGTTAAAGGAGATTTGAGCTCTATTGAGGAACTAAGACAAGCTTTTCAGGAAATTGATGCTGTTGTTCATGCAGGAGCCTTGTCCACTGCTTGGGGACCCTGGAAAGATTTCTATCAGGCAAATGTCATCGGCACCCAAAATGTCCTTGACTTGAGTCGTGAATATGCAGTAAAACGCTTGGTTTATGTGTCTTCTCCCAGTATTTACGCAGCTGGAAAAGACCAATTGGATATTAAGGAAAGCGATGCTCCCAAAGAAAACCACCTCAACAATTACATCCGAAGCAAATTGGCTTCTGAAAAACTATTTCCTGACTATCCAGATGTGCCAAGTATCATCTTGCGTCCGAGAGGATTATTTGGTGTGGGAGATACCAGTATCTTGCCTCGGGTTTTACGCCTCAGTCGAAAAATCGGAATTCCGTTGATTCGAAGGGGAGAGCAGCTCATGGATATGACCTGTGTGGAAAATGTTGCCCTAGCCATTCGTTTGGCTTTGGAATCAAAAGAAGCACACGGACAGGTTTATAATATTACAAATGGAGAACCAAAGACCTTTAAGTATTTGATTGAAACAACACTAAAAGGATTAGGAGAACCTATCCGCTATCGGAACATTCCAGCAGCTCTAGTAGCAGGTGTGGCGTACAGCCTTGAAGGGGTGTATCGATTATTTCATATAAAAGCTGAACCCCCCTTGACTCGCTACACCTATTATCTCCTTCGCTATAGCCAAACTCTCGATATTCAAAAGGCCCAAACCGAACTTGGCTACTATCCAAAAATGACCATTGAAGAAGGGATTGACAACTATGTCCAACATGATCGAGCACATTGATTATTTTCCAGCAGGTTTTTGTAGCAGTCATTCTGGACTCTTATTCAAAGGGATTCCGAATGAAAAAATGCAATTTCCAGCAGGTGTCTTTTTGATTCATCATCGTGAAAAAGGCTATATTTTGTACGATACTGGCTATCATTATGAAATCAAGAAAAAAGCACGGTATTTCTGGTACCGTCTAGCAACGCCTATGCAGATGAATAAAGAAGACCAGATTGACTATCTATTGCAAGAGCGTGGAATTGATCCAGCAGACATTTCCTATGTGTTTCTTTCGCATTTTCACCCTGATCATCTCGGCGGAGCAGCACTTTTTCCAAATGCTCATTTCTTTGTAACTCAGGAAGTCTATGAAGTGTACCAGAAGCCTAAATTCAAAGATCTGATTTTTAAAGAGTTTCTTCCAGCTGATTTCAATGATCGTGTGACTTGTCTCAAAGCAGATCAAACGCATCCTGCTTTCCCTTACCGCCCGACTGCGGACCTATTTGGTGATGGGAGTATTCTCGTATCATCTATCGATGGGCATGCAAGAGGGCAGGGTTGCCTGTATATGGATGAGCTGAAACTCTATATAGGTGCAGATCTATGCTGGGGAGTGGATCTCTTGCCTTACACACGAAAAATGCGTCTCATTCCTTCCTTTGTACAGGACAATAAGAAAGCCTATCTCCAGGGGGCAGATTTGCTAGAGAAATTATTACAAGAGGGCATTCAAGTTATGGTCAGCCACGACCCGCAAGAACGGATTGAAAGGATTTTAAATGAAAAAAACAGTCTTTCTGAAAACCTTTATTGAAACCAGATGGTGCCATCGATTCCGTTCAAAAGAGGCCTTGAAACGGTACCAAGATAAGCAATTGGCACGCTACCATGCTTTTATCACCTCTCAATCTCCCTATTTTCAAACCCATTCTCCTGAATCCTTTGGGACTATGGATAAGAATTTCATGATGACGCATTTCAATGAACTTAATACCCTGGGGGTGGATCGAGATCAGGCATTAGAGATGGCCATACGTGGAGAACAAACACGAGATTTTACCGAAATGAATGGAGAAGTAGCAGTAGGTCTATCCTCTGGAACCTCCGGTCACCGAGGGGTCTTCGTCACCACAGAAAAAGAAAGAAGTATGTGGGCTGCAGCAATCTTAGCTAAGATGCTGCCAAAAGGAAACCTGTTTGGTCATCGCATTGCTTTTTTCTTACGTGCTGATAACGAACTCTATCAAACCATTAATTCGTCCCTTATTCGATTAGAGTATTTTGATATCTTCAAGGATAGTAAGGAGCATTTAGAGCGTCTCAAAGACTATCAACCAACTATTGTGGTCGCACCAGCTTCCACCTTGATTGAGTTAGCCAACTATGTCAGCAATCAGCAACTTGCTATCCAACCCGTCAAGGTTGTTTCTGTTGCAGAGATCCTAGAAGATCGAGATGCTCAAACCATCGCCAAAGCCTTTCAACTAGACAAGGTTGATCAGGTCTATCAAGCGACAGAGGGTTTTTTAGCTTGTACCTGTTCAGAAGGCAATCTACATCTTAACGAAGATATTTTGTATGTCGAAAAAGAGTATCTGGATGATAGCCGCTTTTATCCGATTATTACGGATTTCAAACGGACCAGTCAACCCATCTATCGCTACCAACTTAATGATATTTTGGTAGAAGATAAGTCCCCTTGCCCTTGTGGTTCCGTCTTTACTCGAATCGCAAAGATCGAAGGACGATCAGATGATATCTTCTATTTCAAAAAAGAAGATGGCAGTAGCCAAACCATCTATCCAGATTTTATTCGCCGGTGCATTTTATTCGTTGAAAATATTCAGGACTATCAAGTGACTCAGCTGGCGGATGGATCTATTACCATCGCCTTGAGTCATCGTTCCGACTTTATTGAGAAAGCGATCTTTGCCCAATTTGAACTCTTAGCTCAGCAAAAACAATTCATCCTCCCAAGTATTCAATTTATCGATTACCAATGGGACCCAACACGTAAATTAAAACGTGTTCAACGACTTCAATAAAAGGAGAATCCTATGACTACTGTAAAAAGACATCTGCAAATTAAAGGCTATGGAACAGCACTTCCAGCTCATACAGTGACCTTCAAAGACCAGACTCGCTACCGCGTGAAAGAAGGAGAAGAAACACAGATTGATCTTGCATCGCGTGCGATTGAAGCTGCTTTAAAACATGCAGGGCTTGAAATGACAGATATCGACTGCCTAGTTTCGGCTAGTGCGGTTGGCGTTCAACCTATTCCTTGTACGGCTGCTTTGATCCATGAGCGCGTGGCCAAGGGACTGACGATTCCAGCCATGGATATTAATACCACCTGTACGAGTTTTGTATCGGCCTTAAGCACCATTTCCTATCTGATTGAAGGTGGTGAATACCAACGGGTTCTCATTGTATCCAGTGAAGTGGGAAGTCTTGGCCTTAATCCTAAACAAAAAGAAAGTTTTGAATTATTTAGCGATGGAGCAGCTGCCTTTATTTTTGAAGCAACAAGCGAAGATAAAGGAATCATCGCCAGTATGCAACGTACCTGGTCTGAGGGAGCCCATGATACCGAAATTCGTGGTGGTTTGACAGCTTATCATCCGAAATTGTACTCTGAATCAACCAAGACTGATTTCATGTTTGACATGAAAGGGAAGAAAATTCTCTTACTTTCTGCTCGTGTTATTCCAGAAATGTTCCAAGAATTCCAAGAGAAATCAGGCATTTCTAAAGATGCTGTAGACTATATTATTCCCCATCAAGCTAGCCGGGCCTTGCCACTCGTCATGGACAAATTGGGAGTTGGCAAAGATAAGTATCTCAATATTGTCAGCGATTATGGCAATATGGTTTCGGTAGCCGTGCCTTTCGGTTTAGCCTATGCGCTTGATCATGGCTATGTGAAGGAGGGAGATACCATCTTCTTGATGGGAACTGCAGCAGGGATGACAGTCAATATGTTAGCACTAAAACTCTAATGATAGATCCTCTTATTTCAAGCTCAAAAAGCATCAAGTCCCGCTAGTCTTTAGCGGGCTTTTTTGATATAATGAAAGGTATGGAAATTGAGAAAACCAACCGAATGAATGCGCTCTTTGAGTTTTATGCAGCGCTCTTGACGGACAAGCAAATGAACTACATCGAGCTTTATTACGCCGATGATTACAGCTTGGCTGAGATTGCGGAAGAGTTTGGAGTGAGCCGTCAGGCGGTCTATGACAATATTAAACGTACAGAAAAGATTTTGGAGGACTACGAAATGAAACTCCATATGTATTCCGATTACATTGTTCGTAGTCAGATTTTTGATCAGATTTTAGAACGCTATCCGGAAGATACTTTTCTACAAGGGCAGGTTGAAATTTTATCAAGCATTGACAATCGGGAGTGATTATGGGCAGTCTCGTCATTTATCAAGGAATACCTTGCAAACTATTAGTCGCAGAGGGAGTATTTCCTACTCGACTACAAATTATCTCGCCCAATGATATCTCCAAAGCTATGCAAATAGGTTTTAGCTGTTGGGGATATCCAAATGAAATCATGAAAGAAGTCACACCCGAAGAACTAGAATGTTTGCAACATTTCGGACGATTTCCACTGAATTGAAAAAAATAGGAGAAAATAATGGCATTTGAAAGTTTAACCGAACGTTTACAGAACGTCTTTAAAAATCTTCGTAAGAAAGGGAAAATCTCTGAAGCGGATGTCCAAGAGGCAACCAAAGAAATTCGTCTAGCCCTCTTAGAGGCCGACGTTGCCCTTCCTGTTGTAAAAGACTTTATCAAACGGGTCCGCGAGCGGGCCGTTGGGCATGAGGTCATTGAAACCCTTAACCCTGCCCAACAAATCGTGAAGATTGTCGATGAAGAATTGACTGCGATTTTGGGTTCAGAGACAGCAGACATTATCAAATCTCCAAAGTTCCCAACCATTATCATGATGGTCGGTCTTCAAGGGGCTGGTAAAACAACCTTTGCTGGGAAGTTGGCTAACAAATTGGTCAAGGAAGAAAATGCACGTCCTTTGATGATTGCGGCCGATATCTATCGTCCAGCTGCCATCGACCAGTTGAAGACTCTTGGTCAGCAGATCAATGTACCTGTCTTCTCACTTGGTACAGAGGTCCCTGCAGTAGAGATCGTTCGTCAAGGTTTGGAGCAAGCAAGAGTCAACCACAATGACTATGTCTTGATCGATACTGCTGGTCGTCTGCAAATCGATGAAAAACTCATGGGCGAGTTGCGCGATGTCAAAGCTCTTGCTGAGCCAAATGAAATCCTTTTGGTCGTCGATGCTATGATCGGTCAAGAAGCGGCCAATGTGGCGCGTGAGTTTAACGAACAACTCGAAGTGACCGGGGTCATCTTGACCAAGATTGATGGGGATACCCGTGGTGGTGCAGCCCTTTCTGTCCGTCAGATTACTGGGAAGCCAATCAAATTCACTGGTACTGGTGAAAAAATCACTGATATCGAAACCTTCCACCCAGACCGCATGTCTGGTCGGATCCTCGGTATGGGGGATATGCTGACGCTGATCGAGAAGGCTTCTCAAGAATACGATGAGAAACGTTCCCTTGAACTCGCTGAGAAGATGCGGGAAAACACCTTTGACTTCAATGATTTCATCGATCAGTTAGACCAAGTTCAAAACATGGGTCCAATGGAAGATCTGCTCAAGATGCTTCCAGGTATGGCCAACAATCCAGCCATGAAGAACCTAAAGGTCGATGAACGAGAAATTGCTCGGAAACGCGCGATTGTATCATCCATGACCCCAGCTGAACGGGAGAATCCAGATTTGTTGAATCCTAGCCGTCGTCGTCGGATTGCTGCTGGATCAGGAAACAGCTTTGTCGAAGTCAATAAATTCATCAAGGACTTTAACCAAGCCAAACAGATGATGCAAGGTGTCCTCTCTGGTGATATGAACAAGATGATGAAACAAATGGGGCTTAATCCAAATAATATGCCGAAGAATATGCCTGGTGGCATGCCTGATATGTCTGCCCTCGAAGGCATGATGGGACAAGGCGGGATGCCTGACTTGTCAGCTCTTGGCGGAGGCGCTGGGATGCCTGACATGAGCCAAATGTTCGGTGGTGGTCTCAAAGGAAAAGCCGGCGAATTCATGATGAAACGTGCGATGAACAAGATGGCCAAACAAATGCGCAAGAATAAGAAAAAACGGAAATAATTATTTCTAGCAAGGGCCTGGAACACACTGTTCTGGGTTCTTTTAGAAAATAGTACTAGAGGAAACATGTTAAAAAAATTATTTCAACAACTCATTCGTTTCTTTGGAAGACTCTTTTCTTCGCACAGCAAGCCCTTTGAATTCCCAAAAGGGTCGAAGAAACCACCGATCAGACCGATTATCTTTGTACCTGGTAGTTCAGCCGGTATTCAGCGTTTCAATGGAACCATCCGTATGCTCCATCGCTATTCTAGAAAAAAGCAGAGTCTCTTAAAAATAAAAGTCAATAAAGATGAGTCTATAGAGATGGAGGGAAGACTGAATACAAAAGAGCCGAATCCGATGATTGTGATTGGCTTTGAAAATAATCGAGATGGTTACAGCAATATCAAGCAGCAAATCGAATCCCTTAAGATCGCTCTTACCTATCTTCTTGATCACTATCATTTTACAGAGTTTAAGGCAGTAGGGCATTCTAATGGTGGACTGGTTTTAACCGGTTTACTGGAAAGTGGCTTTTTAGAGAAAAAAAAGGTAACCGTAAGCAAGTTGGTTATTATTGGAAGTCCATACCAATTCAATCAAGAGATGTATGATGATTTTCAAACATGGAGGCATCGCTTAGGAAAAGAAGTAGAGGTCCTTAATTTTATCGGTAATTTTGCTGGAAAATCAGACGGAATCGTCCCCCTTTCTAGTGCACAAGCAGCACAATCTATTTTTGATAATCAAACCTATACAGAAGTGAATTTAAACGGTCGTAAAGCTCATCATTCAGCCTTGCCCACTAATCCAGATCTAGTAAAACAATTAAGTCTATTTTTGAATCTATAAGCAAATTACATAATTTCGGTTATGTAATTTTTATTCGACTCTTGCAATCCTTAAGTAAATATGGTACATTTTTGGTAGCGATTACATATACCTGAGGAGGATTTTATGAAAGATCCTAAATTACTAGAATTAATGAAAGATTACAGGGGACGGGATGAAGTGCCCGCAGACTTTGATACCTTTTGGAATCAAGCCTTAGCAAACATTGCTGAACTTCCTGAATACAAGCTTGAAGAACGAGATTTCAGCATTCCAAATGTTCACTGTTATGAATTAAGCTTTAAAGGAACACGAAATGGTCTTGTTTATGCGCGAGTTGTTTTCCCAAAAACAGATCAAAAGGTTCCAGTTATTTTCCATTTTCATGGTTATATGGGCCGTTGTTGGGATTGGACAGACATGCTGCCTTATACACTAGCTGGCTATGGAGTTGTGTCTATGGACGTAAGAGGTCAATCAGGCTATTCAACAGACGGAGATCGCTCACCACTTGGAAATACGGTTAAAGGACAGATTATCCGCGGAGCTGTGGAAGGTCCAGATGAGCTATTTTATAAGGATGTCTACTTAGATCTTTACCAGTTAATAGAAATTGTAGCTAGCTTTCCTCAAGTTGACAACAGCAAACTCGCCAGCTATGGAGCCTCTCAAGGCGGTGCCCTGGCCCTGGTTGCTGCCGGATTGAATCAAAGAATCCAACGGACAGTAGCCATTTATCCATTCTTATCGGATTTCAGACGTGTATTAGAGATTGGAAACACCAGTGAAGCCTATGACGAGCTTTTCCGTTATTTCAAATTCCATGATCCATTCCATGAAACCGAAAACCAAATCATGGAGACCTTAGCCTATATTGATGTGAAAAATTTTGCCCATCGCATTAAAGGACAGGTTCACATGATTACAGGATTAGATGATGATGTCTGTTATCCTGTGACACAGTTTGCCATTTATAATCGATTAGAAGGTCCAAAAGAGCATTTAATCATGCCAGAATATGCCCATGAAGCTATGAATGTCCAAGTCAATGATCGTGTATACAATTGGCTCTGTGCTAGCAAGATTTCCTTTCAATATGTAGAAAAATAATATACAGAAGAAAAACAATCAGTAGATCTGTGAGATTTGCTGATTGTTTTGTTAAAAAAGGTATAAAGGTATACAGTATAGAAAGAAAACTAAAACAGTCCTATAAAAACTAAAAGTTTATGTACAATTGACTTAACTAGAGCTAAACCATTGATACAACTGAATTAGAAGCATAAAGTACATTCTTTAAAAAGTGTACTTTATTTTTATTTTGTACATTATTCTGGAGTGGTATTTTGTATGTTTTATAGTGCATCATATAATCAAATCTAAGAAATTGATTTGTACATTTTTTACTCAAGTAACAGTAGAAGGAGTGACGGTTCAATTGTGCATTTTATTTAAAATATTTATGGCTATAATAATAGTATTTGAAGCATAGATAAAGTAGATACAGTGGTATAATAGTGTCAAAAGACTTTCAGGAGAAATGAGATGAGATCGCATACAGTTATTCTAGGCGCTGGTGCTACTATTGCAGCAATTCCAGATGGTGATAAAAACGGCAAAAGTTCTTCAGTTATGAATGGATTGCTAAAAAAACTAAATTTAGAAGAAATTCTTGCTGGTGTTGAATTACAGACAAAGAGCGAAAATTTAGAAGATATCTATTCAGAATTATTTGAGAGAGAAGAGTGCTCCGAAATAGTTAAAAAACTAGAAGAAAGACTCTATGATTATTTTGCTTCGTTGGAGTTACCTGATGAACCAACAATTTATGATCTTTTAATATTAAGTTTAACTAATAAAGATTGCATAGCTACGTTTAATTGGGACCCTTTACTTATACAAGCATATGTTCGCTGTTCAAAAATTACTCGGAACCTGCCACAAATTCTTTGTTTACATGGGAATGTAGCTATCGGTTTTTGTGAAGAACATACTGAGTTTGGAACAGTAGATTACTATTGCCCAACATGTTATAAAAAATTAAATCCAACAAAATTATTGTATCCCGTAAAGAACAAAGACTATTCTTCCGATGGATACATAAATTGGTGTTGGAAAGCATTAGATTACTTTGTCGATCATTCATATATGTTAACTATTTTTGGATACAGTGCTCCTAAGAGCGATGTAGATGCTGTTAATTTAATGAAAAAAGCATGGGGAAATATTGAAGACCGACCACTTGAAGAAGTTTCCGTAATAGATATTGTAGACGAAGAGACTATGCTAAATACATGGAAAGACTTTATTCATAGCCATCATTATAGGTATTCAAATTCATTTTTTGATTCTTACTTAGCAAAATTTCCAAGAAGAACTTGTGAAACTGTATTTGCAACATTTTCATTAAATGTTCCTTCTGATGGTAGTAGAGGTTTTAAAGAGAATTTTAATTGGGAAATGATAAAAGAGTTTTTATCTGATATGTTAGTTGAAGAACAAGAAAATAAAGGAAAATCAAATTTAAAATCGAAATATTTAGTTTGGGATGAAGATGTTAACGAATAATCTAATTAACCATAGTGTACTTAAGTTGTCAATGGATTTCGACAATGCTTTTAAACATAAAGATATAGATGAGATTTATAGACTAATAGAAATTGGTAAAAATATGGAAAATACTATTGATGATATTTCCAAAATTCATTTACTTTATTCTATTGGGACAGCATATGGTGATATATTTGAACTAAGTGATAACCTAGTATTCAACATAGATACCGATTGTACAGTTCAACAAATTTATTACTTTAGAAAAGCTATCGAAATTTCAAATAATATTGATATAAATCCTGAGAACAATAGCTTTATTCACCCATTATTATGTTCACTATACACCAATTACGCAAATCTATTAGATGCTTGTGGTAGAAAACAGTTAGCTATTAAGATGTATTGTAAATGTATACAAATCAATCCAAGATTCACAATGGCTAGTGGTAACTTGGCTATTTGTCTACATCATTATCGTAATTTTTTGAATGATAACGAACATCTTCACTTTATTAAAAAAATTAAAAATTTAATAGAAACAAGTATAACTTTTTCAGATCCAAACAGAGTTAATAACGCAGAAAAGCAATTTATTAAACTTTACGAACAATATCTTGATTATAAAGATTTAGATGAATGCTCTTGTAAAAACATTGATTATAATCCTAATTCACAAAAGTATCGTGAATGGTGTTGGGACAACGGGCTGTATCTTAATCCACTTAATGACTTACAAGCTGACGATATAAATAGATATGATGATAATATTTTACTACCAAGTTTATTGTTTCAATCGGATAAAGATTTAAACAAATACATTTCTATGTTTAATCAAATTAAGCAAGAATATGTTTATGCCCGTTATCTCTGTTTTAATAGCATTGAGATTGATTCGGTTCATTATGCTGATGAGAATGTTGATCTTATTGATTGTCTAGAATACGTACAATATTCTATCCGAGTAGAAGGATTAAAAGCAGCTTTTAAAACACTATATTCATTATTAGATAAAGTAGGAATGTTTATAAATGAATATTATTCTTTAAAAATTAAGACTCGACAAGTAAATTTTCATTCAATTTGGAGAACAGATAGCAATTTAGGTAAGTTGTTGGATAAGAATATTGGTCTATCATCTATATTTTGGATATCGAAAGATTTTGATAATGGTAATAATTCTTTGACAGCAAATCCACACGCAAAGCTATTAAAAACTATTAGAAATTATTTAGAGCATAGGTTTACTAATATTACATTGAATTTTATTGATGGAAGTGAAGAAAATAATGAAACTAGACTGTATCTAACTGAATTTGAACTTCAAGAGTGTACATTAGATTTATTAAATCTTGTAAGAGAAGTTATTTTTTCACTCAAAAATGCCATTCAAATAAGTGAAAATGAAAAACAATCTACTCTAAGCAGTGAAGTTGCTTTAATTCCGATAAATTATGAAGAAGTAGATTTGGAAGATAAATTATAGCATTGAGCATACAATTTATAGTCGTTATAAAAAGCAATAGTCTAAATTCATTTAACTAATCGACTTAACTAGAGCTAAACCATTGATAAAACTGAATTAGAAGGATAAAGTACACTCATTAAGCAGTGTACTTTATTTTTGTTTTGTAGATAATTTGTTGATTGCTTAATCAATACTACATCTTTATCAGGCAATTCAGACTCCATTTAGTCCTCTAAAACCCACGTTGAGGCGGTATCACTGCTTGTAAAAGATTAGAAACCTTTGAACGAAAGGGAGAATGAAAAGCGTGAAGGTAGCTTCTCTAATCGAATAGAGGGTAAGAATCAGAGTAATAGTTCAAGTATGGCTTCTGGATACTATAGTCTGACATGCTATCAATCTATTTCAGAAGCTGGACAAATTGTAATAACTTTCCTTGAAGGAACTGAGGTAGATTTATAAGAGACTGTGACTGGGAAGTTGCAGTCTTTTTAGGGGTTTAATGGTATAATGAAATTATAAATGTGGATATTGTTTAAATTCTCTTGAGGACGCATAATGTTGAATTTAGTAAAAGGACACCAAGTTAGCTTGGTAGAAAACCTGTTTGAATCATTTACAAAGTTAACTGAACATCATTTGATGGCGAATGTACACGCAGAAAAAATATTAGAGGTTTTTCAACATTTTATTGCGATTCATGACGAGCCCTTGTTTTTTATTTTGGAATTGCCTGTCAGTATTGATAGAGAAAAAGTGATAGCAAAGAATATTATCAAGGAATCCCATAAGGATGTTTATTATATTGATGGTTGTTCAAGAGAGGAATGCCTAGCACTGTTGATTAGATACGGTGATTTGCTTATTAATGATGGACTTAGTCAGTTTGGATTTGGTGGTCATAAAAGTCATGATGAGATCATGCTTGATAGCTATAATATTGTGATAATTTATAGTAAAGAACTATCAAAATTTAATGACTTTTTTGAGCTTCATAATATTCAATTTGTTGAAGAACTAGTGACAGCTTGGAAAACTTTTTCTAAAACCTCCCCAGGAATCTCTGAAATCTATGAAAGTAATGGAAAAACTGTTTATGATTTGCCTGAAGAATTAGCTGAATGGGGAATATATTTAGCTAAAACTCGAACAGAATAGGTATAACTATAGATTAGAAAGAGAATATTTCAATTCCTTAAAATTTGATTTAGAGCAAAGGTGGATATTGAAGTTGTAAGATAAATAATGATTATTTATGGCAGAACTCTGGTTCTGCCTTTTTTATTTATGAAGTATATGAGATATGGCATAAAAGACTAAAGAAAAAATGCAAAACGTTTAATAAATTAGAATTTTCTTGCTACTTTTTGAAAAATATTTTTTCCTTACAGAATCCTTAAAAATATTTTTTATACTATTTACAAGATTAAAGGAGGAACAAAATATGAGCAAATATATTTTGGAAACAAATGAGCTAACAAAAGTTTTTGGAAAACAAAAAGCTGTAAATAATGTGTCATTAAAAATTGAGGAAAATTCAGTATATGGATTACTAGGACCTAATGGTGCAGGTAAATCTACGACATTAAAGATGATTACAGGTATGTTACACAAGACGTCAGGTGAAATTATGTTTGAAGGACATGAATGGAGTAGAAATGATTTATCAGATATTGGTGCTTTAATCGAGATGCCACCCTTATACGAAAATTTAAGTGCAAGAGAAAATCTAAAAGTTAGAACATTATTACTTGGATTACCTGATGCAAGAATTGATGAAGTTTTAGAAATTGTAGATTTAAAAAATACCGGAAAAAAGAAAAGCGGTCAATTTTCTTTGGGGATGAAACAAAGATTAGGTATTGCAATTGCTTTATTAAATAATCCTAAACTATTGATACTAGATGAACCGACAAACGGATTAGATCCATTAGGAATTCAAGAATTACGAGATTTAATACGAAGCTTTCCAAAAAAAGGAATAACAGTAATTCTGTCTAGTCATATTTTAGCAGAAGTGGAACAAACTGCTGATCATATAGGAATTATACATGATGGAGAATTAAAATATCAAAACACAATTAATCATAATGAAAATTTAGAAGAACTTTTTATGGATGTTGTAAAGAATGGAAAGAGGGTGTAGCTTAATGAAAAATTATATTTTTGCAGAAAATTTGAAACACAAACACAGTTTTTTGTTGAAGATATTATTTATTGCACCAATTATATCTTTACTTGTTGCGTTTGTATTAATGCCATTATATTTTAGTGTAAATGCATATAATTGGTGGTATGTGATGATTATGCCAGCAACTTTCGCTTTAATACCAGCAATGATGCATAGAAAAGAGGAAAGAAAATTAAACTACCGAGCAGTTTTTTCACTTAATGTTGATTTAAAAAAAATATGGATATCAAAAATACTAACAGCTTCAATTTATCTAAGTATAACTGCTATTTTGCATATGCTAGGAGTATTTGTTTTTCAATTTTTCATTGGAGAACAATTAACAGAAAACTATGCATTCACGACATTATTATTCGCAAGTGTATTATTGGTTATAACTAACATATGGCAAGTTCCGTTTTGTTTTTTCCTAGCTAAAAAGTTTGGGTTTATAGCAAGCATTGTAGTAAATGCTGTATTAGGTCTTGTGGTAGGAATTTTGTTAGCTGACGGTTCTATGTGGATTTATTGCCCTTATTCTTGGGGGATTAGATTGATGGTACCCGTTATGCGTATTTTACCGAACGGTGTGCCAACAGAAGTATCAAATCCAATGATTTTAAACACATCCTTACTTGTTCCTTGTATTTTATCAATATGTTTGTTTACATTATTGACTTTCATTACTGCAAAATGGTTTTCTAAGCAAGAGGTGAAGTAATGATGAATATATTAAAATCAGAGTTTTATAAATTGAAGCATACATGGATTCCCTGGGCTCACTTTATCTTACCTGTTTTATATGCACTAATATTTTATGGGGCAGCAACATTTACAAGTCTAAAAAATTTTTCTGATATGGATATCATACTGAATTATTTTGTGCTTTTAGGTGCTATCTTACCAATAATATTTGGTGCTATCACATCTAAGGTTGTTGACATGGAAGCAAGTGCTGGAAGATTTCAAGTGATTCTATCAACTACAAAATCCAGAAGCAAGGCTTATGGCGGAAAACTTATAATGCTCTTATTGAGTTTTCTATTTTCTATAAGTTTAGCAGTTTTTATATTTGCAATGCTATTTGGTAATCAAGCGACTATGGCTTGGTTAATTGAATTATTATTAGTTTTTATAGGATGTCTATCTACATATATGATTCATTTATGGGTATCACTTATGTTAGGTGGTGGTGCATCTATTGGATTGGGATTTGTGGAAACGTTGATTGCTTTACTTTCAATAACCAATTTAGGTGAAAATATCTGGTATTTTTTACCTTGTACTTGGGCATCGAGATTATCTGCAACATATATTGTTGGAAGTGAATTGGCTGATAGCTCATATTTAATTAAAGAGTTTACCATGTGGGGCTATGTAGCAATACCTATTACAGTAGTCATTTTTACTGGCTCTTTATTATGGTTCAATAGGTGGGGTGGAAAGTCAATCAGTGAATAATAGCTCTAAATGTATTTGTAAATGGAATATGGTATAATAATAAAATATTTATAAATATGGAGGTGGTTTGGTATGGCAAGAATTCTTGCTATAGATGATGAATTAGATATGCTGACTCTAATCAAGAATATTTTAATAAAAGGAGATCATATTATTGATATTTACCAAACCACGGTAGATATTGATGAAAATAGTTTGGGGAAATATGACTTAATATTACTTGATGTAATGATGCCAGAGGTTGATGGAATCAGCTATTGTAAAAATATACGTAGCAAAGTGGATTGTCCGATTATCTTTTTAACTGCAAAAGCAATGGAAACGGATATAGTAGATGGCTTATTAAGTGGAGGAGATGACTATATTACCAAACCATTTGGTGTTGGTGAATTGTTAGCAAGGGTAGAAGCTCATCTGAGAAGAGAACAAAGAGAAAAACATTCGAGTTTAAACCTAGGGAATATAAGATTTGATTTATCCTCCAATCAAGTATTTGTGAAGGAAGAAGAAATTCATCTGACAAAGTCTGAGTATCAAATTTCTAAACTTTTAGCAAAGAGAAAGGGACAAGTTTTTTCAAGAGAACAAATATATGAAATGATTTTTGGATTTGATGGGATTGGTGATTCTTCTGCCATATCAGAACATGTAAAAAATATTAGAGCAAAGTTCTTAAAATTTGGTGAAAATCCAATTTCTACAGTTTGGGGGATTGGTTATAAATGGAATTAATTAGAAAAGGACAGTCACTCAAAATAGTATTTCTTAAATACTTAATGACTGTTGGAGTTGGTTTAGGATGTGCCATCGTACTAGCTTTATTAACTTTTACAGCGTTTTATAGTGTTGGTTTGATTATTCCGGCTAACCATACAGAAAATTTATTACAAGAAAATAAATATAAAATTTTAAATAAAATAGACTTTGATGAAGCATTGATACCTAAAGGAGCTAGCTATATGTTTTTATCGCCAGATGGTGAAGTGATAAAAACTAATATGGATGAAGCTATTCAACTGAAAGCTAAGAATTTTCACAATCATGAGGGATTTTCAACTCCATCTTCTTCATTTATAGAATTTAAAAGGAATGATGGATATGTATTAATCCATTATTCACTAGAGCCACAATACAATAATGATTGGATGGAAAAATATTTCCCTAGCATAGATTTACTATTAATATTTTTATTAATCATTTTCTTTTTAATGAGTGCATTTGTGGCTACTCTAATCTGGGCAAAACGAATAACAAGGCAATTATCGCCAATGCTAGAGGCATCAGATAAAATCGCCAACCAAGAATTAGACTTTGAAATAGGAAGTTCAAATATCAAAGAATTTAATGATGTCTTAAATAGCCTTGATATAATGAAAAAAGCCTTAAGTGATTCATTAAGAGAAAATTGGATTAAAGAAGAGAATAAGAGAAGTCAGATATCGGCATTAATGCATGACTTAAAAACTCCGGTTTCTATTGTCCAAGGTAATGCTGAATTGTTAAAGGTAACTGATCTAACTGATGAACAAAAAGATTATGTAGCGTACATTATAAAAAATTCAACACGTATATCAGATTATACAAAAGCTCTGATGGAGATGAATCAGTCAATTAAATTAAACTCGTTGAATTTAAAAAAAGTAAAGGTGTCAGAAATAATCGAAAGAGTTAGTGAAATAGCGAGAGAGATTACACTAATACATGACCGTACTATATCTAAATCTATTAATTGTGAAGATTCAGATGTAATGATAGATGTACAATTATTTGAAAGAGTCATTGAAAATATATTTAGTAATGCTATTCAATATTCACCAGACAAATCCAACATTGAATTACTAATAATGACTACAGATAAGATACTTTCAATATCTGTGATAGACGAAGGCCCAGGATTTTCTAATGAGGATTTAAAACGAGGAACGGAGCAATTTTACCGTGGAGATAAGAGTAGACATTCAGCTACAAACTATGGTTTAGGTTTATATAATTCTTGGAAAATAATGTTATTACATAATGGACGCATCATATTAGAAAACAACTCGGATAAACATGGTGCAAGTGTAAAGTTAGAATTACCATTACTATAATAGAACAGGAATTGTTTTCAAATGGAATTTATTAAAAATATATCCTTTTTGCTTTTGGTGTAGAATAGAAAATTTACTCCGCTATCAAGCAAGAATCTTACATAGTAGAAAGCTAAATTCAACAAACAAGCTTCAGTTTGTTGAATTTAGCAAGGTACAAGTTTTTATGAGATGAAACCTATAAAATTTGTACGGATACTGTAGGGTAAGAAAAGAAAAAATATTTTCATTCTAAAGTTTAAGTTTAAACATTAACTCTATCCCTTTCGTTCTATAATATAGAAGTTTACTAGCACCACATGAGGAGAAATCATGAGGGATATTCTCAGTTGAATAAGTAAGAGTATAATCTACATCTCCAAAGTAGGAGTGGCCAGTTCCAGCAGAAAGACCTTCATAAGTTTTATAACTGAATAGATCGACTACTTTGTTGTCGAATTTTTCCTGTTCTTCAAGTAATCCTGAGGAATAGACGACAACTTTAAAATCAAATAAGCTAAAAACGCTCTAAAATCATTAAATTGATATTAAAGTGTTTTTTATTTTCAAAATATACAATTGAAAAAATTTCCAGTTTTTTTAAAATCACTTTCTTAGATGACAATTTAATCAAAATATGATATAATACAGAAAAAGTAAAAA
>NZ_JUPI01000023.1 GCF_001074805.1 Streptococcus parasanguinis | reverse complement strand
GATTGCTGAAATCATCCACTGGATAATTTCACCTAACGTCCGTACTCACCTAAGGAAAGTTTTTTATATGACTTTTTCTTCAATCTGAAAGTGCTAAGATTTTCATCTTAGCACTTTTACGCTTATCGATTTTGTGCATACTCGATCATATCGTATGGAAGAGTATTGGCACTTTCTCTTAGGGAGTAGCTTTCTAATTCATTGACATTTTGACGCATGCGACGCGCTTGCTTGGCGGTAATCAGGTGTTGCGCTTCGTATTCAAAAATAATCTTACGCTCCAAATAATAGCCTCTCAACATTTCATCGATATTATTTGGTTTCACCCGGTTAATAACCCGCTCCACAAAGGCTCCACTAGTAATAATGGCCGTCTCTCTCAGACGAGATTCTTGCAGGTAAGAGATCAAACTGCTCCGATAAACCCCTTTGAGGTCTTCCAAACTTTCAATGATGATTTCCGTATTGGCCAAATAAAGGGCCGCAATCTGGTCATAATCAATGGCTTCTAACTTTCTATCCTCTCGGTTCCACCAAGTTCGAAAGCCAGACCCTAATGTTAGGATTTCATGGACCAGCAAATGCAAGATGCGGAAAGAAACCAAGAGGTAGTATGTTAGACGAGACGAAAGGTTGCGATTGACCCGCTGCTCCATATTATGAAGATAGCGTTGGTAGACACGGTAGCCCCGCTCGCGCATCTTTCCTTCTTCGTAGGCTTGTTCCAAGCCGTCACTTTCAATACTCAAAATCAAGAGCTTCAGCTGTTCCCAGTCCTTTTGAATGAGCTTGTTTTCTTGGCTTAGAATCAAATTTTCAATCCGACCATGGTAGTTATCAATCGCCGCATACAAGGGACCCTTGTGCTTGCTATTCTTTAGGTCTGCTTCTAATTCCATGACGACATCATTTAAAATCGCGATCTGCATCAGGTAGTTATTAGTTTCTTCCTTATCTTCTGATAATTTTGGAAGTACCACTAACCCAGCAATAAAGCTGACAAGGGTAACTCCTGCCACTAAAAAAAGTAGGACAGGGTATTCTTTTTCGATTTTGGTTGGAATCAAAAGGATCGTTGCAATCGAAACCGTTCCCTTCACACCCGAAAAGGTCAGCAATAAGGCATCTTTCAGATAATTTCTCAACGATTTTTTTAGTCGAACCGTTCGGAACCAATAAAAAAGGTAAACCATGACAAAACGAATCAAAAAGAGCAAGGCTGTCAACAGAAAGACAGAAAGAACTAAAAGAAGATTATTGTAAATGGGGCTACTTAAGATGGGCTTGGCGATCATTTCCAATTCCATTCCTAAGATGACAAAGACCGACCCATTTAAGATAAAGTTGACCGTATTCCAGACAGTATGACTCACAGTATCTACCCGGGCTTCCAAAAGGGTAATGTGCTTAAAGCGACTGGCTTTTAGGATCCCTGATACGACCACAGCGATGATACCAGACACATGGAGTTCTTCTGCTAAGAAAAAAGTCAATAACGGGAGACTCAATTCTAATAACAATTCACTGGCAATATCACTAGCTCGAACACTCAAGAGTAATGTTTGCAGCCAACGGTTCACAAAGGCCGTCAAGATCCCTACTGCAAATCCTCCTATAATGGAGATTCCTAAGGAAATCCCTGCCTCTCCAAGGGAGAAACTTCCGGTCGCAAGGGCTGCCAAGGCCACTCGAAAGGCAACTAGACCTGAGGCATCATTTAGTAACCCTTCTCCTTTTAAGATATTCGAAACCCGCTTTGGAAAGGTAAAGCGCTCAGACAGGGAAGCAAAGGCTACTAAGTCTGTTGGACCTAGAGCTGCCCCTACAGCCATACAGGCTGCTAAAGGAAGGCTCAGCCACAAGGAGTGAGCTGCCCACCCCAAACTAATGGTTGAGATAAAAATCACTGGAAAAATCAAATAAAGAATGATGCGCCAGTGCTTTAAGACAGAAGTAATGTCTGCTTCTTCTGCCTCTCGAAATAACAAAGGGCCAATGACCAAGGCCAGAAAGAGCTCTGTATCTAGATGAAAATTTTCTTCCGGGACAAAGAGGGCCCAAACGATCCCTAGTAAGATTTGAATCAAGGGCAGAGGAAGGCTCGGCACAAGTTTATTGGTGACATTTGAGACGATCAAGATCATCGAGAAGATCACTGCATAAAGGAGTAATTCCATCTTCCTCCCTCCCTAGCGTTCTTGGCAGCAAGTCTCAAATTGCTGTTTTAACTCCGCAATCTTTTGGTCTGTCTTGGTTACATCCTTGTGCTCAATCTTCTTTTGGCACCGTTCCATCTCAAGCGCAACCAATTTCTTTTTTATTTTGAGCATCTTTTTGGTCATATGAGCTTCATCATAAAAACCGATTGCACGCTCGTGAATGGTTGATTCAACAAAATGGTGTCTCAATCCTTCAATTTTATTTTTTAAATATTCTTTATCCATGACGATAGCTTTCTAATTTTTCAATCATGACCAAAAACGGTGGTTGGTTCACTTGATTCAGTGTCCGGTAGATGGTCGCTGTGTAATCTTTTTGAGGGAGCTGACTGACAAAATCTAGCACTGCATCACGCTCGATGTCTCCTCCCTCATGACCATAATAGATCATCAAAGCCATTCGACCACCTTTTTCTAGGCGAGCACAGATTTTTTCCATCGCTTCAATAGTAGTAGCCGGAAGAGTAATGACCGATTTATCCGCAGATGGCAGATAACCTAGATTAAAAATAGCTGCTTTGAGAGTCTCCACATATTGGTCCACATGCTGGTGGCCATCTAAAATCAATTGAACATGCTGAAGCCCCAACTTTTCCAATCTTTCTTGGGTATTTACAAGGGCCTGCTCTTGGATATCAAAGGCATAGACCTGGCCTGCTAGTTTAGCTAAAAAAGCCGTATCATATCCATTTCCCATGGTGGCATCTACCACCACATCTTCTTTGGTGATGACTTCTGCTAAAAATTGATGGGCCATTTCAAGTGGTCGAAGCATCAGCAGTCTCCTTTTCTTCTAGCTTACATCCTTGGGTACTTCCACGACGACGCATTTCAGTTTCAATAGCGTTTAGGACTTCCCATTTGTTGAGACTCCACATAGGGCCAATCAACATATCCCGTGGCGCGTCCCCTGTAATCCGGTGGATGACAATGTGTTTGGGGATGATCTCCAACTGGTCACAGATGACCTTGACATATTCTTCCTGGCTCATGAGTTGGAGTCGTCCTTCATGATAGTCTCGTTGCATACGTGTATTGGTCATCAAATGCAAGAGATGCAACTTGATGCCATCAATTTCATTATCGGTCACACAACGGCGAACATTTTCCACCATCATCTCATGTGTTTCCCCCGGAAGGCCATTGATCAAATGGGACACGATCTCAGCCTTCGGCACCTGTTGGCGAATCCGCTTGACTGTTTCAACGTAGAGGTCATAACTATGGGCCCGATTGATTAATTGAGACGTCGATTCATAAGTCGTCTGAAGCCCCAACTCAATCGTCACATGCATGCGCTTGGTCAGCTCTGCTAGATAGGCCAAGGTATCATCTGGTAAACAATCCGGACGCGTACCGATGTTGATTCCTACTACTCCTGGTTCATTGATGGCCTGCTCATAACGCTCTCGAATGACGTCCACCTTATCGTGGGTATTGGTGAAATTTTGAAAATAGACCAGGTACTTCTTCACATCCGGCCATTTCCGATGCATAAAATCAATCTCTTTGTAAAATTGTTCTCGAATCGGAGCTTCTGGGGCCACAATGGCATCTCCTGAACCTGAGACCGTGCAAAAAGTACAGCCACCATGGGCGACTGTCCCGTCACGATTAGGACAATCAAAGCCTGCATCAATAGGGACTTTAAAGGTCTTTTCTCCAAATAAGGTTCGATAATAATCATTCAAGGTATTGTAGGATTTCATACCCTTCATTATAGCAAAAAAAGAGTCGAACTCAAAACACGAGTCCAACTCCTAGTTGTTAGTTATTTTTGCTTCCCTGTAAAGCGCCATTGAAACCGCAAGCGATCGTACAAGGGGTACTCAAATTGCAAGACAGCAAGGCCCAAAATCATACTGCCGAGAACGTCTGATGGATAGTGGACCCCGACATAAATACGGGAGACCACAATGGTCACAATTCCCATAACCAGCAAGCCTTGAAGACAATAGCGGGCTGTTTTATGTTTTACATGCTGGCCGGTCACGAGGATCAAGCTTCCCAAAACAAGGGTAGACGCCAGTGAATGACCACTTGGAAAAGAAAAGCCTTTTTCCTCTACTAGATGAAGAATACTTGGTCTCGGTCTCTGGTAGATATTCTTTAGAAGAAGAACCAAAAGACCAGTCAATACCAGATTGCTCCCCAGAAAGAGGGCTTCGCTGTACCATTTCTTATAGGCAAAGATCGCCAGCAGAAGACCCACCCAGATGACAATGATCTTGGTATCCATGACGTGGGTTACCTTGGTAAAGAAGGCTGTCAGTGGTGCAGGCAGATCGCCTCGAATAGTAGATTGAAGCGCGCTATCAAAACCAGTTAATTGTTGCGGGTAGAAACGAATCACATACCCGAGAATGACAAAAATGAGAAGGGCGAAGCTTGCCTTCGCCCAATGTTGTTGTTTATTTTTCATATTTTTTCAAAATCGGTTGCAAAAGAGTGTAGATCAATCCAAATGCGATGGCCCAAATCACTCCTTCGATCAGGTTAAACGGTGCAACCATTGCGGCTAAATAGTGGACAAGCCCTAGTGTTTTCGAAATATCATAGTTCATAAAGCGAGCATACAAAGGGATTGCATAGACATAGTTCACCAATACCATCGTGATACTCAAGCTGATCGTTCCAATAATCGTAGCTAGGACAAATCGGCCATGGGTCCGTTCCTTGTTCCAAATCCATGCAAAAGCAAGAACAAAAACAAGAACTCCAATGATATTGATTGGTAGTCCGATCAAGGTTTCAAGCCCCTTATTATTAAGAGCTAATTTAAGAACAGATCGGATCAAGGTCACCCAAACAGCACTTTTAAAATCCAACAAGACCAAAGCCAACAAAATGGCGATGATACTCAAATCAATTTTGAAGAAATCTATCAAGAAAGAAAATTGATAGAACATCAAAATAAAAGATAATGCGGATAAAACAGCCACTAGGGTCAGTTTACGTGTATTTGTCATAACAGGTTCCTCCAATTTTTAAAAAATTAGAGAAGCTGGAAAGACGTCTACTCCATCATTCTACTCTAAACTATTTAAACAAAGCTTAAACCAGAAAATATTCTAGTCACTTTAGCTGGTCTCCATTGAAAAACACCGGTCAATCATAGCACCTAACGTTTTATTCCTATGCATCAGCTCTAAACAGATCAGAATAGCTGTCAGTCTATTCGTCTCTCGTCTTCTCCCATCCAGACTATACTGTCGGTTGTGGAGTCACACCACATCAGCTTGCGCTCGCGGACTTCTTTTAGAGTATGGAAATGGAGATTTTTCTTTTAAACGATGCGACAAGCTGTAGGCATAACTTCTCGTTAAACAAAGCTTGGCAACAAAGTATAAAAGGAAGAGAACATTTCCTAGTAAAAGTCACCGCCGGTCGGGAATCTCACCCTGCCCTGAAGACCTTTTTATGATAACAAAAAAAACTTGCCTAGGCAAGTTTTTGTAACTTCATGGATTACATGGTTCGGTTTTTAATTTTTCGTTCTTATTTGAGCTTGTCGTGCTCATAACGATGGCTCAACTCCAGCCCCTTAAAGCCCTGCTGGCGGAGCGCCTCATAAACAATCATGCAGACGGTATTGGAGACATTTAAACTACGAACATGCTCGTCATTCATCGGAATGCGAATGGCCTTCTCCTCGTGCTGGCGCATAAAATCTTCCGGCAATCCTTTGTCCTCGCGTCCAAACAAGAAATAATGGGATTTCCCATCCTGATAAGAAACGTCCGAATAAGTCTGATTTGCAAACTTAGACACCAAGTGCACCTGACCGTCACGCGCTGCTTCCATAAACTCTTCTAAGCTATCATAGAAACGGACATCCAGCTTGTCCCAGTAATCGAGTCCTGCTCGCTTCATCTTGCGATCATCGATCGGAAAAGCCATGGGACGAATAATATGTAAGGGGGAATTGGTTGCCGCACAAGTCCGTGCAATATTGCCCGTATTTTGTGGAATCTGAGGTTGGAACAAGACGATGTGGTTTTGAGCCGCTGACTCTTGGTAGTCTAGTTCTTCAATATTCATACTCGATCTCTTTCTGATAAAAAAATAGCCACACTGCCCGGAGTCAAGCTCAGCAAACAGCGTGGTTACAGCTTCATTAACTTAACTCACAACAGGTTTGAGGTAAATCAACGAAGGTACCTCTTAAGTATATCACTTTTGAAGCTCCTGTCAATAGTTTTTTTTAGATTTTTTTAAGAAACTATATCAAAGTTTTCGATTCCCCCTCATTCTTCTATTTTGACAATTTTTCCCACTTGTTATTAGCTTGGTATAATTCCTCCAGAAAGTCCTTAAAATAGATGAATTTTTCTTGAAAATAGAGTATGATAGAAGCATACTCTGGAGGTAATCTATGAAAATTATTGTTGTTGGTGGAGGAAAGGTCGGAACGGCCCTTTGTCGTTCTCTCGTTGCTGAAAACCACGATGTTATTTTGATCGAAAAAGACGAATCCGTTCTCAACCATATTACCAAACGGTATGATATCATTGGGATTTTAGGAAATGGCGCAAACTTCAAGATCTTGGAGCAAGCAGATGTTGAAGACTGCGATATCTTCATTTCCATGACCGAGTACGACGAAGTGAACATGGTTTCTGCTGTTTTAGCTAAAAAAATGGGAGCCAAAGAAACCATCGTTCGGGTGCGAAATCCGGAATATTCCAATTCCTACTTCAAGGAAAAAAATATCTTGGGCTTCTCCCTGGTTGTCAATCCTGAATTGCTGACAGCTCGTTATATTGCTAATATCATTGACTTCCCAAATGCCCTTTCTGTGGAGCATTTTGCAAACGGCCGTGTTGCCTTGATGGAATTTAAGATCAAGCCAGATAGCAATCTCTGCAATATGAGCCTATCCCAATTCCGAAAGAAATACGGAAATGTCATTGTTTGTGCGATCGAGCGTGGCAATGAACTCACGATTCCAAATGGAGACTTTGTTTTGCAGCCCCAAGACAAGATTTTCGTGACAGGAAATAGGATCGAGATCGTTCTCTTCCACAACAATGTCCGACCTCAAGTCATTAAGAGCATGATGATGATTGGTGCTGGAAAAATTGCCTACTATCTGCTCAATATTCTCCAGGATGTGCGTCGCAAAATCGATCTCAAGGTCATCGAGGTCAATCGCGAACGAGCTGAATTCTTTAGCCAAGAATTCCCTGACCTCTATGTCGTCCATGGAGACGGAACCGCGAAAGACATTCTTTTAGAAGAGAGTGCCAATAACTTTGATGCTGTGGCTACTTTGACAGGGGTCGATGAAGAAAACATCATCACCTCCATGTTCTTGGATTCTGTCGGAGTCAAAAAGAACATTACCAAAGTCAACCGAACCAGTCTGTTGGAGATCATTGGCGATCAGGATATGACCAGTATTGTCACTCCAAAACGCATCGCTGTAGACACCATTATGCACTTTATTCGCGGGCGCTACAATGCACAGTTCTCAAACCTAGAAGCCTTGCACCATGTCGCAAACGGCCGGATTGAAACCTTGCAGTTTCAAATTAAGGAAGACAACAAACTAACCCAATATCCCCTCTCTGAATTGAAATTGAAGAAGGGCGTTTTGATCGCTGCCATTATTCGAGACGGCAAGGCTATTTTCCCTAATGGGGATGACCGTTTGATGGTAGGGGATCGGATTATCGTGACTACCTTGATTCAAAATGTCACTAAAATCTACGATCTACTTGAGAGGTAAGCCTGATGAATAGAAGCATGATTCGTTACCTCTTATCCAAACTCCTCTTAATCGAGGCAGGTCTCCTAATCGTTCCCCTAGTGGTCGCTGCAATCTATCGGGAACCTACCAAGGTCTTTGTCTCTATTGGAGCAACCATGGCCATCTTACTTGCGTTTGGCCTCCTTGGTAGTTTTCACAAACCTAAGGATTTTCACATCTATGCTAAGGAAGGAGTCCTGATTGTAGCACTTTGTTGGATCCTATGGTCCTTCTTTGGTGCCCTTCCCTTTGTCTTTTCGGGCCAAATTCCAAACATTATCGATGCCTTCTTTGAAGTCAGCTCCGGCTTTACAACAACAGGGGCAACGATTTTAGACGATGTGGGTGTCCTCAGCCACTCTCTCCTCTTTTGGCGTAGTTTTACCCACTTGATAGGGGGGATGGGAGTATTGGTCTTTGCCCTTGCGATTATGGACAATAACAAGAACAGCCACCTTGAAGTCATGAAGGCAGAGGTTCCTGGTCCAGTGTTTGGCAAGGTCGTTTCCAAATTAAAAAACACGGCTCAAATTCTCTACTTCTTGTACTTGGGTTTGTTCTTCCTCTTTGTGGTTCTTTATTTCCGTGCTGGCATGCCCCTGTATGATAGTTTTGTCATCGCCATGGGGACAGCTGGTACTGGGGGCTTTACTGTCTTTAACGATGGGATCGCCCACTACAATAGTAGTTTGATCACCTATTTGGTCAGTATCGGGGTCTTAGTCTTCGGGGTTAACTTTAACCTCTACTACTTCCTCATGATTCGAAAATTCAAGGCTTTCTTTAAAGATGAGGAATTGCGGACCTATATCACGATCGTCCTTGTATCGAGTGTCTTGATTGCCTACAATTGCCTTCACCTTTATGCTAATGTTGCGAAGAGCTTTGAGATTTCCTTCTTCCAAGTTTCCAATATCATCACCACCACCGGTTTTGGTTATGGAACGACGGAAAAATGGCCTCTTTTCTCACAATTTATCCTCTTGATGCTGATGGTCATCGGTGGGTCTGCTGGCTCGACCGCTGGGGGGCTAAAAGTCATTCGGTGCTTGACCTTATGGCGAATCGCAAAAAATCAGGTTCTTTCGACCTTGTCTCCAAATCGCGTTTTGACCTTGCATGTCAACGATACGGTACTCGATAAGGATACCCAGCATCAGATCCTCAAGTACTTTACAATATACAGTTTTATTACGATCGGCTTACTCTTTGTAGTGAGTCTAGACAATAATAGCTTCATGACGGTTGTCAGTGCTGTCTTTAGTTGTTTCAACAATATTGGACCTATGATTGGTACGGGTCAAACCTTCTCCATCTTTAGTCCGATTTCAAAACTGTTACTTTCCTTAGCCATGATTGCCGGACGGCTTGAAATCTATCCAATGATTCTGCTCTTCCTTCCTAAAACATGGTCTAAACGCTGATAAAACGAGAGTGTTATAAAAAAATGAGGCTGGGACAAAAGTCCTAGCCTCTTAATTTTTTTTGGATTGTCGAGCAAGACGCAGTGGTTGAGTGGGCTCTACTACGCTGATTTCATC
>NZ_JUPI01000022.1 GCF_001074805.1 Streptococcus parasanguinis | reverse complement strand
TGACCCATCGTCAAATGTTGCTGGAACATCTTCGTTGATTTCAACAGTTTTCTCAACGCCATCTACTGTTACTGTTCCACCCTTGAATTCAGGTTTACCAGTTTGTGTCGCACCTTGAATATCAGTTGTTTCAGCTGGTGTAGCTGTTGGGGTTACTGGTAATACTGTTGGTGTGTAGGTTGCAGAAGCTTTGGTTCCGTTCTTATCTTCACGAACAACTGTCACAGCTGGAGCAGTTCCCACGAATGATTTTTCTGGTACAAATGTAACTGTTCCATCTGCTGCTACTGTGTAGGTACCAACACCTTCAACGGTCTTAGTTGTTGACCCATCGTCAAATGTTGCTGGAACATCTTCGTTGATTTCAACAGTT
>NZ_JUPI01000021.1 GCF_001074805.1 Streptococcus parasanguinis | reverse complement strand
CTCAACCACTGCGTCTTGCTCGACAATCCAAAAATAATTGAGAGGCTAGGACTTTTGTCCCAGTCTCTTTCTTTTTTTGTTTCTTTTTCTACTCTAGTGATCTATTTTCTTATTCACTAAATCTTAAAAAATAGCCATCTGGATCCAGAACTGCAAATTCATGAGGATAGATATAATGATCACCAACACGAAATTTTCTTTTAATTAATGGGCGATGAATTGGATAGTTAGACTCGATTACTTTTTGATAGAGTCTAGGGACATCTTTTATGCCGAAGGAGATATTAACTCCACGACCAAAGGGGTAGGTCAGTTCAGCTAGTTCCTCCTTACTCCCCTCCTCTATCATGAGCTGGCACTCTTCAAGAGAAAGAAAGAGGAAGTTCTCTTCTGGTCGCCCGTATTCGATGGTAAAACCCAGTAAATCACAGTAGAAGGAACGGGACTGCTCTATATTCGATACAATAAACTCAGGAATCACTGCATTGAAATTCATAAAGAACATCCTTACAAATCAATTTCTAATACAATTGGTGTATGATCTTGACGAGCGCCTGAGTCAATCATATCTGATTTAGTGACCTTGTCAGCAATGCGGTTTGAGGTCAACCAATAGTCGATTCTCCAGCCTGTGTTGTTGATTTTTGATGTCTTGCTACGTTGTGCCCACCAAGTGTAGCGTTCTGGGACATCACCATGGACATGGCGGAAGGTATCTGTAAATCCTTTGGCCAAAAGATTTGTAAATCCTTCGCGTTCTTCGTCTGTGAAACCTGGTGAACGGCGGTTGCTGGCAGGGTTGGCGAGGTCGATTTCCTTGTGAGCGACATTGTAGTCACCTGTAGCAAGAACAGGCTTTTGCTTGTCTAGTTCAGTCAAGTATTCCGCATATTTGACATCCCAGACTTGACGTTCTTCCAAACGTTTGAGTCCATCACCAGCGTTAGGTGTGTATACCTGTGTAACGAAAAATTTATCAAATTCCAAGGTAATGATCCGACCTTCCAAGTCCATGGTCGAAGGAGCTCCGATCTCTGGGAAAGTCACAACTGGAGTAAGCTCTTTTTTATAG
>NZ_JUPI01000003.1 GCF_001074805.1 Streptococcus parasanguinis | reverse complement strand
AATTAGTCATGGAACTTCTTCGAAGTTCGCTGACGTCCGTACTCACCTAAGGAAAGTTTCTAAGATAACTTTTTCTTCAATCTGAACCTAGCTGATAAACGGCTAGGTTTTTTTAAAAATCTTACATAATGAAACGGATTAAAAGAAATTGAAAGCGATCCGTTTTCAAATCTGATTTTCAGTAGGTCCTCCCTTTTAAAAGTGCTATAATAGAAGCAATGAATGATATGGGAGGATACGCATGCGTAAACGTGAAAGTGCAGATTCGTGTACAACGATTCTAGTCGGAAAAAATGCTAGCTATGATGGTTCGACCATTGTAGCACGAACAGAGGATTCTCAAAATGGCGTTTTTACGCCTAAGAAATTGATCGTGGTCAAACCAGAAGATCAACCGCGTCATTACAAGTCTATTTTATCATCTTTTGAAATAGACTTGCCAGATAATCCAGTTCGCTATACGGCGGTTCCAGATGCCATTCCTAAAGACGGAATCTGGGGAGAAGCTGGGATCAATATCTATAATGTCGCCATGAGTGAGACAGAGACCATTACGACTAATAGCCGTGTGCTAGGGGCCGATCCTCTTGTAGAGAGTGGCATCGGTGAGGAAGACATGCTGACCTTGGTCTTGCCTTATGTCAAGACTGCCCGCGAAGGGGTTTTGCGTCTCGGAAGGATTTTAGAAGAGTACGGAACCTATGAATCTAACGGGATTGCGATTTCAGATGTGAATGAAATCTGGTGGTTGGAAACCATCGGAGGTCACCACTGGATGGCGCGCCGTGTTCCAGATGATGCCTATGTGACCAACCCGAACCAACTGGGAAGTGATTATTTTGAATTTGGAAATCCAGACGAGTTTCTTTGTGACCCAGATCTTGAAAATTTTGCCACAGAGCACCATTTGATTCTGGACCAAAAAGGTAAAGGTTTTAATCCACGCTATGCCTTTGGTAGCCAAAAAGACAAGGACCGTCACTACAATACACCGCGGGCTTGGGCCATCCAGCGTTTCCTTAATCCTGAAATTGAGCAGGATCCACGGAGCTTTGAGATTCCTTGGTGTCAAAAGCCCTATCGCAAGGTGACGATTGAGGATGTCAAATATGTCTTGAGCAATCACTACCAAGATACCATCTACGATCCTTATGGACCGGAAGGAGATCAGGTGAGTCAGCGAACTTTCCGGACAATCGGGATCAACCGGACCAGTCAAACAGCGATTCTGCAATTGCGTCCCAATAAACCACAAGAAACGACAGGCATCCAATGGATTTCTTATGGTTCGATGCCTTACAATACAGCCGTTCCTTTCTTTACCCAAGTGAATACAACGCCAGATTACTTTGCCAATACTACGGCTAAGGTGACAACGGATTCCTTCTACTGGGCTAACCGGATTATTGCAGGACTAGCAGATCCTCACTATGCCCACCATGTTGGGGATCTAGATGATTACCAAGAATCGACAATGGCCTGGGGACATGCACGTATCAATAAAGTTGATCGTGCCCTTGCAGCAGGTGAAACCGTCGATTTTGAGGCTGAAAACCAAGCCATGAGTGATCAGATTCAAGAAGCGACGGATCAACTCTTGGACAAGATTTTGCTCGATGCTAGCAACCTCATGACCAATCACTTCTCTTTGAGTGATTAAAAACCGTACATTTTTAGATGATTTACAATATTTTTTCGGAAATGATTGACAAAGCTTTGAAAATCGATTAAAATAGAGAAAATTACATACGACCGAATGAAGTTTGCAGGAGCGTGAGTGACTGTGAATGGACGGAACTCTGGAGAGACCAGAAATGGCACCGAAGGGGCAAGGTAGAGGATGCATCTACTCAAACTCTCAGGTAAAAGGACAGAGCGAAAAATAGGGGAAGTCCCCTATTTTAAGCAGGACCAGAGTACATGTTTGACATGTACTCTTTCTTTTTCTCATTTCTGTCGAGCGGTCGATAAAAAGGAGACAGAGAATGGATCATGTATTGCAGTTTTTTCAGCAACTCGATAATTTAGTATGGGGCGCCCCACTTTTGGTGCTCTTGGTAGGGACAGGGATCTACCTGACCCTTCGTTTGGGCTTGCTTCAGATACGCTATCTTTCAAAAGCCTTTCGCTTGATCTTTACAGAAGATGAGGGTCATGGGGATATCTCAAGCTTTGGAGCCCTTGCGACGGCCCTAGCGGCAACTGTAGGAACAGGCAATATTGTAGGGGTAGCGACAGCGATTCAGACCGGTGGCCCAGGGGCCCTCTTTTGGATGTGGATGGCGGCCTTCTTTGGAATGGCGACCAAGTATGCAGAAGGGCTCTTAGCCATTCGTTATCGGACCAAGGATGACAATGGTCACATCTCAGGTGGTCCGATGTACTACATTCTTCACGGGATGGGGGAGAAGTGGCGACCACTAGCTATTTTCTTTGCGGTTGCAGGTGTTCTGGTGGCTCTCTTTGGGATCGGAACCATGACCCAGGTCAATTCCATTACGGGATCTCTCCAAGCGAGTTTTGGAACGGCTCCAGAAGTGGCTAGCGTAGTGATTGCTCTGGTGGTTTCGACCATCATCTTTGGTGGGATTCACTGGATTTCAAAAGTTTCTGAAAAAGTGGTTCCTTTTATGGCTGCTGCCTATATCTTTGCGACTGTCACGATCATTGCCTTGCATCTGGACCAATTGCTTCCAGCCTTTAAATCGGTCTTTTCAGGTGCCTTCACAGGGACTGCAGCCATGGGAGGTTTTGCAGGAGCAACAGTCAAAATGGCTATCCAAAAAGGGGTGGCGCGTGGGGTCTTCTCCAATGAATCGGGTCTCGGATCGGCCCCCATTGCAGCAGCTGCGGCGAAGACCAATGAACCTGTAGAGCAGGGCTTGATCTCGATGACAGGAACCTTTATTGATACCATTATCATCTGTAGTTTGACAGGGCTGTCTCTTCTGGTGTCAGGTGAGTGGATGGCTAAGGGTAGCACGAGTACCTTGACCCAGGATACGTTTACAGGTGTCTTTGGTCCAGTTGGAGGCATTATCTTAACGCTGTGCTTGGTGTTGTTTGCGACAACGACCATTCTTGGATGGTCTTACTACGGAGAACGGTGTTTCGAATTCCTATTTGGTGTCAAACATATCAATCTCTACCGGATCTTCTTTGTCTTAATGGTTGGACTAGGTGGTTTCCTAAAATTAGATCTGGTCTGGGTCATTGCGGATATCGTCAATGGGCTCATGGCTCTGCCCAACCTGATTGCCCTACTAGCTCTGTCACCTGTCATTATCAAAGAAAGCAAACGCTACTTTAAGAAATAAGAAAACCCAGATCGCGAGGTCTGGGTTTTCTTTTCTATTTGAGATAGGATCTTTTAATAGCGTTTTTCTTTTGGCCAGCTGCTCATTTCGGCGATGGCAGTGAAGAGCACATCTGTCGAAGAGTTGAGGGCTGTTTCGCAAGAGTCTTGAATGACCCCGATGATAAAGCCGACACTGACGACTTGCATGGCCAAATCATTGGTGATGCCAAAGAGGCTACAAGCAACAGGGATGAGAAGGAGAGATCCTCCCGCAACTCCAGATGCTCCACAAGCAGAGATAGCCGCTACGACACTCAGAATGAGCGCCGTTCCAAAGTCAACCTGAATGTGTAAGGTATTGGCAGCAGCTAGCGTCAAAATATTGATCGTCACGGCTGCGCCTGCCATGTTAATGGTTGAACCAAGCGGAATAGAGACAGAATAGGTATCTGGATTCAGCCCCAATTCTTCACAGAGACGCATGTTGACAGGGATGTTGGCTGCAGAACTTCTGGTGAAGAAGGCGGTTACCCCACTGACACGGAGGCATTTAAAAACAAGGGGATAGGGATTCTTGCGGATCATGAAAAAGACGATCAATGGATTGATGACCAGAGCGACAAAAGCCATCGTTCCCACCAATACTATCAAGAGAATCCCGTAGTTACTAAGGGCACTGAGTCCTTGGCCAGCGATGGTCGTGAAGACCAAGCCCAAGATCCCAAATGGAGCTAGGTTGATAATCCACTCGACAATTTTTGAAGTGATATCTGCTAGGGTTTGCAGGAGGTCTTTACTATGTTCACTCGCTTCTCTCATGGCGATCCCAAAGACAGTGGCCCAAGAAAGGATTCCAATGTAGTTGGCTTGCTGCAAGGCGTTGACCGGGTTGTCGACGATCTTGAGCAAGAGGTTACTGATCACTTCGCCAATTCCATTTGGAGAGGATCCTTCAGCGGCCTTCCCAGTCAGGGTAATGGTGATGGGGAAGATGTAATTGACCAAAACAGCGGCGAAGGCGGCTGCAAAGGTTCCTAGGAGATAGAGGACGATGACCTTTTTCATATTGGTCTCTGTCCCTTTTTGGTGTTGGGAGAGAGCGTTTGCGACAAGCGCAAAGACCAGAAGGGGTGCGATCGCACGGAGCCCTCCAACAAAGAACTGGCCTAAGAGTCCAATGCCAGTTGCTTTCGGGAAGATAAGTGCTAGAATAACTCCAAGTACAATCCCGATTGCGATTCTTTTCATAAGGTTGGTTCTATTCCAAGTGGTAATCAGTCGATGAATCATGTAAGGCCTCCTTAAAAAATAATTAAGGAATATTATACGATAGTTAGGGGGCAAAAGCAATGAAATTTTTAAAAAATAGCCTTATTTCCGAATATTTGATATAATCATACTATTCTTTGTTAGAAAGGCCCGAATAAATGAGTCAAGCTTTCCAACGTTATTTCAGTAAAATAGACTGGACAAAGATTTTTGATGACCTAATTTCAAAATGCATCTCCCTGATTTTTGTCTTTCTCTTATTTTTTATCGCTAAAAAGGTCATCCATAGCCTGGTCAAGCGGATATTAACCCCTTCTTTTAAGTATACGGTGCAGGATGAAGCCCGTAAAAAAACCATTCTCCGTTTAGTAGAGAGTCTCTTGAACTACTGCTTGTATTTTATCTTGATCTACTGGATCTTGTCGATCCTGGGTCTTCCAGTCTCTAGTCTATTGGCTGGTGCTGGGATTGCTGGGGTGGCTATCGGGATGGGAGCCCAGGGCTTCCTTTCCGATTTGGTCAATGGTTTCTTTATCCTTTTAGAACGCCAGCTGGATGTGGGGGACAATGTCCGACTTACCAATGGTTCTATTAATATTGCCGGCATCGTTAGCAGTGTGGGAATTCGGACAACTCAAGTACGTGATTTTGACGGGAGTCTCCACTTTGTCCCAAACCGCAATATCACTGTCGTCAGCAACCTCTCGCGTGGAGATATGCGCGTGCTGGTGGATATTCCGCTAGATGCGAATACCGATCTCGACAAGATCTACCAGGTCATCGCTCAGGTCAACCAGTCTCAACAAGACAAGCACCCAGAAGTGTTGACAGGTCCTACTATTTTAGGCCCACAGATCGAAAAAAATGGTCGCTATTCCTTCCGTATTGCTATGACCGCTCAAAATGGAACCCAGGTTACTGTTTATCATACTTACTGTAAACTCTATCATGATGCCTTGATGGAAGCAGGAATCAACCTTCCAACAGGAAATAACGGAATCATGTAAAAAAGCTCAGAAATATTTTTCTGAGCTTTTTTAATCGATGTTACGATCTTAAGTGGCAGTATTTGTCATCCAAATATTTAATCTGATCCCAAATCTTTCGAGCCTCAGGTGGCAAGATCAATAATTGCTTGCGCAATAGGGCGGTGATTTCGAGATCCAATGATTCGATCGGAAGGGCTATGGCTACGGAACTTTTTGCCCTTTGGATCTTGTTAATGCAGTGTTGGATATGCTGGCAAGCAGTACAAGTCTGTGCTTGACGGCTTGCTGCAATCTCCTGACGCATATCAGAAAGCAGTTGCATCAATTCAGACTTAAGGAATTCAATGGTAGTTGACTTGTCTTGAGCAAAATGAAACATAAGCGCACCTCCTTTTGCTATAGTTTAATACTAATTTATTAAAAATGCAAGGGGGTAAAGTAAAAAAAATAAAATTTTTTTAGAAAAAGATACAGAAAAAGAGATGGCTCAAATCTCTCACCACTAATGATGGTTAAGATTCCTTTCTTTAAAAATGACTTTCTTCCCTTGGAACCAATTGTCCTTAAAGAGATCAGTAGCTACAAAAAACTCCTGAAACACACTGGTTTCAGGAGTTGAGAGGCTTTGACCCGAAGGCCTCAAAGAAAAATATCGATTGATTATACAAGACCTTGTGCAATCATCGCATTTGCGACATTTTCAAAGGCAGCGATGTTGGCACCTGCAAGGTAATCTTTACCAAGTCCGTAAGTTTCTGCAGTTGTTTTAGCAGTGTTGAAGATGTTGGTCATGATGTCTTTCAAACGTCCGTCCACTTCTTCGCGTGTCCATGAAAGACGTTGGCTATTTTGGCTCATTTCAAGAGCAGATACAGCAACCCCACCAGCATTGGCTGCTTTAGCAGGTCCGTAAAGGATACCATTTTCTTTGTATACGTTGATGGCATCGATGTTACTTGGCATGTTTGCTCCTTCAGAGACAACTTTCACACCTTGAGCGACCAAACGTTTAGCAGCATCGCCATCGATTTCATTTTGAGTTGCACATGGAAGAGCGATGTCATAGTTACCAGCGTAAGTCCATACAGAACCTTCGTAGTAGGTAGCAGTTGGTTTTTCAGCAGCGTATTCAGTCAAACGTGCACGACGGTTGTTTTTCACATCTGTAAGAAGGTCGAAGTCAATACCGTTCTCGTCGATCACGTAACCGTTTGAATCAGATACAGAGATAACAGTTGCACCAAGTTCAGTAGCTTTTTGAAGAGCGTATTGGGCAACGTTACCAGAACCTGAGATCACGACTTTCTTACCAGCAAAGCTGTCACCGTTGGCTTTGAGCATTTCTTCAGTATAGTAAACCAAACCATAACCAGTTGCTTCTGGACGGATCAAGCTACCACCAAAACCAAGAGGTTTACCAGTCAAGACACCAGCATCGAATTGGCGAAGGCGTTTGTATTGACCGTAAAGGTATCCGATTTCACGTCCACCAACCCCGATATCACCAGCTGGGACATCAAGAGAAGGACCGATGTGCTTTTGCAATTCAGTCATGAAGCTTTGGCAGAAACGCATCACTTCAGCGTCAGTTTTTCCTTTAGGATCGAAGTCAGACCCACCTTTACCACCACCGATAGGAAGACCAGTCAAGACGTTTTTGAAGATTTGTTCGAATCCGAGGAATTTCAAGATCCCTTGGTTAACAGTTGGATGGAAACGAAGACCACCTTTGTAAGGACCTACAGCAGAGTTGAATTGAACACGGTAACCACGGTTTACTTGGATGTTTCCTTCACGGTCAACCCAAGGAACACGGAAGGAAATCACGCGTTCAGGTTCTGTAATACGAGCTAAAATGTTTTCTTCAATGTATTCAGGGTGTTTTTCGAATACAGGTTCCAAAGTGCTAAGGAACTCTTCAACAGCTTGAAGGAATTCTGCTTCATGGCCATTACGAGCTTTTACAGTTTCGAAAGTGCTTTGGATATATTCTTTTGCAGTTGTCATGTTAATTCTCCTTTGTGAATGAAACGAAAACCAGCAAACCCGCTAGGGGATTGGCTTTGAGACAGTTGACAAACAATGTCACGTTTTATTACATGGATCATTATAGCAGACTTTTTTTGGCTTGTAAAGAAAAAAGTTGAATTTTCTGAAAATTTTATCGCGACTAGGAAAGTCCGAATGTTTGGAAGAATTTTTAGCTTTGTTTGTCCGGAAGCTTCCAAGTGATGGTATAATGAAAGAAGAAAATAGAGAGCATCCCGAACGATTCTGTTGATGGGTGTTTCAAAAAGGAGTACAAGATGGTATCGACAAAAACGCAAATTGCTGGTTTTGAATTTGACAACTGCCTGATGAATGCGGCAGGAGTGGCCTGTATGACCAAGGAAGAGTTGGAAGAAGTGAAGAATTCGGCTGCTGGGACTTTTGTGACCAAGACAGCGACCTTAGAATTCCGTGCTGGAAATCCCGAACCACGCTATCATGATGTGCCACTTGGCTCGATCAATTCGATGGGCCTTCCCAACCAAGGCTTGGATTATTATTTGGATTACCTATTAGAGTTGCAAGAAACAGATCCCGACCGGACCTTCTTCTTATCTCTTGTCGGCATGTCTCCTGAAGAGACCCATACCATCTTGAAAAAGGTGCAAGACAGCGACTTTAAAGGCTTGACAGAACTGAACCTTTCTTGCCCTAATGTCCCTGGGAAACCTCAGATTGCCTATGATTTTGATACAACAGATCGGATCTTGTCCGAGGTCTTTGCCTATTTCACCAAACCGCTTGGTATTAAATTGCCACCTTACTTTGATATTGTCCACTTCGATCAAGCTGCAGCGATCTTTAACAAATACCCGCTTAAGTTTGTCAATTGTGTCAATTCCGTAGGGAATGCTCTCTACATTGAAGATGAATCCGTTGTGATTCGTCCGAAGAACGGCTTTGGTGGGATTGGTGGAGAGTATGTCAAACCAACAGCCCTTGCTAATGTCCATGCCTTTTATCAACGTTTGAATCCAGAAATTCAGATTATAGGGACTGGTGGTGTCTTGACCGGTCGTGATGCCTTTGAACATATTCTATGTGGGGCTAGTATGGTGCAAATCGGAACCACGCTTCATAAAGAAGGAGTGGGAGCTTTTGAACGCATCACTGCGGAACTCAAAGCCATCATGGAAGAAAAAGGCTACCAAAGCTTGGAAGATTTCCGTGGGAAATTGCACTACATTGACTAATTTTTCGAAAAAAACTTCCTCAAGTGGAAACTTGGGGAAGTTTTTTATGAGAGTGGGACAGAAATCGGTAATTCGTTAGAATTCGATTTCGTCGTCCCACCTCCGCACA
>NZ_JUPI01000020.1 GCF_001074805.1 Streptococcus parasanguinis | reverse complement strand
CCACTGCGTCTTGCTCGACAATCCAAAAATAATTGAGAGGCTAGGACTTTTGTCCCAGCCTCTCAGGTTTATTTGATGCGGAATTTTTGTCTGAGACGTGCAGCTTGACCTCCGATAAAGCGGTCAAAATACCGTAGCCATAATCCTAAGGCTCCATAGATAACAACCCCTAATCCGCCAATGACGATGATATAAATCATGCTCGATACACGGCCATTTGGTGGGAAAATCCAGCCCAAAATCAAGCCGGCGATCAAGACTCCAAGTAGCATCACCACAGTCAGGATAGAACCCAGTAAGGTCCGCTTGAAGACAATGGTTCGATTAAACTGAGTAATGGTTTGGATCTCTCGATACATGAGGACAATTGGCACCATTAACGCAATGGTCGTTGACAAAAGCGGCCCATAAGAACGAAAGACCAAAATAAATGGAATTTGTAGGACTAATTTCACCACTACACCATAAAGGAAGTAGCGAATGGCCTTGCGATTTTGAAAGAGAGCTTGAATCATTGGCGATAAGACCGTGTAAAGACCGAGAATTACCGTCTGCAACATCGCTACGATGAAGAGTCCCAAGGCCAAGCTATCTGGTTGCCCATAGAAAACCGTATAAAGTGGTTTTGCGACTGCTACTGCACCAAAGGTGGCTGGAAGCAAGAAAGCGAGCAACATGGTCAAGTTATCCTGTACGAGCTTCCCAGCCGCTTTTAGATCCCCCTTCACATAATTCTCTGTCAAAAGAGGAATCCCAACTCCCCCAATCGAAGTCGCTACTGCGATCAAGATCATGGTAATTTTGTTTGGATTAGCAGAGAAATAACTAAACATGACCAAGAGCTGCTTTTGACTATAGTCTGTAAACCAAGACATGACATTGATAAAGGTCATCTGGTCAACAATTTGGAAGAGCTGAATCGCGGAACCTGTGATAATAAAAGGAATGGCCTCACGAATCGTATCGATCAAGAGAGCCCGAGTGTCAATCCCTTCACTTCCCTCTTGCTTTCTAAAAATAGAAGAGAGCAAACCTGTCTTTGCAAGGTAATAAAAGAGCACCAGAAGGCTCGCTCCCATCCCGATAAAGGCCGCAAAGGTCGACTGCGTCACAGCCTGCACGTAATCACCTGAGCCAATCTTCATAATGAAGAAGGTCGTGAGCAACATCCAGATGACCCGGATGACTTGTTCAGCGATCTGGCTAATGGCGTAAGGCTTCATGTTGTTAAAACCTTGGAAAAATCCCCGAATGACACTCATCGAAGGAAAGATCAAGACAGCCCAAGAAAGGCTCTGCATGATCGGAATCAACTCTTTTCCCCCACCTGAAAGACTCGCAAAGACAGGAGACATAAGATACATGAGAATGGCAAATCCTAGGCCTAAAATTCCCATAAATTTCAAGAAGCCCCGAATCAAAGCAAAGCTATGATCGGCTTGGTCCCGGGTATTGTATTTGGCTACTTGCTTGGCAACAGCTACGGGCACTCCAGCTGTCGAAATCAAGAGAAACCAAGCATAGATATTGTAGCCCATTGTAAAAAGACCATTGGCTTGTGGCCCATATTTCCCCATCCAAATATACCAAGGAATAATATAAGCGGCTCCTAGCAAACGGCTGATAAAGTTGCTGGCTGTCATCCAGGCAGTCCCGCGTAGCATCTGGGCTTGCTGGTCATTTTGTTCGTGACTCATTGGTGTCCTCTTTCGTTTCTTCTTCTCTTCATTATAAACTTTTCCATGACACTTGTAAAATAGGGACTTTAGGTTTACAATAGTTTTATGATTACAATTGAACAAACCCTCAACATTTTAAAACATGACCAAAATTTCCGAGAAGTTCTAGTAAATGGTGAATACTACTACCATCTAGAAGGAACAAGTTTTGATGCCATTAGCTATGATAGCCGTAAGGTTTCTGCTAGTACCCTCTTTTTTGTTAAAGGGGCGAGTTTCAAAAAAGAATACCTGGAACAGGCTATTTCTAATGGACTCGGCTTTTATGTCTCTGAAAAAGATTATGAAGTTGGTATTCCTGCCATCCTCGTCAATAATATCAAACAGGCCATGAGCTTAATTGCCATGGAGTTTTATGGGCACCCTGAGAAACAATTAAAACTATTGGCCTTCACAGGGACTAAGGGAAAGACAACCGCGGCCTATTTTGCTTACCATATTTTGGAACAAAGTCACCGACCAGCTATGCTGTCGACTATGAATACGACGCTGGATGGTAAAAACTTCTTTAAATCGACCCTGACAACTCCAGAGAGCTTGGATCTTTTTGCCATGATGGCTGAGGCAGTAGCCAATGATCGGACCCACCTCATTATGGAAGTTTCCAGTCAAGCTTATCTGGTAAAACGAGTTTACGGTCTGACCTTTGACGTTGGTGTTTTTCTCAACATCAGTCCTGACCATATTGGACCGATTGAACACCCAACTTTTGAGGATTATTTCTACCACAAACGTCTCCTCATGAAGAACAGCCAAGCCGTTGTCATCAATAGTGATATGGATCATTTCCAAGTTTTAGCGGACCAAGTCGCGAACCAAGACCACGATTTTTATGGAAGCCAGTCTGAGAATCAAATTGAAAACTCTAAGGCCTTCAGCTTCTCAGCCACTGGTAAATTAGCTGGAAACTATGAAATCCAACTGATTGGACATTTCAACCAAGAAAATGCTGTGGCTGCAGGTCTTGCCTGCCTTCGTCTAGGTGCGAGTCTTGAAGACATCAAAGAGGGAATTGCTAAGACGCGTGTTCCTGGCCGAATGGAAGTCTTGACTCAGAAAAATGGCGCTAAGGTCTTCATCGACTACGCCCATAATGGAGATAGCTTGAAAAAACTGCTCTCAGTTGTCGAAACCCATCAAACAGGGACCATTTCACTGGTACTTGGATCAACTGGTAATAAGGGAGAGAGCCGCCGCAAGGACTTTGGCTTACTCTTAGAAGAGCATCCTGAGATCCAAGTCTTCCTCACAGCTGATGATCCCAACTATGAAGATCCTTTGGCTATCGCTGAAGAGATTAGCAGCTTCATCACGCGCCCTGTTGAGAAAATCGCAGATCGAGAGCAAGCCATTCAACTGGCTATGGCAACAACCAGCAAGCCTGAAGATGCCGTCATTATCGCCGGAAAAGGAGCGGACTGCTACCAAATTGTCAACGGCGTAAAAGAAGAGTATCCAGGTGACGCCGCCATCGCTGAACGTTATCTATAATCAAAAAAACAAGGCTAGGAAGTTTTCCTAGCCTCTTTCTATTGTTTGATAAACATCAGTCTTTCCTTATCCAAGTCCACTGCTAATTCATATTTGCCTTCATCATTTTTGCGGATATAGCCTAAGATTTCTAAACTATCGACAAAGATGTCCTTGCGCTTTTGCTGGACTACTTCTTTTTTGAGAAATTTGAGCAAAAAGCTAGTCATATACTTGAGAGCATACTCAGGATTGACATCGCCCAAAATAGCATAGAGCTTTTCTTGCTCCTCTGTCAATGGATATTGGTGGGCAACCTTGTAGAAGTAATTGGAAAGGGTCTGTGCATTTCGTGCAAAGTCCGTCTCCTCTATGAGAATCGCTTCATTGGTCGTGTTGCGGAGTTCCGTTTGGAAGACCTTGGCTTTTAATTCTTGATAAACTGCACTGTCCTCTCGAACAAAGACCTCCTGATCCAAGTCAACAAGATCAGCTGACTTCAAGAAGGGCAGGTTGAGGGTGTAGCGTTTATTTTCTCGAAGGATGAAGCCCGCTTTGATATACTCCTCCATCAGCTTATCCACTGGTTGATCTGGAAATTGGGCCTTGATTTGCCGCAGGATCACATCGTCGTGCTGATCCAAAAAGTTGATCAAGTCCTTGAAAAATGGCTGACGTGTCAAACGTATGGGATTAATGATTGTAATCATGAATAGGTCTCGTTTACTGTTTTATCGGTTCGTTCTTATTGTAACATAAAAATTAGTTTAAGCGAAATCAATACCAAAGGACAAAATCTTCAATTTATAGATAGGCAGGCAAGAGGGGAAAATAAGGCAATAAAAGAACTTAGTTTTTTCAATCCAAGTTTACTGTAGAAGCCCCATAAGTTATTCCAACTCATTTCATTTCTATTATTTTAAAAGAAATAAAATCAGTCAGTAGTTGCTTAATGCGTTCTGGACATTCTTCATTGTCCCTACTGTAGATACTCACTAGGCCATGTAAAAAAATAAAGATTCCACTACGAATATTTAGCACTTCTGCATCAGATAAGTCTTTCGGTAAAAAGACATCAATAGCTTCTTCCAATAAACGATAACTTTTCATTCTCAATTGCATCAACGGTTGCGAACAATCGCCTGGATCTTCATGCTCTCCACGGTAAAAAATCAATAATTCATAAAAACTTCGTTCTCTAAACCCAAAATCCACATATGTTTGACAGATTTGGAGCAGACGTTCTTTATCAGTCTGCTTGGAATGGCTGATTTCTAAGCAAGTATGATAGAGATGAGTTAACGGTTTTTCCGCTACTGCATATAAAATATCCTCTTTCTTTTTAAAATACTGATAAATAGCTGTATGTGAACATCCTGCAGCTTGAGCAATCTGCCTAATTCCCACCTTCTGGTAAGGTTCTTTTCGGAAAATTTCCTCTGCTACTCTGATAATTCTGGACCTTGTATCCTTTGCCATTACAAACTCCCTTTAAACCCATTCAATGCCTCAAAATCTCGTACTGCATCTTTTACCTCACTACCATGACAAACACTAACAAGTGCCTGCGGATAACTATTGAGAATTCTTTCACCACTAGCTAAAGCTTGTCTCATATCTGCTGTATATCCTTTCATTGGTGGACGCAACTTTCCACCTCTCGTAGCTGTGAAAAGATCTCCAGCGATTAAAACTTGATCCTCTTCATGGTAATAAACAACATGACCAGGGGAATGCCCAGGAGAAAATAGGGGTTTTAGTCCTGCACTACTTATCAAGTCTTGACCTTCTTGACTTTCAACAGTTATAAAAGTAGCCGGATCAAAAATCACTTTTTCCGTCTCTTTTCTATTAGGAAAAGGTTCTTTGCCTGAAATATAGGGGAATTCCTTCTCACTGATTAAAGTCGGGATGTTCCCAAAGTGCTGTCTAAGATAGAGCAAACCTTTGATATGATCTGGATGTCCATGGGTCAGAAAAATTGCTTCAATTTTTTGTGGGAGTAAAAACTGGGCAGCGTACTTCTCCATTCCTCGCATTCCCGTATCAATCACATAAAAGCGACCAGATGATTCAACTAGCCATATGCTGACAACAAAAATGCCCAATTCGAACTCAAACTTATTTATATGTGGACTGATTTGTTTTGTACGTGTTAATAAACGATACAAGAAAGACATATTTACTTCCTCCTTTAATTTCCAGAAAAACTAACCAGTGGTTAGTTTTTGCTGCAGTATATCATATTTTATCTGTCTATACAAGAAACATCCAGAGGATATTAAAATAAAAAATACAACTTTTACAAGTTGTATTCTAAGGTAGAACATATTTTTAAAATCAGGAAATAATATATCGAGACTTTCCGCTGTGAGGAAAGGATTAAAAAATTATTTTTCTTTAGTTTGATGTAACTCTTATAAACTGTATCAAAGTTTCAGATTGTTATTTCATGAATCCAAATCATCCAAATACCTTTCTTTAAAATGTAGCAGTGGAGATTGGGCTAACTGACTCGGGTTGGTCCCGGGCTGATCTAGAGGAACGGCTAGACCGAGCTCCTTGTAGTAATCCAGCCAGAACGGACTAATCTCCTCTTCCTCATCTCCAAACTTCATGGGAATGGTTTCAAAAATAGGAAGTAGTTCAGCAATGAACTGGGAACAGTAATAACCATCTCCATCCTGATAAAAGGACGCATTGTAGGGAGCCCCTAAAAGACTCTCTGCTCGCTTTTTGACCTCTGGACAATCAATCTCCGCACAGCGATAAAGGTCATATACTTTCTCAGCTTCAAAGAAATCTTCAGGGGACTGGGAAAGGACGCCACCTTCTACCGTGGCATGATAAATGAATCCGTCCAAAAAGATGGCCACATGGCTATAGTTGCCAGTTGATGCCTGGATGGCCTGCCCTATATCCGAATCATCTTTCACAAAGATTAAATCACCATTTTCTAGCATATTTCTCTCCTAGAAAAAAAGGAGCCGAAACTCCTTTTTAATAATGGGTTTCCCCATTTATCATTATGCATTAAAGCTTTCAGTCAATTGAGGAACCACTTGTTTCTTACGTGAAACGGCACCTGGAAGGAAAGCATGATTGTTTTCAAGTTTGAAGTTGAAGGCTGCTTCTACCTTATCCATGTTGGCACCAAGAGCCAAGATTTCTGAGTTTGAGTTGACGATGTCTGTAATCATCAAAACAAAGTCAGAGTAGCCGTTAGCTGCATTGGCAGCTTGGATAGCTGCTTCGATTTCAGCTTGGCGTTCCAAAACTTCCGCAATATCAACTGTGTTCACTTGAGCCACACGAACGTTATTTCCGTTCAATTCAAAAGTCTTAGCATCGATGTCGATCAATTCTTCTGCTGATTTGCTTGCCAAGTTAGTACCAGCCTTGAGCATTGCAAGACCATATTCTTCCAAGTTGACACCAGCCAATTCAGCCAATTCTGGCGCAATCACTTTATCAGATGGGTGTGTTGTTGGAGATTTCAAAAGAAGGGTATCTGAAATCAAACCTGAAAGCATCAAACCTGCCAATTCTTTTGGCACTGCTACACCGTGTTCTTTGAACATGCGGTAAACGATAGAAGATGCTGATCCTACTGGTTCCAAACGCATGTAAAGTGGGCTGGCAGTTTCAAAGTTAGCCACACGGTGGTGATCCACTACACCGTAAACTTCTACTTCAGCGATATCTGAAACAGATTGTTGGAATTCGTTGTGGTCTGTCAAGATGACTTGCTCTGCACCTTCTGCTTTAGCTGATGTGATGACGCGTGGTGCTTCCACACCAAAATAGTCCAATACGAAAGCTGTTTCTTCATTTGGAGTTCCAAGAGCCACTGCTTCTGTATCCAAACCATAAGCTTCTTTTGCAAGATAAGCAAAAGCTACAGATGAGCCGATAGCATCTGAGTCAGGATTTTGGTGACCAAAAACGAGAATTTTTGACATGTTTCTACCTCTTTATTTCATTTATAGATTCACTCTATTTTAGCACGTTTTGCCATTTAAAGAAAGGGAATAGTTGTGCATTTCAATAGAAAAGACAGCTGGAAGGCCCAACTGTCTATACTTTTTATCCTTTGACCCGTTTCAGGTAATCTTGGTAACTTTCTGTTTCCATCAAATCTTTTGCATTTTGGACCCGTTCTTTTGTCGGTGGTTTCACACCCTCCAATTTGTACGGAATGCCCAATTCACGCCATTTGAATTCCCCCATAGTATGGTAAGGAAGGATCTCAAATTTATCAACATTTTTAAGGGTTTTAACAAATTTTCCAAGCTCGATCAAATCATCATCTCGGTCTGTCAAACCTGGGACTAAAACGTGACGAATCCAGACTGGTTTTCCAATATCAGATAAGTACTTGGCACAAGCTAAAATCGTTTTATTGGTATGGCTGGTCACAATTTTGTGTCGTTCATCATTGATTTCCTTGATATCCAGAAGCACCAAGTCTGTCACCGCCATCAAGCGGTCGAATTTTTCCAAATAACGAGGTGTATTCCGGAAAGGAAGGGCACAGGTATCCAAGGTACAATGAATGCCCAACTCTTGAGCCTTGGTGAAGAGGGCAATCAAAAAGTCAATCTGCAAGAGGGCTTCTCCTCCACTGACAGTGATTCCCCCTTTTTCGCCCCAAAATCCACGATAACGGAGGGCTTCTTCTAGAACATCATCCACTGTCCGTTCACGGGACTTGTTGGTTTCCATTGCCCAAGTATCTGGATTGTGGCAGTATTGACACCGCATTTGACACCCTTGAAGGAAGACAATAAAGCGGATCCCAGGCCCGTCTACTGCACCAAAACTTTCTGTTGAGTGTACCATTCCTGTTACTTTTCCATAGTCAACTGTTTCATTTTCCATTGAGGAACCTCTTCTCTTGAAAACGTTTTATGATTTTATTATAACACGATTCCATCTATTTTAAAGAGTTTAAGCTTCTTTTTGAAAAGAAACTGTTCTTTTCAGTGTTTTTCATTGTCCTAGTACAGTTTCCAATATGGGACTATCTGTCCTGTATTTTAGGATAAAAAAAGGAGCCAGCGACTCCTTTTTTAGATCTTTCTTATAAAACACGTTAGTGAGTAGTCTTTCTCTTTTTATACAAGACAAGACTCATCGTAGCTACTGCCACTCCAGAAAGAGCTAGATAGCTTGTTTCTTGTCCAGTAGATGGAAGGATTTTCCGTTTGCCTGGTGTCTTCGTTTCTGTTGCGACCTCTTCCTTGTCGTCTTGTTTCTCATCTTCGTTCTTGCCCTTCTCTTTGCTTTCAGATGGTGAACTCTTTTGTTCATTGGCTTGAGCCTGATGAGGGACTAGTTGAGATCCTGTATTCGATGAGGAAGGGCTGGTTTGATCCGTTGGTTGTCCTGTATTCCCTTGTTGATCATCCGTCGGCGTTCCTGGAGTTTGTGCTCCACTAAAGTCGATTTGGACCAAGACAGGATCATGGTCTGATGCACGACCGTGTTCCTTCATAAAGGAAGCATTGATATGGACTGGTTCAAACCTTGCTTTGGCTGCCATGTTGTTTGAGATAAAAATGTTATCCAAAACTTGATTGCTTCCACGGTAGAAATAAGAATAGCGATCCCCTGCATCATGTTGGGCCATTAAGTTGGTCAGTTCGTTGCCCGCAAGGATCTGTGCTGTGGTTGAGAAATCGTAGTCATTAAAATCACCCGTCAAAACAAAGGTGGTCTTCGGATTTTGCTTCAAGCCTTCTTGAACGAATTGATGGATGACACTGGCTTGTGCTTCACGAGTTGGCAAGGTATGTTCCACTGCTGGTTGACTTGCACCATAAATAGCATCATCTCCGATTTTTGATTTCAAGTGATTGGCAATCACCACAACTGGTTGACCTTTGAATTCAAATTCAACGGCTAGGGACTTGCGAGTATGATCAAACGATGGGTCATTAGGGGCAATCCGAGCTGGATTTTTAACCAGGTGTCCCTTGTCAAATTGTGCTGCCTCGTTGCTAGTTGCTGCCTCTTTTTTGGCTAAGGTTACGCGTTCTGGATTGTAGAGGATTCCCAAACGAATATTGGAACCAGGCTTTCCTCCGTCAGCGCCATCTACTGGAGCAACCTCCGTATACTCATAGCTCTTGCCACCCAATTCCTTGATCCGATTGGCTAGTTTGCGTCCACTTTCAACACCACTGGTCGTTCCGTCATCCACACTACCATTATTGTCCTGAACTTCAATCAAAGTGATGATGTCTGGATTGTGAATTTCATGGATAAAGGAATTGGCAATCAGCGTCACCTTATCCTCTGGGGTTTCATTTTTGGCATTGTTGGCCGAGAAATTTTCAATATTGTAGGAAGCGATGGTCAGCTTGTCCTCACTTGGTTGCGTTTGAGCTGCTTGACGCTGCAAGCCACCATCTTGGACCGTCAACTGTTGAGTGGGCTCTAATTTATAGAAGCTATTTCGATACGTTACCACTCCTGTCACATCTTCTGTAAAGTAATCCTTGGCTTTTGCGACAAACTGATTCCCAACATAAATCGGGATCGTCGCTGTATTTTGCGCATGTGGTCGTAGATTCAGACCCCCAATATTGTTTAAAGGAAGGCCTGTGAAATCTTCTCCCAATACATAGATATCTCCTTTGTACTGGGGACCAAGGACATGCGGTTTCTTCACCACTGTGAGCATTCCTTCCAGGCTTTCCCAATAATCGAGGGCATCGGTTTCTGGAGCATAAGCAGTCGGATTAGGCTTCACATCTGCTGGCATGCCTGCAGTGATATTCACAGCTTCTGGAAGAGGGGCTGTCCCATCTTTTGTGATCCAAGCATCGACCAGCATGGTCACCGTTAAACTATTCGTTGGTTCCTTAAAGGTTTTCCCAGCTCCCAAGGTAACCTCTTCCATATAGCCTTCCTTGACGGTACCAGTGATTTTCACCTTGTCACCGACTTTCACCTTGTATTTGGAAACAACATAAATCCCATCTGAAGTACGGCTATTCCCATCCGACTCAATATCTTGGGCATAAAAACCATAGCGGTCTGTCTTAGTCACCACTGCATTTTTGATGGCTACCTTTTGGCCTTCCAGTGGAGAGCGTTGCGATTCCCCTTGAATGTCCCCGACCTTAACCGTTTTCTCCTCAGTAGCGTCTGAGGAACTGCTAGATGTCTCTTCTTTATCACTCGAAGCTCTCGTCGTAGCTTCTGTAGTTGTTGTTGTAGCAGAAGTCGAATGATTTGTCGAGCTTTCCTCGCTGCTAGTGTTCGTCACAAGCGCTGACTCTGAAGTCGAAGCTGTGGTCTCGTCTGCAACTACCGTGAGGGCACTGCTAAAGACCCCCAACTGACTAGCCAATAAGGCGGCTACTCCCAGTAGGCGAATCTTTTTACCGTTTTTTCTCATGCGTTTCTCCATCCCTAAAAATTTTTCCTCTTTTATTATAAGGGAATGACTTTGCATTTTCAAGCGCTTTCAAAAATGTTATTCAAAAAAACAGACAAGCGAGTCCAAATCATGAAAAAATACCAACAAATCTACCAAATTTTAAAAGAGCAAATACTAGAAGAAAAATATCTAGTCGGGGATTTTCTGCCTAGTGAGAACGACTTAAAAGAGCACTACCAGGTCAGTCGCGATACCATCCGTAAAGCCCTCAAGCTCTTGCAGGAAGAAGGCTTTATCGAGACTGTTCAAGGAATGGGGTCGCAAGTTTCTAGACAAGCTCACTTTGACTTCCCCGTTTCCCAATTAACCAGCTATCAAGAAATCGTCAAAGCTTCTGGTCTTCACTCAGAAACCAATGTCATTCGTTTGGAAAAAATCAGTATCGATGAAAAAGGAGCTAAAAAGACAGGTTTTCCCCTTCACCGTTTGGTTTGGAAAGTAACCCGGCAACGGGTGGTGGATGGCGTCGCTTCAGTCTTAGATATTGATTACCTAGATAGAGAGCTCACCCCTGGCCTTACTAAGGAAATTGCCCAGCACTCTATCTACCACTATATAGAAGAAGACTTGAAATTGCAGATTGGCTATGCTAAGAAAGAAATCTTGATTTCACCAATCGATAATCGCGATAAAATCTTACTGGATCTTGGAAAAGACCAACACGTGGTGACGGTCCGCTCCCAAGTTCACCTAGCAGACGGTCGGCAATTCCAGTTCACCGAAAGCCGACACAAATTAGACAAGTTTCATTTTGTCGACTATGCAGAGCGGAGAAAATAAAGGAGGCTGGGACAAAAGTCCTAGCCTCTCAATTATTTTTGGATTGTCGAGCAAGACGCAG
>NZ_JUPI01000019.1 GCF_001074805.1 Streptococcus parasanguinis | reverse complement strand
CCAGACAATACACCATACCAAAGGGAGATACCCTTCCATAATGTGCATAGCAGATACAGGTTGCGGCCTAAAGATAAGTAGCAATACCAAAAGAGCAATTGCTAGCATTTTTTTACTTTTTTTCATAATATCACTCCTTTTTCATTACCCTAATTGATTTTTCTTGACCAATAGGATTGTAAAATAATCTAATTTGTCATCGACGACTTATTTATCTTGGTGTTTTTTCCCTCTTTGGTAACCGATGACATAGAAGATAATCCCCGCACCGATACTACCTTGAAGGGTAAAG
>NZ_JUPI01000018.1 GCF_001074805.1 Streptococcus parasanguinis | reverse complement strand
AGGGCTGTAAAAGCTGATGAAATCAGCGTAGTAGAGCCCACTCAACCACTGCGTCTTGCTTGAAAATCCAAAAACAATTAAGAGGCTAGGACTTTTGTCCCAGCCTCCTTTTGGTATTAAATAAACAAACTAGCTGTTAAGATCAGATAGAGTAAGAAGGTGACTAGAAATCCAGCACGCCAGAAGTATTTGATAAATCTAGGGTAATAAAAACACTTTTTCTTTTTTAAGAAATAAATCGTTAGCCCCAAAGCTAAAAGCGAAAGGCTTAAAGCTAGCAGCGGTAAGAGGCTGTGATAAAAGACGCTGTCTGAGATCAGGTAGTACTCTAGAGCAAATAAAGGAAAGGCAATATCGGTCGATCGCCATCCTCTTTTTTGAAGCTTAAAGAGGTGAACAATGATGCCACTCAGAATCAGCGTTAAAAAAATAAATAATACAGAAGCAACTTTGATTAACATAGCTTCATTCTATCATAAAACGAAAAAAAAGTTTACTATATTTTAATTTTTTCTTGCAAAAAAAGAGAAATCGTGTATAATAGAAAGGTATGCACAAAGCATACTTGTGGGAGGTAAAAATCTGTAATTACCGCCAAAACCACAAAGGAGGATTTAAGAAATGGCTAAAAAAGTCGAAAAACTTGTAAAATTGCAAATCCCTGCTGGTAAAGCTACTCCAGCTCCACCGGTTGGTCCAGCGCTTGGTCAAGCAGGTATCAACATCATGGGATTCACTAAAGAGTTTAACGCTCGTACAGCTGATCAAGCTGGTATGATCATCCCAGTTGTTATCACTGTTTATGAAGACAAATCATTCGATTTCGTTACAAAAACACCACCAGCTGCTGTTCTTTTGAAAAAAGCTGCAGGTGTTGAAAAAGGTTCAGGTACACCGAACAAAACAAAAGTTGCAACTGTAACTCGTGCACAAGTACAACAAATCGCTGAAACTAAGATGCCAGATTTGAACGCTGCAAACATTGAGTCTGCAATGCGTATGATCGAAGGTACTGCTCGTTCTATGGGATTCACTGTTACTGACTAATTGTAACAATCCTATTTGCCCGCAATACACTTGATCAAATGACGAGTGACGTGGGAGATGAAAATCGATATGACCACATTACAAGGAGAAAGATAAAATGGCTAAAAAAAGCAAACAACTTCGTGCTGCTCTTGAAAAAATCGACAGCACAAAAGTCTACAGCGTAGAAGAAGCTGTAGCTCTTGCAAAAGAAACTAACTTTGCAAAATTTGACGCAACTGTAGAAGTTGCATACAACTTGAACATCGACGTGAAAAAAGCTGACCAACAAATCCGTGGTGCAATGGTATTGCCAAACGGAACTGGTAAAACTGCTCGCGTTCTTGTATTTGCACGTGGTGCAAAAGCTGAAGAAGCAAAAGCTGCTGGTGCAGACTTTGTAGGTGAAGATGACCTTGTTGCGAAAATCAACGATGGTTGGTTGGACTTCGACGTAGTTATCGCTACACCTGACATGATGGCTCTTGTTGGACGTCTTGGACGTGTCCTTGGACCTCGTAACTTGATGCCAAACCCTAAAACTGGTACAGTAACAATGGATGTTGCGAAAGCAGTTGAAGAGTCTAAAGGTGGTAAAATCACTTACCGTGCTGATAAAGCAGGTATCGTTCAAGCGATCATCGGTAAAGTTTCATTCGATGATACTAAATTGGTTGAAAACTTTAAAGCTTTCAACGACACAATCCAAAAAGCAAAACCAGCTACAGCTAAAGGTACTTACGTAACTAGCTTGACTTTGACTACAACTCAAGGTCCTGGTATCAAAGTGGATGTTAACTCACTTTAATTGAAATGAAAAGCTGCCTTCGGGTAGCTTTTTTTGTACGCCATTTTTATTTGCTACAGTTGGTAAAACTAATCGGATGGAAAAAAGAAAATTTTGATGGATATGACTATATAAAAAACGTAATTTATGGTAAAATAATACAGATCAAAAAAGGAGAGAGAAAATGGTAGAACCTAAGTATAAACGTATCTTAATCAAGCTATCTGGTGAGGCTCTTGCCGGCGAACGTGGTGTCGGAATCGATATCAAAACTGTCCAAAATATGGCCCAAGAAATCAAGGAAGTTCATGAACTTGGAATTGAAATTGCCTTGGTGATTGGAGGGGGAAACCTTTGGCGTGGAGAACCTGCTGCTGAAGCAGGGATGGATCGTGTCCAAGCAGACTACACAGGGATGCTCGGTACTGTCATGAACGCTCTTGTGATGGCTGATTCGCTTCAACAAGTTGGCGTGGATACCCGTGTTCAAACAGCGATTGCCATGCAACAAGTCGCAGAACCATATATCCGTGGTCGTGCCCTTCGTCACCTTGAAAAAGATCGGATCGTGATCTTTGGTGCAGGGATCGGTTCTCCTTACTTCTCAACAGATACGACTGCAGCCCTTCGTGCAGCTGAGATTGAAGCAGATGCCATTCTCATGGCCAAAAATGGGGTCGATGGTGTTTACAATGCCGATCCGAAAAAAGATGCTTCAGCTGTGAAATTTGAGGAATTGACTCACCGTGATGTGATCAACAAAGGTCTTCGCATCATGGACTCAACAGCCTCTACTCTCTCCATGGACAACGACATTGACTTGGTTGTCTTTAATATGAATGAACCAGGCAATATCAAACGCGTTGTCTTTGGTGAAAATATTGGTACAACCGTATCGAATAATGTAGAAAAATAATAGAAAATAGAGGAAGATTATGGCAAACCCAATCGTAGAAAAAGCAAAAGAAAGAATGACCCAGTCTCACCAAAGTTTGGGACGTGAATTTGGTAGCATCCGTGCTGGACGTGCAAATGCAAGTCTTTTGGATCGTATTTTCGTAGAATACTACGGAGTAGAGACTCCTTTGAACCAATTGGCATCTATCACTATTCCAGAAGCGCGTGTCTTGTTGATCACACCATTTGATAAATCATCTTTGAAAGACATCGAGCACAGCATCAATGCTTCTGACCTTGGCATCACTCCAGCCAACGATGGATCTGTTATCCGCTTGGTTATCCCAGCTTTGACAGAAGAAACTCGTCGGGACTTGGCAAAAGAAGTGAAAAAAGTGGGTGAAAATGCTAAAGTAGCGATCCGTAACATCCGTCGTGATGCTATGGATGAAGCGAAGAAACAAGAAAAAGCAAAAGAAATCACAGAAGATGAATTGAAAGGTCTTGAAAAAGAGATCCAAAAAGTTACGGATGACGCTGTTAAGCATGTAGATGAAATGACAGCTCATAAAGAAAAAGAATTGATGGAAGTTTAATCCATCCCAACCATTACAGGAAAGAAAGACTCAGTTGGCACTGCTGGCTGGGTTTTATTTCCATTATTCTTGTGAAGAAGCAAGAGGAAAGAAGGAAACATGAATACGAACCTAGCAAGCTACATCACGGGAATGGTCATTGATGAAAATGATCACTTCTATTTTGTTCAAAAAGATGGCCAGACCTACGCGCTTGATAAAGCAGAAGGCCCACACCAAGTTGGAGAAAGTGTCAAGGGCTTTGCCTATACAGATATGAAGCAAAAACTACGACTCACGATACTTGAAGTCACTGCAACTCAAGAAAACTTTGGCTGGGGAACGGTCACGGAAGTGCGCAAGGATTTGGGAGTCTTCGTGGATACAGGGCTTCCAGATAAGCAGATTGTTGTCTCACTAGATATCCTACCGGAGATCAAAGATCTATGGCCTAAAAAGGGCGATCGTCTCTATATTCGTTTAGAAGTCGATAAGAAAGATCGGATTTGGGGGATCTTAGCCTACCAGGAAGATTTCCAGCGTTTGGCTCGTCCAGCCTACAACAATATGCAAAACCAAAACTGGCCAGCCATTGTCTACCGCTTGAAATTGTCTGGAACCTTTGTTTACCTTCCAGAGAACAATATGCTGGGCTTTATCCACCCAAGTGAGCGCTATGCAGAACCTCGTTTGGGAGAGGTCTTAAATGCTCGTGTTATTGGTTTTCGTGAGGTGGACCGGACCTTGAATCTATCTTTGAAGCCACGCTCCTTTGAGATGTTGGAAAACGATGCTCAAATGATTTTGACCTATTTGGAAGCCAATGGAGGCTTTATGACCCTGAATGATAAGTCCTCTCCAGAAGAGATCAAGGCAACTTTTGGGATTTCAAAAGGTCAGTTCAAAAAGGCTTTGGGTGGGCTGATGAAGGCCAAAAAAATCAAGCAAGACCAGTTTGGAACAGAGTTGATCTAAGAGGAGGCTTATGCGAAAATCGTTTTATACTTGGCTGATGACGGAGCGCAATCCTAAAAGCAATGCTCCTAAGGCCATTCTAGCGGATCTTGCATTTCATGAGTCCGCTTTTCCCAAGCATACAGATGACTTCGACGAAGTCAGTCGCTATCTAGAAGAGCATGCCAGTTTTTCCTTTAATCTTGGCGATTTTGATGCGATTTGGGAAGAATACCAAGCCCACTAGAAAAGGACAGGTCGAGGATGGTTTTTTCTCGGCCTCTTTGTTATAATAATAGAAAAACACAGGTAGAGAGGTTCTTTATTTGCAAGAACATTCAGTTGAAATTACATTAACGCATCCAGACGATCTCTTTCATTTGTTTGGATCCAACGAACGCCATCTCCGTTTGATGGAGCAAGAATTTGGGGTAACTATTCACGCCCGGACAGAAATCGTCCAAATCATTGGGGAAGAAGAAAGCTGCGAACAGGTTCGTCAGGTCATCCAGGCTCTCTTGGTCCTCGTCAACCGTGGTATGACCATCGGAACGCCAGATGTGGTGACCGCCATTACCATGGTGAGAAATGGGGAATTGGATAAGTTCATCGCTCTCTATGAAGAAGAGATTATCAAGGACAGTTACGGCAAGCCTATTCGGGTTAAAACACTTGGTCAAAAGATCTATGTCGATAGTGTCAAGAACCATGATGTCACTTTTGGGATTGGACCAGCGGGGACCGGGAAAACCTTCCTAGCAGTGACCTTGGCTGTGACCGCCCTCAAGCGTGGTCAGGTCAAGCGCATTATTTTGACTCGTCCAGCCGTTGAAGCCGGAGAAAGCCTTGGTTTCCTTCCAGGAGATCTCAAAGAAAAAGTAGACCCTTATCTCCGTCCGGTCTATGATGCTCTTTACCAAATCCTGGGGAAAGACCAAACAACTCGGATGATGGAGCGCGAGATTATCGAGATTGCGCCTCTGGCTTATATGCGTGGGCGGACCTTGGACGATGCCTTTGTCATTCTCGATGAAGCGCAAAATACCACCATCATGCAGATGAAGATGTTTTTGACCCGTCTTGGTTTTAATTCCAAGATGATTGTCAATGGGGATACCAGCCAGATCGACCTTCCGCGAAATGTGAAATCCGGCTTGATTGATGCTCAGGAGAAATTGAAGAACATTTCTCAAATTGACTTTGTGCATTTCTCTGCCAAGGATGTCGTTCGCCATCCAGTAGTAGCAGAGATTATCCGGGCCTACGAGCCAATACCAAATCCAGTGCTCAAAGAAAAACCGGATGTAGAAGAAGAAGCAGAATAAAAAAGGCAAAGATCAGAGGATCTTTGCCTTAAATTGACGATAAAATCATCTTCTAGCCTTTCCTTAGGTGAGAACGGACGTCAGCGAACTTCTTCGAAGTTCCATGACTAATAATTGAGCCTAAGGTCTCAATTATTCCGAGTGCTTGAAACTTAATTGTTTCAGGCACTTTTCTCACGGCGGAAAGTCTCTGAAAATGATTAAAAAAACTCAAAACAACTTGTTTTTTCCAAAACTTTTTTAATTAGTTCAGATGAAAAAATAAGTTGCTTATTTTTTTCGATGATAATTCTTTAAATATATGATTGTTTAAACCAATTCATCAATTGGTGTGAAGTCGCGCTCTAAACCAGTAGCAACAGGCTGGCTGGTGATATGACCTTGGTAAGTGGTAACACCTTCTCGCAAGCCTTCATCGAGTGCAATTGCCTTGTGGAAGCCATTGTCAGCTAGGGATTCGACATAAGGAAGGGTCACATTTGTAAGGGCGATGGTAGAAGTGCGAGCGACAGCCCCTGGAATATTGGCAACGGCATAGTGGAGTACACCATGTTTTTCGTAAACTGGCTCCGTATGTGTTGTCACACGATCTGCTGTTTCAATTACCCCACCTTGGTCAACGGCCACATCGACGATGACAGAACCGGGACGCATTTGTTTAACCATATCATCCGTCACTAATTTAGGAGCTTTCGCACCAGGTATCAAGACAGCTCCGATGACAACATCGGCATCACGGACGCTGGCCTCAATATTAAAGGGGTTGGACATAAGGGTTTGGATTTGGTGACCAAAGACATCTTCCAGAACGGCTAAACGTTTGGCGCTGATATCTAAGATGGTAACTTGGGCACCGAGTCCAAGGGCGATCCGAGCTGCGTGGGTTCCAACAACCCCACCACCGATGATGGTGACTTTCCCTTTAGGAACACCAGGTACACCACCTAGGAGGACGCCTGATCCTCCTTCTTGTTTAGTCAAGAAGTGGGCTCCGATTTGTACCGCCATGCGTCCAGCAACCTCACTCATTGGTACCAAGAGAGGCAATTGTCCATCTAGGTCTCGTACGGTCTCGTAGGCTACCCCAGTTGTCTTAGCTGCGACCATGGCATCCGCTAATTCAGGAGCAGCAGCCATGTGCAAGTAGGTGAAGAGCAAGAGGTCATCACGAAGGAAGCCGTATTCTTCAGCAAGAGGTTCTTTGACTTTAACCACTAATTCAGCTGCCCAAGCTTCTGCAGCAGTAGCAACGATAGTTGCCCCTTGTTTAACGTAATCTTCATCTGCAAAGCCAGAACCGAGTCCGGCATTGGTTTCCACCAAAACTTGATGCCCTTTCTTCACCAAGCTTTGTACACCTGCAGGTGTCAAACCGACCCGATTTTCGTTGTTTTTAATTTCTTTTGGAATTCCGATTAACATGATTATTTCTCCTTACTTAGATATGGGTGTAAAAAGGCCATTGGTGTGAGATTTCTCTCTTGACTCAATGACCTTTTCACTCCTTATCTGATTGTTTTAATTGATTTTATTGTATAGAAAAGTTGGTTAAAAAGCAAGAAAAATTTGAGCTTGCCTTTCTTTAGGTTATTTGCTAAACTAATCCCTAAAGAAGGAGTGTCAAATGGAAAATTTATATGTGAAGTTAGCGGCTTATTGTGAAATGGAGACAGAGCGTTTACGTTTGCGTCCGGTCACTCTTGAGGATGCACCGGCTATGTTTGAGTACGCTTCTGATGAAGCTGTTACGCGCTATACTTTTCCAACCAATCAAAGTCTTGAAGAGACGCGTAATAATATTGCCCTCTTTTACCTAGCGAGCCCGCTCGGAAGATGGGGGATCGAGCTCAAAGAAAATGGAAAATTTATTGGGACGATTGATTTACTGGATTTGGATCTTTGTCTGAAAAAGGGGAGTATCGGCTATGTTCTGAATAAAGACTATTGGAACCAAGGTCTTGCGACAGAGGCTACCAAGGCAGTCATTGCCCTAGCTTTTGAACAGTTAGGGATGAACAAGCTCTTTGCCGTTCATGACAAGGACAACCCAGCTTCTGGCCGGGTGATGGCCAAATCAGGGATGCAATTTTCCCACGAAGAAGCTTACGCGATGCTAGACTTGCATGAAGAAGGGAGAATGGTGACGAGAGTCCATTATGTCCTCACAAAGGAAGAATATTTGGCAGAAAAAATGAGTCAGGATATTGACAAAAGGCCTATCTCCATGATATAGTAGATAGGTACTGCTGGTTTAGCTCAGTCGGTAGAGCGCATCCATGGTAAGGATGAGGTCGCCGGTTCAATCCCGGCAACTAGCATAGAAGAAGAGAAGCTTAGAGAGGATCTAGGCTTCTTTTTTGTAGGCTTTTTTCTAACTGAGAGCCTATTCGTAGAATCTTTTTCAACAATTTTCGAAAAAACGTTGACAAGCACAGAAATCCGTGGTAAAGTTATAGCAACAAAGAGAAAGGAGAAAACCATCATGAACAAAGTAGATGTTTTGATGACACAATTGAATACACAACTTCTCCAATCTCAGTTGAGTTCAATGTAAACAATGAATGAAACCCAAGATGGAGGAGTCTGTCTTGGGTTTTTTGTATGCATTTTTGCCTGCCTTAACTGAATTGGTGACAGGCATCAGAAGGCCCAAGTGTGGACTGAGCACCTACTCAGCTCCTTACTTGGGTTTTTTCTGTGCCATTTTGAAAAGGAGAATATATGATCAGAGCTATTTGGGAGTATATCAGGGAGCGCAAGTGGCGATATGTGAAGATCGCTATGGTCCTGATCCTTTATGATTACACCTTATTGATCCCGACGCAAGTTATTCAGCGTCTAGTGGATCATTTGAGTCAGCAGACGCTGACGCAATCCAACTTTGTATGGGATATGGTCCTCTTGGTAGGATCAGCCATCCTCAATTACTTGACGGCTTTTTATTGGCAGTTGCGCCTCTTTCAGTCGTCAGTTCATTTCAAGGCAACCCTTCAGGGACAAGCTTTTCGTAAACTAGTAGCTATGCGGCGTCCCTTTTTTGAGAAATTTCGTTCAGGAGATCTCTTGACGCGGTTCACGACGGATGTCGATGGCATGGCCGACATGGCTGGTTACGGGATGATGGTGCTCCTGTTTGGCGGTGGCTTGTTTGCCTTTATTATTCCGACCATGTTTTTCATTTCTTGGCAATTAACCTTGATTTCCTTTATTCCGATGATCTTCCTCATCGTCTCGACCTATTTTTTGAGTAGAAAGCAGGAGGATTATGTTGAGCAAAACCGGGAAGCAGTCGCTCAGTTGAATGATGAAGTCTTGGAGTCCATCGAAGGGATTCGGGTCATGAGGGCCTATAGTAAACGGGATCAGCAGGTCAAACAGTTTCAGAAGAAAACAGCTAGTCTATCCAAAACAGGGGACAAAATTGCTTCTATCCAATATTCTTTTGGCCCCTTAGCCCTGTTGTTTATTGGTTTTTCGACGGTCCTACTCTTGGTATTTGGAGGTCAGTCATTAGCAAGCGGGCAATTGAGCCTTGGCAAGTTATTAGCTTTGCAGCTGTATTTGGTCTTTTTAATTGAACCTATGTGGATGATGGCGGACCTGATCTTGGTCTATCAGACAGGGCAAATGTCCTATAAAAAATTAAAAGAAGTGATTGATGAAACGGATGATCTCGAGCCAGATGGTCCTAACTATTTAGAGCAGATTGATTCGGTGCAGTTTAAGGATTATTCTTTCAGCTATCCTGGCGCTGAGCGAAAGAGTCTATCAGGCATTGATTGGACCATTCAGAAAGGACAGACAGTTGGAATTGTTGGTCGTACCGGAGCAGGAAAGACTAGTTTGGTTCGACAATTCTTGCGGCAGTACCCAGTTGGTGAGGGAGAATTCTTGGTCAACCAGCAACCGATCGTGGACTACAACCGACACTCCATTGAAGCTAAAATCGGCTATGTTTCCCAAGAACATATTTTATTTTCAAAATCCATTCGTGATAATATCGCTCTGGGTAAAAATGGTGCTAGTGAAGAGGATTTGGTGGAAGCTGTAGCCCAAGCTGCTTTTGCAGATGATCTTGAGCGGATGTCTCAGGGAATGGACACCATGATTGGTGAGAAAGGGGTCTCTGTATCAGGAGGTCAAAAACAACGGATCTCTCTGGCGCGTGCCTTTTTAAGGGATGCGGATCTCTTGCTGTTAGATGATTCCCTTTCAGCGGTGGATGCCAAGACCGAACAGGCCATTATTGACACCATTCAAACAGAAAGAAAAGGCAAGACGACACTCATTGTTTCCCATCGCTTGTCTGCGGTTCATCAGGCGGATTGGATCATTGTCTTGGATCAAGGACAGATAGTGGAAGAAGGTAGAGCTAGTGATTTACTGGCTCAAGAGGGCTGGTATTATGAACAATACCAACGGCAACAAAAACAGGAAGGAGAATAAGATGAAAGTATTGAAACGATTATTATCTCGGATCACTCTTTATCCGACGGTTTTTCTTTCCGGCTTTATTTGTCTCTTACTAGCCACCATTTTTTCTGAATTGTCTCCTTTTCTTCTCCAAAAGATGATCGATGGGCCTTTGACTGCACTGACGCATGGTGGAGGGCAAGGTGAGCTACTTCAGATGGGAGCATTTTATCTCTTGGTCTTGAGCCAAGGACAGCTGATTAGCTACCTAGGAAATCGGATCTTATTACATGGAAGTAATCAAGTAACCGCTAGTCTGAGAGACCAAGCCTTTCAAGTCATGCAAGGTCTGCCTATTTATTATTTTGATGACAAGCCGGCTGGAAAGATCGCAACAAGAATTGTCAATGATACGGAGACCTTGCGGACCCAGTTTTATAACTCTTGTATGATACTAGTCATCTATTTGGTGCGATTTCTCTTTATCCTAGAGATTCTCTTTTACCTGAGTCCTATGATGGGGCTACTCTTGTGTCTGGTTTTTCCAATTTTCTATGGAATCCAGTATCTCTACAAGGTCATGACGGACCAACCTATGAAGGATTTCTTTGATGCGAGAAGCGAGGTCAATACCCAAGTCAATGAACTCTTGCATGGTGCCAGTATGATTCAGCTCTATCATCAAGAGCCTGGTATGGTAGAGGAGTTTGAAGCCACTACCCAGAAGATGCTAGGAGCCAATGATCGGATCCTCTTAGCTGATTCCATCGCTTCTTGGACCTTGACAGAATTGCTCAAGTTTTTAGTGATTGCAGGTATATTGACCATCGCTGGGATTTCTTTCCTACAGGGCAATATCGGTGTGACAGCTGGTTTCTTATTTATCAATATTAACTATGTCATCAATCTGTTTGATCTCATGGCCAATCTCAGTCGTCAATTTCCGAATATTCGGCGATCACTAGAGACGGGGAGTCGCGTCCTTGCCTTCTTGGATCAACCCATAGAGGCCGACGGGGTATCGGAACTGAAGATAGAAAAGGCTCAAGTCGTGTTTGATGATGTTCAATTTGCTTATGAAGAAGGCAAGCCAGTTTTACAGGATATTGCCTTTCAGGCTAGTCCGGGTCAAACCATCGCTCTTGTGGGCCACACTGGATCGGGTAAGTCTTCTATTATGAATCTACTCTATCGTTTCTATGATCCTCAAGAAGGAGCGATTTTGATCGATGGGCAAGATATTCGCCAAGTCTCTCGTGAGAGCCTGCGAAGCCACATGGGCATTGTTCTGCAAGATCCGTATCTATTTACAGGTACCATTGCCAGTAATGTGGCCATGAGTCAGGATCATATTGACCGGGATGCGGTTAAAGATGCGCTGAAAAAAGTCGGGGCTTGGCCCTTTGTAGAGCGCCTTGAAAAGGGAATCGACCATCCAGTCGTAGAAAAAGGATCTGCCTTTTCAAGTGGCGAGCGCCAGTTGATTTCCTTTGCGCGGACGCTCTATATGAATCCGCAAATACTGATTTTGGATGAGGCAACCTCTCATATCGATACGGAAACAGAAGAAGTCATCCAACAAGCTATGGCGGTCCTGCAAAAGGGCCGGACCACCTTTATCATTGCCCATCGCTTGTCCACTATCCAAGATGCGGATCAGATCTTAGTCTTATCTGAAGGACGCATTGTAGAGCGTGGTAGACACGAGGAACTGGTTACACAAGGCGGGATCTATGCCCAGATGAATGCCATCCAGCAAACAGTGGTGTAAGATGATCATGCAAAGAAAAAGTTTGAAAACCAGCCTGTATCTAGTATATAGGCTGGTTTTTGTGATATAATAAAGTGATAATAGTGAGGTGATCCAGATGTATATTGAAATGGTAGATGAGACGGGCCAAGTCTCTGACGAAATCTTAAAACAAACGCAAGAAATTTTAGAATTTGCTGCTCAAAAAATTGGGAAAGAAGACAAGGAAATGGCTGTGACTTTTGTGACCAATGAACGCAGTCATGAACTAAATCTTGAATACCGTGATACGGATCGTCCGACAGATGTCATCAGTTTAGAATACAAGCCTGAGATGGAGATTTCTTTTGATGAGGAAGACCTTGAAGAAAATCCAGAATTGGCAGAGATGATGGCGGAATTCGATACCTATATTGGTGAGCTCTTTATTTCAATTGACAAGGCGCGGGAGCAAGCGGAAGAATATGGCCATAGCTTTGAGCGCGAAATGGGATTTTTGGCAGTACATGGTTTTCTTCACATCAATGGCTATGATCACTATACGCCAGAAGAAGAAAAGGAAATGTTTGGCTTACAGGAAGAGATTTTGACAGCCTATGGACTCACAAGACAATAAGCGAAAATGGAAAAATCGAGACTTCACTTCAAGCCTGGAGTTTGCGATAACAGGAATTTTCACATCGATCAAAGAAGAGCGCAATATGCGCAAGCACGCCTTATCAGCCCTTGTAGCAATGCTTGCTGGTTTGGTATTTAGGATTTCTGCGACAGAATGGCTCTTTTTATTGCTCAGCATCACTTTGGTGATTGCTTTTGAAATTATGAATTCAGCCATTGAAAATGTGGTGGATCTAGCCAGTAACTACCATTTCTCCATGTTGGCAAAGAATGCCAAAGACATGGCAGCTGGAGCGGTCCTCGTTGTATCAGGTTTTGCCTTGGTGACAGGATTGATCATTTTTGTGCCCAAATTCTGGGCCTTGGTATTTGGATAAGAGGGAGCATGCCCTCGTGAAAGGAAACTATGACATTTAAATCAGGCTTTGTAGCCATTTTAGGACGTCCCAATGTCGGGAAGTCAACATTTTTGAACCACGTCATGGGGCAAAAGATTGCCATCATGAGTGACAAGGCGCAAACAACGCGCAATAAGATTATGGGAATCTACACAACCGATAAGGAACAGATTGTCTTTATCGATACGCCAGGGATTCACAAACCTAAGACAGCTCTTGGTGACTTCATGGTAGAGTCGGCCTATAGTACCCTTCGAGAAGTCGATACGGTTCTCTTTATGGTACCAGCAGATGAAGCGCGTGGCAAAGGTGACGACATGATTATCGAACGCCTTAAAGCAGCTAAAGTGCCCGTCATCCTCGTGGTCAACAAGATCGACAAGGTCCATCCAGACCAACTTTTGGCGCAAATCGATGATTTCCGTAGTCAGATGGACTTCAAGGAAATTGTGCCGATTTCAGCCCTTCAAGGAAACAATGTTTCGCGTTTGATTGATATTTTGAGCGAAAACTTAGAAGAAGGATTCCAATATTTCCCTGCTGATCAGATTACTGACCATCCAGAGCGTTTCTTGGTCTCTGAAATGATCCGTGAGAAAGTCTTGCACTTAACTCGTGAGGAAATTCCACACTCAGTTGCCGTAGTGGTGGATTCTATGAAGCGGGATGAAGAGACCGATAAGGTTCATATTCGAGCGACCATCATGGTGGAACGTGATAGCCAAAAAGGGATTGTCATCGGAAAAGGTGGCGCCATGCTCAAGAAGATCGGAACCCTTGCGCGGAAGGATATCGAGCTCATGCTAGGGGACAAGGTATTCCTAGAAACCTGGGTCAAGGTCAAGAAAAATTGGCGGGATAAGAAATTGGATCTTGCCGATTTCGGTTATAACGAAAAAGAATACTAAGAAGAGGTGGGCAGAAGCCTGCTTCTTGTTTTTGAAAGGAGTTCTATGCCTGAATTACCAGAAGTTGAAACCGTCCGACGCGGTCTTGAGAAATTAATTCTTGGGAAGACCATCCAAGTAGTGGAAGTAAAGTATCCAAAGATGATTCAGACGGGTCTGGATGCTTTTCGTCAAGATCTCCCAGGTCAAGAAATTCGGGCCATGGGGCGCCGCGGGAAATACCTCTTGTTTTATTTGACGGATTTGGTTTTGATCTCGCATTTGCGGATGGAAGGCAAGTATTTCTTTTATCCAGACGAAGTCCCTCTTCGCAAGCACGCCCATGTCTTCTTTTATTTTACTGATGGCAGCACCCTTGTCTATGAAGATGTCCGCAAGTTTGGGACCATGGAAGTCTTAGTACCTGAGCTTGTAGACAGCTACTTTTTGGCGAAAAAGATTGGTCCAGAGCCAACAGAAGCAGATTTTAAAGAACAAGCCTTCCAAGCAGCTCTTAAAAAATCAAAGAAACCCATTAAATCAGCTCTTTTAGACCAAAAATTAGTGGCTGGTCTGGGCAATATCTATGTAGATGAGGTCCTTTATCGAGCCAAGGTTCACCCAGCTCGTTTGGGTCAAAGCTTGTCTGCTAGAGAAGCCAAAGCCATCCGAAAGGAAACAATCGCCGTATTAGCTCAGGCTGTCGAAAAAGGTGGCTCCACTATTCGCTCCTATAGCAATGCTTTTGGAGAGGATGGTACCATGCAGGAAGAGCACCAAGTCTATGGAAAGACAGGTCAGCCTTGTTTGCGCTGCGGGACACCGATTGAGAAAATCCAGCTGGGGGGACGTGGAACCCATTTTTGCCCGCACTGTCAAAAGGAGAACTAGATGGCAAGAATCATCGGATTAACAGGAGGGATTGCTTCAGGAAAGTCCACTGTCACCTCCTATTTGAAAGAAAAAGGTTATCCTGTCATTGATGCTGATCGAGTGGTTCATGACTTGCAAGTTCCAGGAGGGGCCCTCTACCGTGTCTTAGTGGATCATTTTGGTAGGGAGATTCTCGACGCAAGTGGAGAGTTGGATCGTGTAGCTTTAGGCCAGCGGATTTTTTCAAATCCTAGTGAACGAGACTGGTCCAATCGCGTCCAAGGCCAGCTCATTCGTGAGGCTTTGGCAGATGCAAGAGACAGGCAAGCTGCTCAATCCGGTCTCTTTTTTATGGATATTCCCCTCTTGATCGAGCAGCACTATGAAGAGTGGTTTGAGGCTGTATGGTTGGTAGCTGTCTCAAAAGAAACCCAGCTCAAGCGCCTGATGAAACGCAACCACTTATCAGAACTGCAGGCTAAAGAACGCATCGCTGCTCAAATGCTGCTAGATGAAAAAAGAGCCCATGCGGATCTGGTCTTAGACAATAATGGCGATCTAACTGCCCTCTATGCCCAATTAGATACAGCCCTAAAACAAATAGAAAGAAGATGATTTTATCACAAGAGAAATCAATTGGCGTAAAAATCTATATATTGCCTGGATCGGGTGTTTTTTCATCGGAGCTAGCCTTTCGTTAGTTGTGCCTTTTATGGCCCTATTTGTAGAAGAGTTGGGCGTTACGGGCAAGGCTGTTCCTTTTTATGCAGGGATTGCCGTCGCGAGTTCTTCTGTAACCTCTGCGATCATGTCTCCTATCTGGGGGAGCTTGGCCGACCGCTATGGTCGAAAACCCATGATGCTCAGGGCTTCTATTGCTATGACCCTGACCATGGGAGGGATCGCCTTTGTGCCATCCGTCTTTTGGCTCCTGGTTTTGCGCTTTCTCAACGGTGTCTTTTCAGGCTTTGTCCCTAATAGTACAGCCTTGATTGCCAGTCAAGTATCAAAGGACCAATCGGGCTATGCCCTGGGGACTTTGTCGACCGGTGTCGTAGCTGGAACCTTGATGGGGCCTTTGATTGGGGGACTCATTGCTGAAAATCTGGGAATGCGCAATGTCTTTCTTTTGGTTGGCTTTTTCTTATTTCTAGTGTCCCTTTTAACCTTTTGGGGCATCGAGGAAGACTATGAGCCCATTCCAAAAGAAGAACAAAAATCCAGTTGGCAGTTGCTCATGTCCATTCAGCAAAAGGATATTCTCTTAGGCCTCTTTTTGACCAGTATGACCATTCAAATGATCGCCCAATCTATTTCTCCAATCCTGCCTCTTTATGTGCGAGCTTTAGGACAAAGAGATAACTTGATTTTTGTATCGGGGATGATTGTTTCGGCTATGGGAGTCTCTAGTATGCTCTTTTCAGGTTGGATGGGAAAACTCGGAGACCGAATCGGGAATCACCGGCTCTTATTAATCGCCCTTCTCTATAGTGGTTGTCTTTATATTCTCTGTGCCCAAGCGCAAACGCCTCTGCAATTAGGAATCTTACGCTTCCTTTTTGGGATTGGGACTGGCGCCCTTTTACCAGGAGTTTCTGCTTTGTTAAATCGCTTAACCCCTCCTGAAGGGATCTCTCGGATCTTTAGCTACAACCAGCTCTTTTACTACTTAGGTGGCGTGTTAGGGCCAATGATGGGATCGAGTATTTTCATGCATTTTGGCTATCATTGGGTTTTTTACGGCACAGCCCTCTTGGCCTTTACCGATTTGATTTTCCTCTTATTCTTATTTAGAAAGTATTTGAAAGTGAGAGACGTACGTGCGAATTAAAGTTCAATTGACCTGCACAAGCTGTGGGAGTCAGAATTATTTGACCAGTAAAAATACCAAAACCCATCCCGAAAAGATCGAGGTTTTGAAGTATTGTCCCAAGGAAAGAAAAGTAACCTTACATATTGAATCAAAATGATTTTCATGGTATAATAGTGAGGATTTTAAGGAGTTTTGAATATGAGCGGAGCATTAACAACTATTTTACTAGTATTATCAGTATTGATTATTATCGCAATTTTTATGCAACCAACAAAAAACCAATCGAGCAACGTCTTTGACGCAAGCTCAAATGACTTGTTTGAACGTTCAAAAGCGCGCGGGTTTGAAGCCGTGATGCAGCGTTTAACAGCTATTATGATCTTCTTTTGGTTATTAATCGCGATGATCTTAATGGTACTTTCTAGTAGATAAGATAGGCTCAGACAATGTCTTTGCCTATTTTTATTTTGCAAAACAAAGACACATTTAGATAGAAAAAAGGAGGCTGGATAACCAGCAAATACATTCATGAAAACAAGTATTAAAGAATATTTACAAGAGCATGACAAAGCCCAGATCAATGATCTGGCAGCAGCTCTAGGAAAAGAAGGATCTAAGGATTTTCGTGACTTGGTCAAAACCATCTCTCTGATGGAACGCCGTCATGAGTTGAAATTCGAGGATGATGGCTCTCTTCGTTTGGCTCAAAAGAAGGCCCCAGCCATTACCCTCAAGGGGATCTTTCATGCCCATAAAAATGGCTTTGGCTTTGTCAGTTTAGAAGGCGAAGAAGAGGACCTCTTTGTTGGTCGAAATGATGTCAACCACGCCATCGATGGGGATACTGTTGAGATCGTCATTACCAAGGTAGCAGACCGAAACAAAGGAACGGCAGCAGAAGCTAAGATTATTGATGTCTTGGATCATAGCGTCAAAACGGTTGTTGGACAAATTGTTCTGGATGAGGAAAAGCCCAAATATGCCGGCTACATCCGTTCGAAAAATCAAAAAATCAGCCAGCTGATCTATGTGAAGAAGCCAGCCATCCAATTGGAAGGTACCGAAATCCTCAAGGTCGAAATTGATCAATACCCGAGCCGCAAGCACAATTATTTTGTGGCAACTGTGCGGGATGTGGTCGGTCATGTGACAGATCCTGGAATCGATGTCTTGGAAGTGCTAGAATCCATGGATATCGTCTCAGAATTTCCAGAAGAAGTGCTGAAAGAGGCTGAGCAGATTCCAGATGCACCGTCTGCAAAGAATTTAGAGGGGCGGTTGGATCTGCGAGAGGAGATTACCTTTACGATCGACGGAGCGGATGCCAAAGACTTGGACGATGCGGTCCATATCAAGCCACTCAAGAACGGCAATTTTGAGCTGGGGGTTCACATCGCAGATGTCTCTTATTACGTTACAGAAGGCTCAGCACTTGATAAGGAAGCTCTAAATCGTGCAACTTCTGTCTATGTGACCGACCGAGTAGTACCCATGCTTCCAGAACGCTTGTCCAATGGGATCTGTTCTTTAAATCCGAATGTGGACCGCCTGACCCAGTCTGCCATCATGGAGATTGATCCTCATGGAAAGGTCGTCAAGCATACCATTACCCAAACAGTGATCAATACAACCTTCCGAATGACCTATAGCGACGTCAATGATATCTTAGCGGGAGACGAAGATAAGGCTCAAGAATTTAAGAAAATTGTCCCAAGTATTCATCAAATGGCGACCTTGCATGGTATTCTAGAAAGCATGCGGATTCGCCGAGGAGCCCTCAATTTTGATACCAATGAGGCTAAAATCCTAGTCAATAAAGAAGGAAAACCGGTCGACATTGTCCTCCGTCAAAGAGGAATTGCGGAACGGATGATTGAGTCCTTTATGTTGATTGCCAATGAAACGGTAGCGGAACACTTTACGCGAATGAAACTGCCGTTCATCTACCGGATCCACGAAGATCCAAAGGCAGAAAAAGTACAGAAGTTTATTGACTATGCTTCTAGCTTTGGGATCCAGATCTATGGAACGGCTAGTGACATGAGCCAAGAAGCCCTGCAAGAAATTATGCGCAAGGTTGAAGGAGAACCTTATGAGGATGTCCTTTCGATGATGTTGTTGCGCTCGATGCAACAGGCCCGTTATTCGGAGCACAACCATGGCCACTATGGGCTTGCTGCGGAATATTATACCCACTTTACTAGTCCCATTCGCCGGTATCCGGACCTGATGGTTCATCGAATGGTGCGCGAATACGGTAAATCCCAAGAAGTGGCAGAACACTTTGAACAAGTCCTTCCAGACATTGCCAGCCAATCCTCTAGTCGAGAGCGCCGGGCTATTGATGCCGAGCGTGAAGTAGAAGCTATGAAGAAGGCTGAATACATGGAAGACTATGTTGGGGAAGAGTACGATGCTGTGGTTTCCAGTGTAGTGAAATTTGGCCTCTTTGTGGAGTTGCCCAATACGGTCGAAGGGTTGATCCATATTACTAATCTTCCTGAATTCTACCATTTTAACGAACGGGATCTAACCCTCCGCGGGGAGAAATCGGGAGTGACTTTCCGTGTTGGTCAGCAAATCCGGATCAAGGTCGAAAGAGCTGACAAGATGACCGGAGAGATTGATTTCTCTTATATTCCAAGTGAATGGGATATCGTCGAAAAAGGCCTCAAGGCTAAAGGCCGTGACCGAGATGGCAATCGCAGGGATCGCAGACGCAAAGACAAAAAAGTTTCTAAGGGATCAACCGTTAGAAGAGATGACAAAAGGAAAGATTCTTCATCTAAATCCAAAAAGAAAAAAGGGAAGAAACCATTTTACAAGGAAGTAGCAAAGAAAGGAGCCAACCATGGCAAAGGGCGAAGGAAAGGTAGTCGCACAAAATAAAAAGGCGAGACATGACTACACCATCGTGGATACAATAGAAGCAGGGATGGTGCTGACGGGTACAGAGATCAAAAGTGTCCGTGCAGCACGCATTAACTTGAAAGATGGTTTTGCACAAGTTAAAAATGGAGAAGTTTGGCTCAGCAACGTCCATATTGCCCCTTATGAGGAAGGCAATATCTGGAACCAAGATCCAGACCGTCGTCGCAAGCTTCTTCTTCATAAAAAGCAAATCCAAAAGCTGGACCAAGAAACCAAAGGGACAGGAATGACCCTGGTGCCTTTAAAGGTCTATCTCAAGGATGGCTATGCCAAATTGCTTTTGGGACTCGCTAAAGGGAAACATGATTATGACAAGCGTGAATCCATCAAACGTCGGGAACAAAACCGGGATATCGCACGGGTCATGAAACAATACAATACACGTTAAACTAAGAAGGCATTTCTGAAACTTGTTTCAGAAATGCCTTTTTTATCGGAGAGGGGCCTCTTTTTCCAACTTGTAAAAAAGGTCTTTTTCCTGTATGATAAGAGTACTGAAAGAATAAGGAGAAGCCACATGACACAAAAATTGATCCCTTACAAGCGCATGCCTATCTGGACCAAGGATACCATGCCAGAAGCTCTTCAAAGAAAGCACAATACCAAGGTAGGAACCTGGGGGAAGATTACGGTTCTAAAAGGTCAGTTAAGATTTATTGAACTGACAGCAGAGGGAGAAGAAATCGCCAGCCACCTTTTTGAAGCAGGAGCAGAGAACCCCATGGCCGAGCCCCAGGCCTGGCACCGAGTCGAAGCGGCGACTGATGATGTGGAGTGGTACTTAGAATTTTACTGTGAGCCAAAAGACTATTTTCCTAAAAAGTACAATACCAACCCTGTCCATTCAGAGGTGCTAGAAGCAGTGGGAATTGTCCCAGCTGGAAAGGCGCTGGATCTAGGATGTGGGCAAGGACGCAATGCTCTCTTTTTGGCCCAACATGGCTTTGATGTGACAGCAGTAGATCAAAATGAATTGGCTCTTGAGATCTTACAAAGTATTGTCGCTGAAGAAGATATGGACATGCCAGTAGGACTTTATGATATCAATGCTGCTGCCCTCACCCAAAACTATGATTTCATCGTGTCAACTGTGGTCCTTATGTTTTTAGAGGCAGAGCGGATCCCAGCGATCATTCGCAATATGCAAGAGCATACCAACCCAGGTGGCTACAATCTCATTGTCTGTGCCATGGATACAGAAGATTATCCTTGTCAGATGCCCTTCTCGTTTACCTTTAAAGAAGGAGAATTGGCGGAGTATTACAAGGATTGGGAATTAGTCAAATACAATGAAAATCCTGGCCACCTCCATCGTCGAGATGAGAATGGAAATCGAATTCAACTTCGATTTGCAACCATGTTGGCAAAGAAAAAATAAAGAAAAAGCAGGATGTTAAGATCCTGCCTTCAGATTGAAGACAAAGTCATATAAAAAACTTTCCTTAGGTGAGTACGGACGTCAGCGAACTTCTTCGAAGTTCCAAGACTTAGTTTTGAGCCTAGGGTCTCAAAACTCCCGAGTGCCTGAAACGTTATTGTTTCAGGCACTTTTCTCACAGCGGAAAGTTTCGGTATTTTCTTGAATCGATTTAAAAATTGG
>NZ_JUPI01000158.1 GCF_001074805.1 Streptococcus parasanguinis | reverse complement strand
ATCAGAAGTAACATCTAAGTCACAATCTGTATCAGAATCAGAAGTGGTTTCTAAATCACAATCTGTATCACAATCTGAATCTGATACAACATCAGCTTCTAAATCTGCATCAGAATCAGCATCTGCATCATTGAGCCAATCAGAAGTTGAATCAGCAAGTGCATCAGCATCTGAGTCAGCTTCTACATCGGCTCAAGAATCTGCATCAGCGTCTGCATCTGAATCAGCAAGCACATCAGCTTCAGCGTCTGAATCAGTATCAGCGAGCCAATCAGCTTCAGCATCAGAATCAGTATCAACGAGCCAATCAGCTTCAGCATCTGAATCAGTATCAACGAGCCAATCAGCTTCAGCGTCTGAATCAGTATCAGCAAGCCAATCAGTTTCAGCATCTGAATCAGTATCAGCGAGCCAATCAGCTTCAGCATCTGAATCAGTATCAGCAAGCCAATCAGCTTCAGCATCTGAATCAGTATCAGCAAGCCAATCAGTTTCAATTTCTGTATCCATTTCAGAATCATTGAGTACTTCAACTTCACTTTCTACATCAGTATCAGCATCAGCATCTAACTCTTCATCAAATTCTGAAAGTGAAAAACCTCAAGGTGAAGTTATTATTACTTACATCCGTGAGAATGATGGTAAGGAAATTAAAGTCCAACGTCAAGATACTCCTAAGTCAGACTACAACACGCCTTATGACACTACTGAGAAAGATGAACAACCTAAGTACATTGAGTTTGAAGGTAAGAAATACGAACGTGTACCGGCTGGTGATTATCCAGTAGGTAAAGTTGATAGTGAAGGACATCTTGAAACTTCTGATCCAATCAAAGGTAAAGTAGAAAAACCAGTTTCTAAGATTACTTATGTTTATAAAGAGGTTAAAGAAGATCCAACGAAACCTAAAGAAGGGGAAGTTATCATCACTTACATCCGTGAAGAAGATGGTAAAGAAATTCAAAAACCTCGTCAAGATACACCAAACTCACCGTATGACACACCATATAACACAACTGAGGAAGGTGAAAAACCTAACACTATCAAGACTCCAGACGGTAAGACTTACAAGATCGTACCGAAAGGTGACTACCCAGTAGGTAAAGTTGACGGTGACGGACACTTGGAATCATCTGACCCAATTAAAGGTAAAGTTGACAAACCTAAATCAACTATCACTTACGTTTATAAAGAAGTGAAGGGTAACGTTTACGTTCACTATGTTGACGTCAATGGTAACAAGATTAAAGACGATGTCACTGACGAAGAAAATCAACCAGTTGATAAAGATTACGATACAGTAGTAGACAACCGTCCACAAACAATCGAGTTCCAAGGTAAGACATACGAATTGGTACCAGCAGGTAAATACAAAGTAGGTCAAGTCGACGAACAAGGTCACTGGACAGGTGATGATGCTACAACTGGTAAAGTGATCGAAGGTGATAAGAATGTCACTTACGTCTACAAACTTAAGGAAGATCCAACGAAACCTAAAGAAGGTGACGTCATCATCACTTACGTAGACGAAAAAGGTAAAGAAATCAAGAAACCTCGTCAAGATACACCAAACTCACCATATGACACACCATATAACACAACTGAGGAAGGTGAAAAACCTAATACTATCAAGACTCCAGACGGTAAGACATACAAGATCGTACCGAAAGGTGACTACCCAGTAGGTAAAGTTGATGGCGATGGACACTTGGAATCATCTGATCCAATTAAAGGTAAAGTTGATAAACCACGCTCAATCATCACTTACGTTTACAAAGAAGTGAAAGAAGAGCCAACTCAACCTAAGGGTAATGTATACGTTCACTATGTTGACGTCAATGGTAACAAGATTAAAGACGATGTCACTGACGAAGAAAAT
>NZ_JUPI01000157.1 GCF_001074805.1 Streptococcus parasanguinis | reverse complement strand
TTGGTAACCGTCTGGAGCTGTAAGCTCTCTCACTACATAATCTTTTGCTTCTAATCCTGTAAAGGTTACAAGACCATTCGCATCAGAAGTTGCAGTCGCTTGGCCTTCGCCATATGGGTTAGCGACTGGAGTCGTACCATCTGCCTCAAAGAGACCGAATACGGCACCAACAAGAGCCTTCCCTTCTTGGTTCACTTTGTGCAATTGGATACTGTAGAGTTTCAATTCAGGTTTGTCAACTACTGGTGGTGTTGGTGGGATTTCAGTATATGGGTTATTCACCACATTTCCTTTATCTACCACAAGGTTAGTTGCGGTGCTGAATTCGCTAGCAGATACTTTAATAACAACCTTTGATAGTTGATATCCGTCTGGAGCTGTGAGTTCTCTCACTACATAATCTTTCGCTTCAAATCCTTTGAAAGTCACAAGACCATCTTTATCAGACGTTGCAGTCGCTTGGCCTTCGCCATATGGGTTAGCTACTGCTGTCACACCATCTGCTTCAAAAAGCCCGAATACTGCACCTGCTAGAGTTTGCCCTTCACCATTGACCTTATGTAGTTGAATGTTGTAAAGCTTCAACTCTGGTTTCTCAACTACTGGTGGTGTTGGTGGGATTTCACTTGTGACAAAAGTATTTTTGAAGGATTTCTTCTCACCATATGCCACAGTAGCCTTGATCGCATTGCTTGCATCATCTTTGGTCACGGTTACCGTCGCTTCGATGCTGGCTTGATCATAGGTCATTCCTTTTTCTTGAGATTGAGGAATCACTTCTTTAATCGTGTAATGGAAGGTTTTTCCTGCATCCTCTTGTGAATAAGAAATTTCATCAAAAGCTACGGAACCATCTGCAGCATTTTGTTTTGTTTGAAGGACTTTTCCAGCTTCATCCAACAAGGTAAAGCTGAATTCGCCATCTTTCAAAGCACGGCCTTCTAAAATCTTGCTCGCTGAAATCTGAGCCTTCGCTGGACTTGTAGCTGAGTAAGTATTTGCAAAGACCTTACTTTCTGGATAGACAACTGTTGCTTTTAGGTTGTCTCCTTCTTTTGTCACCTTAACAGTTACTTGTTTCTCGGCTGTATCGTATGTAATACCTGGGACGTTCCCTTTGACTTCTTTCACAGTGTAGGTGTGTTCTCCTTCTGCTGTGTAAGAAATCGCATCAAAGGTCACTTTACCGGCTTTATTGGTGACTGTTTGAAGTTTGTTAGTTCCTTCGTACAATTCAAAGCTAAACTCGCCGTCTACCAAGTCACGACCTGTCAACTCTTTTGTCAACTCAATTGTTGCTGTCGTCGCATTTGGGGTGAAAGCATTGGTAAATGTTTTACTTTCTGGGTAGACGACTTCTGCCTTCAAGGAATCTCCATCACGAGTGACTTTAACAGTCACTTGTTTTTCAGAAGTATCGTAAGCAATAGTCGCATTATTCCCTTTAACTTCTTTCACAGTGTAAGTATGTTCACCTTCCGCTGTGTAAGAAATGGCATCAAAGGTCACTTTACCGGCTTTATTGGTGACAGTTTGAAGTTTATTAGTACCTTCATACAATTCAAAGCTAAACTCACCGTCTACCAAATCGCGACCTGTCAACTCTTTTGTCAACTCAATTGTTGCTGTCGTGGCGTTTGGGGTGAAGGCATTGGTAAATGTTTTGCTTTCTGGGTAGACGACTTCTGCCTTCAAAGCTCCTCCATCACGAGTGACTTTAACAGTCACTTGTTTTTCAGAAGCATCGTAAGTAATCGTGGCATTGTCCCCTTTAACCTCTTTCACAGTGTAAGTATGTTCACCTTCTGCTGTGTAAGAAATGGCATCAAAAGTCACTTTGCCAGATTTGTTGGTGACAGTTTGAAGCTTATTAGTACCTTCATACAATTCAAAGCTAAACTCACCGTCTACCAAGTCACGACCTGTAAGAACTTTATCCAGCTCAATAACAGCTTGGGTTTTGGCCGGCTTCTCTCTCTTGTTTACAATGGTTTTGCTAACAGGTTTCGTTGGTGTCGTAAATTCGCTAGCTTCAACAATTGTATCTTCTGCCAACTCATACCCTTCCGGAGCTTGAATTTCTTTGATGATGTATTTATCTCTCAAGAGTTCCTTAAGGCTAAATTCACCTTTAGCATCTGATTCAAACTCACCTAATACTTGGCCAGTTGCTTGACGGATAACTTGGAATTTCGCACCTTTCAGCGGTTCATTACTTTCGTCAACTTTATGAACTTGAATGCCGAAGGCATAACCAACACCTTCACCACCAGCGATTTGGATATTTACTTTACTATTTGAATCGTATGGTTTTTTATTATCACCTACGATGGTTGCTTTATTTTTGATCACCTCACGGTCAACCGCATCATAGTTAACAACTGCTTCATATTCAACTGCAAAGTGATCATTAGCAGAAATGTTCCCTAGATTAATCGTAAATGTAGTATCTGTTGCATTGACAGTGTATTGGGAGGTAACATCTGTTTTGTTTAGAAGTTGCCATGTTCCACTGCTGTGATCCCAAGTACCTTTGTAGATCTTAAAGCTACCTGGCTTGTAGGTGACACCTGGTGATTCCATAGTATCGGACAGAACTGCATTGCTAATTGCCTCATTGGTCCGATTGACAGAAATACGAAAACCTAGGCTCTTGTGATCTCCATTATCCCAACCTGATTTGATAATAGTATACCGTTTACCTTCTCCGATGGTTCCACTTTTTACTGTACCATCGAATTTCACTTTGTTATTAACAGAGACCTTGACTGGTGCATTACCATCATTTGGGAACTTATCTTTATTAACACCAGCATAGAAGAAGAACGAACCTGAAATATCATTTTTCTCTTCGACAAATTTTGTAAATGTTAAGACAATTTTACCAGTAGTTGAGTTAACTTTTGCATTGGCAATCAATTTACCAGTAATGGAGTCTTTAATTTCAAAATCCTGCGATTTGATATCAATCGGAGAAGCAATTGTTACTTCGGTCGTATCCCCTGCTTTAACGTTTTTTCCTTCTAAAGCAAATTTGGCATTCAGACGGAAAGTATCATATCTTCCAAGTGAGTCTGTTAAATCACCACCATCATTATTTTGAATTTTCACATCCGTGATGACATCCACTTTTTTTGACGTTTCTGCTTTTACATTTTTAGAAAAAAGCGTAAAGCACACAATCAATAATGAAAGCATCATTGATAAATATATTGCTAACTTTTTCATTTTTTCTCCCCTTATATTCATAATAATAAGCGAAACTATTATATCAAAAACTAGTACTATTGCAAGTACAAAGTAGTATTTTTTCATTTGATTTCCCTGCTAAATGAAATTTCTTCATAAAACAATTGATAATCATACAAGTTTTTTTACCTATATTATGTTAAAATAGAGAGGAAAATAGAATCGTCCTTCAAGGCACACATTGGGCCGTTTCGAAGGCGCAAGCGCTAGATTCCTAGCCTTGTTGAAAAAATAGACATAGAAATGGAAGATACAATGGAAAAACAAACCGTTGCAGTATTGGGTCCTGGTTCATGGGGAACAGCCCTTTCACAAGTCCTCAATGATAACGGCCATGAAGTCCGTCTCTGGGGAAATATCCAAGAACAAATCGATGAAATCAATACCGCTCATACCAATCAACGCTATTTCAAAGACATCGTTATTAGCGAAGAGATTACTGCTACGACCGATCTGAAAGCTGCTTTGGACGGTGTGGATGCTATCCTTTTTGTCGTTCCTACAAAGGTGACCCGCTTGGTCGCTAAACAAGTCGCTGAAACACTGGATCACCCTGTCACAGTCATGCATGCTTCTAAGGGATTAGAACCTGGTACACACGATCGGATTTCTCAAATCCTTGAAGAAGAAATTCCTGCTTCTCTTCGCAGCGAGGTAGTGGTCGTTTCTGGACCAAGTCATGCAGAGGAGACCATCGTACGGGATATCACCCTCATTACAGCAGCCTCAAAAGATTTAGAAGCGGCTCGCTATGTTCAAGAACTCTTTAGCAATCACTACTTCCGCCTCTATACCAATACAGATGTTATCGGAGTGGAAACTGCTGGAGCCTTGAAGAATATCATCGCGGTCGGAGCTGGAGCCCTGCACGGTCTTGGTTATGGTGACAATGCCAAAGCAGCCATCATCACGCGCGGTCTCGCTGAAATCACGCGCCTTGGCGTTAAGCTCGGAGCTAGCCCATTGACCTATAGCGGTCTGTCTGGGGTTGGTGACCTGATCGTTACCGGAACTTCTGTTCACTCTCGCAACTGGCGAGCTGGGGATGCTCTCGGACGTGGCGAAAAACTGGAAGATATCGAAGCCAACATGGGCATGATCATTGAAGGGATCTCTACGACCAAAGTCGCCCACGAGCTGGCCCAAGAATTGGATGTCTACATGCCAATTACACAAGCCATTTACCAAGTCATCTATGAAGGAAAAGATATCCGCGAAGCCATCCACCACATGATGAGCAATGAATTTAAAGAAGAAAACGAGTGGAAATAAGTCAACCACCCTATAATGAATCATACCTTTTAGAAAGGAAACTATATGACTAAAGTTAGAAAAGCAGTCATTCCTGCGGCTGGTTTGGGGACACGCTTCCTCCCAGCTACCAAAGCTTTGGCAAAAGAAATGTTGCCAATCGTTGACAAACCTACGATCCAATTCATCGTAGAAGAGGCTCTGAAATCTGGGATTGAAGAAATCCTTGTCGTAACAGGGAAGGCTAAACGTTCGATCGAAGACCATTTCGATTCTAACTTCGAATTGGAATACAATCTCGAGCAAAAAGGCAAGACTGACTTACTCAAGTTGGTCAATGATACAACAGCGATCAATCTTCATTTCATCCGCCAAAGTCACCCTCGAGGTTTAGGGGACGCTGTTCTTCAAGCCAAGGCCTTTGTTGGAAACGAGCCTTTTGTCGTTATGTTGGGAGATGACCTCATGGACATCACTAATGATGATGCCTTACCATTGACCAAACAATTGATGAACGACTACGATGAAACTCATGCGTCAACCATCGCTGTGATGGAAGTCCCTCACGAAGAGGTTTCTTCTTACGGTGTGATCGCACCTCAAGGCGAAGGTATCAATGGTCTTTATAGCGTTGAAACTTTTGTCGAAAAGCCAAATCCAGAGGATGCTCCAAGTGATCTCGCTATTATCGGACGCTACCTCTTGACTCCTGAAATCTTTGATATTCTTGCAAATCAAGAACCAGGTGCCGGCAATGAAATTCAATTGACGGATGCGATCGACACCCTCAATAAGACCCAACGAGTCTTTGCCCGTGAATTTAAAGGCCAGCGCTACGATGTGGGTGATAAATTCGGCTTCATGAAAACTTCGATTGACTATGCCTTGAAACACCCTCAAGTCAAAGATGATCTCAAACAATATATTATCGACCTTGGAAAAAAATTAGAAGCATCTGAACAAACTGCAGACTAAAAAAGAAGGAAGAGAGATTTCATTCTCACTTCCTTTTTTGTTGTATCTTATAAACTGTATCGTTTAATGGGTTCTACGTTTTTCGATGTAGTAGCCAAATCCAAAAACTGTCAAAATAACTCCGCCTACCATCGTCGCGATTGAGATACTTTGTCCGGTTGATGGTAATTTTTTCTCACCTTTCTTCACTTCAATTTTTGCTGCAGATTTATAAACTACACCATAAGTTGAGAAATGAGAGGTTGTAAATGTTACGGCTGACTTATCTTCATTTAGTTGGAATTGGAAGGATTCCAATTGGCCATTTTCACCGATACCATAAACTGCTTCTACTTCTTTTTGCCCATTGACTGGAATGGTCACAACCGTTGGACTAATTTGATGTACAGGATTATTTTGGTTCGATAATTGAATATTATATGCCTTGTAATCTTTACCAGCTAGTTCTTTGACATCTTTCAAAACTTCAACAAGGAGACTATAGCCACCTTGAGCAAAATCAGGGTTTTGCAAAACGATATCTGTTGCTTGGTCTACTAAAATATATGAATTTGTTGGTAAAACTGGGCGACCAACGGTACTAACACTGTTACTGTTTGTAGGAACAATAGTAGTTGAACTACTTGGTGTTGTTTCTTCCTTGCTTGGTTCCGTACTTGCTTCGGTGCTTGGTGTCGTTTCTTCCTTGCTTGGTTCTGTACTTACTTCGGTGCTTGGTTTTGTTTCTTCCTTGCTTGGTTCTGTACTTGATTCGGTGCTTGGCTTCGTTTCTTCCTTGCTTGGTTCTGTACTTGACTCTGTGCTTGGCTTCGTTTCTTCCTTGCTTGGTTCTGTACTTGACTCTGTGCTTGGCTT
>NZ_JUPI01000156.1 GCF_001074805.1 Streptococcus parasanguinis | reverse complement strand
ATCGCAGGTTCAGACATCTGTATCGGCAAGCCAATCTGATTCGTTGGTACAAGAGTCCGTTTCCACAAGTCAATCTGATTCCTTGGTACAAGAGTCCGTTTCAGCGAGTCAATCCGATTCGTTGGTACAAGAGTCGGTTTCAGCTAGTCAGTCCGATTCCTTGATACAAGAATCTGTTTCTGTCAGTCAATCAGACTCACAATCAAAAGCGGCATCAGCATCTAAGAGTGAGTCTGAAAAAGCCTCGAAATCTGTTTCGTTAAGTCAGTCGGTATCCTTATCTAATTTAGTATCCAAATCAATTTCTGTGTCTCAATCGCAGTCAACATCGGCGGTTGGATCGGAGGAAGTGGTTTCTAAACTGATTTCCTTGTCGCAATCTATTTCGATGAGTCAATCTGAATCACTGGTTCAAGCATCCGTTTCAGCGAGTCAGTCCGAATCCTTGGTTCAGGCATCTGTATCGGCCAGCCAATCAGACTCACTGGTACAAGAATCAGTTTCCGCAAGTCAATCAGAGTCGTTGGTTCAAGCGTCCGTTTCTGCGAGTCAATTAGAGTCACAGGTACAAGCCTCAATTTCTGCAAGTCAATCAGAGTCGTTGATTCAAGCATCCGTTTCTGCGAGCCAGTCAAATTCGTTAGTACAAGCATCCGTTTCTGCGAGCCAGTCAGATTCGTTAGTACAAGCATCCGTTTCTGCAAGTCAATCAGATTCGTTGGTACAAGAGTCGGTTTCCGCCAGTCAATCAGACTCGCAGGTTCAGGCATCTGTATCGTCTAGCAAATCCGAGTCTTTGGTTCAGACATCGGTTTCAGCTAGTCAATCAGAGTCTTTGGTTCAATCGTCCGTTTCCGCAAGTCAATCAGAATCGCAGGTTCAGACATCTGTATCGGCAAGCCAATCTGATTCGTTGGTACAAGAGTCCGTTTCAGCAAGTCAATCCAATTCGTTGGTACAAGAGTCCGTTTCAGCTAGCCAATCTGAGTCCTTGGTCCAAGCCTCGGTTTCAGCGAGTCAGTCCGATTCCTTGATACAAGAATCTGTTTCTGTCAGTCAATCAGACTCACTGTCCAAAGTTGCTTCAGAATTAGCATCTAAGAGTGCGTCTGAAAAAACATCACAATCTGTTTCGTTAAGTCAGTCAGACTCGCAGGTTCAAGCCTCCGTTTCAGTGAGTC
>NZ_JUPI01000155.1 GCF_001074805.1 Streptococcus parasanguinis | reverse complement strand
ATACGACACAATGAAAGCGAATGTAACAGTCACAGTTAAACACGATGGTACTGCTAAAGTTCTTGTGGCAACTGTAGGCAACATTGCGGATAAAGAATTTAACAACCGTGTAACTCCTCCAGAAGAACCTAAGTTCCAACCAGAGAAATATGTTGTTTCTGAAGAGAAATTCGATATCACTGGTGACAAGCTCGTTGATGACGATAAAGAGTTGGCAGACAAGTACGCAGATACAAATGCGAACCCATATGCGGACGATGCATCAAACAACGAAAAACAAAACTTGAATACCAAGACTGTTAAACGTGGCGACAAGTTGGTTTACCAAGTATGGTTGGATACAACTAAATTCGACGCATCTAACAAGGACAACATCCAATCAGTAGGAATCTCAGATGACTACGATGAAGCTAAGTTGGAACTTGATTCTACTAAGATCAAAGCTTACGATTCAGTAACAGGCGCAGAAGTAACAGATAAATTCGATATCGCTGTGAACAACGGTGTGATCACTGCAACCCTTAAAGATGGCTTCACGAAGTCACTTGGCGACGCAGAAAACACACAAGTGATCGACACAACTAAATTCGCATTTGGACGTTACTACAAGTTCGACATCCCAACAACAGTGAAAGCTGATGTACCTGGTGGTGTGGATATTGAAAATACTGCGGCTCAAGTAGTCAACTACTACAACCCAACTACTAAGAAAGTTGAAAAACCAAGCAAACCAACTGAAAAACGTGTAAACAACGTTCCAGTTGAAGTAGAATTCAACTTCACTAAACGTTTGGAAGGCCGTGAGCTTAAAGCCAACGAATTCAGCTTCGT
>NZ_JUPI01000154.1 GCF_001074805.1 Streptococcus parasanguinis | reverse complement strand
TTTACAGGATTAGAAGCAAAAGATTATGTAGTGAGAGAGCTTACAGCTCCAGACGGTTACCAATTATCAGATGAAGTTATCAAGATCGCAGCTAGTGATTTGGTTGCTTCAAACAGTGTAGTGGATAAAGGAAATGTCGTTAACAAACCATTCACTTCAATTCCACCAACTCCTCCGACTGTTGACAAACCTGAATTAAAACTCTACAACATTCAATTACATAAGGTGAACGAGGAAGGTAAAGGCCTTCTAGGAGCAGTCTTTGGGCTCTATGAGGCAGATGGTACGACTCCCGTAGCTAACCCATATGGCGAAGGTCAAGCGACTGCTACTTCAGATGAGAATGGTCTTGTAACCTTCATTGGATTTGAAGCGAAAGATTATGTTATCAAGGAATTGACAGCTCCAACTGGATACCAATTGTTAACGAATCCTATCACAGTTTCAGCTAGTGATTTTACCCAAGCTAAAGATTTGGT
>NZ_JUPI01000153.1 GCF_001074805.1 Streptococcus parasanguinis | reverse complement strand
ATGGCGCGAGACGGAATCGAACCGCCGACACATGGAGCTTCAATCCATTGCTCTACCAACTGAGCTACCGAGCCAAATTGCGGGAGCAGGATTTGAACCTACGACCTTCGGGTTATGAGCCCGACGAGCTACCGAGCTGCTCCATCCCGCGTTAATATTAAGGAGGATGTGGGATTCGAACCCACGCACGCTTTTACACGCCTGACGGTTTTCAAGACCGTTCCCTTCAGCCGGACTTGGGTAATCCTCCAA
>NZ_JUPI01000152.1 GCF_001074805.1 Streptococcus parasanguinis | reverse complement strand
AAAAAGTATTGACAGTAAGTCCAGGTCATGATATACTAATATAGTTGTCGCGAGAGAGCGACAAAGACCTTTGAAAACTGAACAAGACGAACCAATGTGCAGGGCACTATAACTAAGGTTATAGTAACTGAACAATAAAAAAACAATAAATCTGTCAGTGACAGAATGAGTTTAAGACAAACAATTATTTTAATGAGAGTTTGATCCTGGCTCAGGATGAACGCTGGCGGCGTGCCTAATACATGCAAGTAGAACGCTGAAGCTTGGTGCTTGCACCGAGCGGATGAGTTGCGAACGGGTGAGTAACGCGTAGGTAACCTGCCTGGTAGCGGGGGATAACTATTGGAAACGATAGCTAATACCGCATAACAGTCGACATTGCATGATGTTGATTTGAAAGGGGCAAATGCTCCACTACCAGATGGACCTGCGTTGTATTAGCTAGTTGGTGAGGTAACGGCTCACCAAGGCGACGATACATAGCCGACCTGAGAGGGTGATCGGCCACACTGGGACTGAGACACGGCCCAGACTCCTACGGGAGGCAGCAGTAGGGAATCTTCGGCAATGGACGGAAGTCTGACCGAGCAACGCCGCGTGAGTGAAGAAGGTTTTCGGATCGTAAAGCTCTGTTGTAAGAGAAGAACGAGTGTGAGAGTGGAAAGTTCACACTGTGACGGTAACTTACCAGAAAGGGACGGCTAACTACGTGCCAGCAGCCGCGGTAATACGTAGGTCCCGAGCGTTATCCGGATTTATTGGGCGTAAAGCGAGCGCAGGCGGTTAGATAAGTCTGAAGTTAAAGGCTGTGGCTTAACCATAGTACGCTTTGGAAACTGTTTAACTTGAGTGCAGAAGGGGAGAGTGGAATTCCATGTGTAGCGGTGAAATGCGTAGATATATGGAGGAACACCGGTGGCGAAAGCGGCTCTCTGGTCTGTAACTGACGCTGAGGCTCGAAAGCGTGGGGAGCAAACAGGATTAGATACCCTGGTAGTCCACGCCGTAAACGATGAGTGCTAGGTGTTGGGTCCTTTCCGGGACTCAGTGCCGCAGCTAACGCATTAAGCACTCCGCCTGGGGAGTACGACCGCAAGGTTGAAACTCAAAGGAATTGACGGGGGCCCGCACAAGCGGTGGAGCATGTGGTTTAATTCGAAGCAACGCGAAGAACCTTACCAGGTCTTGACATCCCTCTGACCGCTCTAGAGATAGAGTTTTCCTTCGGGACAGAGGTGACAGGTGGTGCATGGTTGTCGTCAGCTCGTGTCGTGAGATGTTGGGTTAAGTCCCGCAACGAGCGCAACCCCTATTGTTAGTTGCCATCATTCAGTTGGGCACTCTAGCGAGACTGCCGGTAATAAACCGGAGGAAGGTGGGGATGACGTCAAATCATCATGCCCCTTATGACCTGGGCTACACACGTGCTACAATGGCTGGTACAACGAGTCGCGAGTCGGTGACGGCAAGCTAATCTCTTAAAGCCAGTCTCAGTTCGGATTGTAGGCTGCAACTCGCCTACATGAAGTCGGAATCGCTAGTAATCGCGGATCAGCACGCCGCGGTGAATACGTTCCCGGGCCTTGTACACACCGCCCGTCACACCACGAGAGTTTGTAACACCCGAAGTCGGTGAGGTAACCATTTGGAGCCAGCCGCCTAAGGTGGGATAGATGATTGGGGTGAAGTCGTAACAAGGTAGCCGTATCGGAAGGTGCGGCTGGATCACCTCCTTTCTAAGGAAAAGGAAACCTGTACGTTGGTCTTGTTTAGTTTTGAGAGGTCTTGTGGGGCCTTAGCTCAGCTGGGAGAGCGCCTGCTTTGCACGCAGGAGGTCAGCGGTTCGATCCCGCTAGGCTCCATTAACACTTTAGTAGTGTTAAGTTTGAACATTGAAAATTGAATATCTATATCAAATAGTAACAAGAAAAATAAACCGAAACGCTGTAAATATTTAAAGAGTTTAGGTCGTAAGACCAAAAATAAGGTTAAGTTAATAAGGGCGCACGGTGGATGCCTTGGCACTAGAAGCCGAAGAAGGACGTGACAAACGACGAAATGCTTTGGGGAGCTGTAAGTAAGCGACGATCCAGAGATGTCCGAATGGGGGAACCCACTAGCTAATGGCTAGTACTCCTATCTGTTAAGGATAGGTAGAGGAAGACGCAGTGAACTGAAACATCTAAGTAGCTGCAGGAAGAGAAAGCAAAAGCGATTGCCTGAGTAGCGGCGAGCGAAACGGCAGGAGGGCAAACCGAAGAGTTTACTCTTCGGGGTTGTAGGACTGCAATGTGGACTTAAAGATTATAGAAGAATGACATGGGAAGGTCAGCCAAAGAGAGTAAGAGCCTCGTATTCGAAATAGTCTTTATACCTAGCAGTATCCTGAGTACGGCGGGACACGAGAAATCCCGTCGGAATCTGGGAGGACCATCTCCCAACCCTAAATACTCTCTAGTGACCGATAGTGAACCAGTACCGTGAGGGAAAGGTGAAAAGCACCCCGGGAGGGGAGTGAAATAGAACCTGAAACCGTGTGCCTACAACAAGTTCGAGCCCGTTAATGGGTGAGAGCGTGCCTTTTGTAGAATGAACCGGCGAGTTACGATATGATGCGAGGTTAAGTTGAAGAGACGGAGCCGTAGGGAAACCGAGTCTGAATAGGGCGCATTAGTATTATGTCGTAGACCCGAAACCATGTGACCTACCCATGAGCAGGTTGAAGGTGAGGTAAAACTCACTGGAGGACCGAACCAGGGCACGTTGAAAAGTGCTTGGATGACTTGTGGGTAGCGGAGAAATTCCAAACGAACTTGGAGATAGCTGGTTCTCTCCGAAATAGCTTTAGGGCTAGCGTCGACATTGAGATTCTTGGAGGTAGAGCACTGTTTGGGTGAGGGGTCCATCCCGGATTACCAATCTCAGATAAACTCCGAATGCCAATGAATTATGGTCGGCAGTCAGACTGCGAGTGCTAAGATCCGTAGTCGAAAGGGAAACAGCCCAGACCACCAGCTAAGGTCCCAAAATAATTGTTAAGTGGAAAAGGATGTGGGGTTGCACAGACAACTAGGATGTTAGCTTAGAAGCAGCTATTCATTCAAAGAGTGCGTAATAGCTCACTAGTCGAGTGACCCTGCGCCGAAAATGTACCGGGGCTAAAACAATTTACCGAAGCTGTGGATACCTTTATAGGTATGGTAGGAGAGCGTTCTATGTGTGGAGAAGGTGTACCGTGAGGAGCGCTGGAACGCATAGAAGTGAGAATGCCGGTATGAGTAGCGAAAGACAGGTGAGAATCCTGTCCACCGTAAGACTAAGGTTTCCAGGGGAAGGCTCGTCCGCCCTGGGTTAGTCGGGACCTAAGGAGAGACCGAAAGGTGTATCCGATGGACAACAGGTTGATATTCCTGTACTAGAGTATGTAGTGAAGGAGGGACGCAGTAGGCTAACTAAAGCGTGCGACTGGAAGTGCACGTCTAAGCAGTGAGGTGTGAATTGAGTTAAATGCTTAATTCTATAACATTGAGCTGTGATGGGGAGCGAAGTTTAGTAGCGAAGTTAGTGACGTCACACTGCCAAGAAAAGCTTCTAGCGTTAATCATACTCTACCCGTACCGCAAACCGACACAGGTAGTCGAGGCGAGTAGCCTCAGGTGAGCGAGAGAACTCTCGTTAAGGAACTCGGCAAAATGACCCCGTAACTTCGGGAGAAGGGGTGCTGACTTTATGTCAGCCGCAGTGAATAGGCCCAAGCAACTGTTTATCAAAAACACAGCTCTCTGCTAAATCGTAAGATGATGTATAGGGGGTGACGCCTGCCCGGTGCTGGAAGGTTAAGAGGAGTGCTTAGCGTAAGCGAAGGTATGAATTGAAGCCCCAGTAAACGGCGGCCGTAACTATAACGGTCCTAAGGTAGCGAAATTCCTTGTCGGGTAAGTTCCGACCCGCACGAAAGGCGTAATGATTTGGGCACTGTCTCAACGAGAGACTCGGTGAAATTTTAGTACCTGTGAAGATGCAGGTTACCCGCGACAGGACGGAAAGACCCCATGGAGCTTTACTGCAGTTTGATATTGAGTGTCTGTGCCACATGTACAGGATAGGTAGGAGCCATAGAGATCGGGACGCCAGTTTCGATGGAGGCGATGTTGGGATACTACCCTTGTGTTATGGCCACTCTAACCCGGATAGGTGATCCCTATCGGAGACAGTGTCTGACGGGCAGTTTGACTGGGGCGGTCGCCTCCTAAAAGGTAACGGAGGCGCCCAAAGGTTCCCTCAGAATGGTTGGAAATCATTCGCAGAGTGTAAAGGTATAAGGGAGCTTGACTGCGAGAGCTACAACTCGAGCAGGGACGAAAGTCGGGCTTAGTGATCCGGTGGTTCCGTATGGAAGGGCCATCGCTCAACGGATAAAAGCTACCCTGGGGATAACAGGCTTATCTCCCCCAAGAGTTCACATCGACGGGGAGGTTTGGCACCTCGATGTCGGCTCGTCGCATCCTGGGGCTGTAGTCGGTCCCAAGGGTTGGGCTGTTCGCCCATTAAAGCGGCACGCGAGCTGGGTTCAGAACGTCGTGAGACAGTTCGGTCCCTATCCGTCGCGGGCGTAGGAAATTTGAGAGGATCTGCTCCTAGTACGAGAGGACCAGAGTGGACTTACCGCTGGTGTACCAGTTGTCTCGCCAGAGGCATCGCTGGGTAGCTATGTAGGGAAGGGATAAACGCTGAAAGCATCTAAGTGTGAAACCCACCTCAAGATGAGATTTCCCATGATTTTATATCAGTAAGAGCCCTGAGAGAAGATCAGGTAGATAGGTTAGGAGTGGAAGTTGTGTGAGCAATGGAGCGGACTAATACTAATAGCTCGAGGACTTATCCAAAGAGTCAGAAGATATTGACAACGTGAGTTTAACTTGTTAGAATATAGATATTCAATTTTGAATGTTTAAACATTCAGAGTTAAGTGACGATAGCCTAGGAGATACACCTGTACCCATGCCGAACACAGCAGTTAAGCCCTAGAACGCCGGAAGTAGTTGGGGGTTGCCCCCTGTGAGATAAGGTAGTCGCTTAGC
>NZ_JUPI01000151.1 GCF_001074805.1 Streptococcus parasanguinis | reverse complement strand
TTTTGAATATTCATTGACCAGACTTATTTTTAGATGTATAATGAGCATGTAAAATATATCACAAAGAATAATATGTAATAAGATTTAATGATTACATCTGATATTTCTCAATCATAGGGTTCTATTTTCTAGGAGAGATTTATGATTAATATCTTTAAATATCTTGATAAAAAAACAAAATACCTAACCATTATTGGGGCACTGGCAAATGGGGGTCTCGCATTAGGTCAACCTTTGGTTGTTGCCAAAGCATTATCTATAGATCAAAATAACCTTACCTATTCCTCTATTTGGAAATTTGCTCTCTTTGGTTTTTCTGTCTATTTCGTTTTGTATAGTCTAATGTTATTTTGTAATCATGCAAATAATGTCTTTCGACGTGAAATTCACATGAATATCCGAACGGCATTGTTTCATAAGTTAATGGAAGACAGGGAATATAGTGAAGATGAAAAGATTACCATGCTGACACAGGATATGGAATTTTTAGGAGATAACTTTTTTGAACGCTATATGACTATTTCATGTTGGGGATTTGGAGCGCTGATTACGGCGATCTATATCATTGCCCAAAATGTTTTATTGGGTTCTATCTTTGTTTTCTTCACGATCTTACGTCCCATTCCACAATTCTTAATGAATAATAAGCTAAAGAATTCAGGGGATGAAATGTCTCAGGGAAGAACAGCCGTTCATAACCAAATCTCTGATAGTATTCGAGGGGCTCAAACCTTGCGGATGAATCAGGCCTTGCCTGAAAATTCTCAGCGCGTCTGGAATATCAACCTACGTTATCAGCGAGCCATTCAAAAGTTTGCTTTTACCCATAATATTGTTTTCTTTTGTAATGGTTTTATGGTCTTTCTGAGCCAAGTACTCCCCTTGGTATTAGGGTTCTTCCTTGCTATGCAGGGTCATCATGTTTCAGTGGCTAGCCTGGTTGCAATGTATATTGCCGCTGGTCAACTGGTAGGTCCTATACAAAATATTATGTATGATGTGGTTGAAGTACAAGGAGCCAAAACAACGGCAGAAAAGATTTTCGGAATCTTGAATCGAGCAGATGATAGTAAATCGGACAATCATTCGATCTCTCAAGTAGAAGAACTAGAAATTTCTCATTTAAGTAAATCTTATAATGGTAGAGAGATTATTCGCGATCTTAATCTATCCATTCGACAAGGCGAAAAAGTCCTCATCAAAGGGCCAAGTGGCTGTGGGAAATCAACCCTCTTCCGAATGATCACAGGGGAAGAAAAGCCGGATGCCGGAACGATTACTTGTCGTACAAGAGATGGAGTTAAAACAAGTCACTTTGTTCGTCAGGTAGGCATTATCAGCCAGCATCCTTTCCTCTTTAATGATACTGTTCGCTACAATCTTAGTTTGGGACAAGAGTTTTCAGATCAAGAATTGGAGACTGTTTTGAGACAGGTCAAACTCGACCATGAACTAACTGATGGACTTGATTTTGTAATCACTAATAACGGAGAAAATATTTCAGGTGGACAACGAGTCCGGATTGAACTAGCCCGCTTCCTTCTTCGTAAAAAGGATATTTTATTAGCAGATGAGGTAACTGCAGCTCTTGACGTAGAAAATAGCCAGATGGTTCGAGACTTGATTTTCTCACTACCGATGATGGTGTTAGAAATCGCTCACCATATTGATAATGAAAGTCGATACGATCAAGTCATTGAACTAAGAAAAGAATAAAATT